>CAZLMZ010000001.1:0-66768 GCA_964560475.1 uncultured Anaerolineae bacterium
GAAACCGGTACGAATACTCTCCTGGATGTTACCGGCAACGTATGCTATCCGCTCTTTGCAGGCCGTGATGCTGCGTGGACTGGCGCCGCCTCTCGATCTCATGGCAGTGCTGAGCGCCATGACCGTGGGATGGTTTGTGATCGCCTGGCTCGTACTGCGTAGGGCGCTAGCTCATCGCTGACGCTCGGACGATCTGCCTCATTGGGTCAAAGCCGGCGTCCATCTCGCCCAACCAAAATCCAACGCATACAACCGACTACGGAAGTTATTCTAACCGACTCCGTCGGTTGAGGATGTCGACATCTGCTATACTATGGGCAAGAGAGTAAGTGGGTGGAATGGAGCAGGCTGTAGATGACGGAGCAAAAGCTCGACTTTACGTTCGAGTTTCATACAGAGGCAGAGCATCTGGGAGATGTTCAGAAGGAAGAGCTGCGGCTGGAAGCCGAGCGCAGGCTCATGGATCTGGCTGCTGGGCATAGTGACCTGATCGGGGCGTCGCTTGCCTTGAGACGACTTGCGCACGATCAGACACCTCACGTCTACGAGGCTCGTGTGATCGGGTACGTGCGACCGAACAACCTGGCGGCGGTAGAAAAGGCCGGGACGGCCAAAGCCGCGGTCAAAGGAGCACTGGATGAGCTGGAGCGACAGATAAGGAAGAAACGGGAGCGACTGCGGGACCACTGACGCTCAGTCGCGCGGTGAGCCGGAGCAGAGGCACGGCCCTGGCAGCAAGGGCAGTTCGCCTATAGCTAAGGTTGGCCTTGCTGCTGGCACCTAACCGGATACGAGGGAGATGATCGATGATGGAGAATACATTCACCTATACTGCGCGCAGTAGAGAGAATCCCGCGCGTGTGGTGACATTCACCCTCTATGACCATCACATGTCCGTCGATGTCGGCGGGCTGATGGAACACGTCGACCGGGTGCTGCGCGGTGAACCACAAGAGGCCGAGCAGGCTGAGGGGAAAGCGGAACCGCAGGAACGAGAAGAGGCTGGAGAGCGAGAGGACGGCAAAGAGCAAGAGCCGTCACGACGAGACTCAGCCCTTGCAGTGATCAAACCAGCGGCCGTGTCCGTGTTGGAGCGCGGCACGAGCCCATTTCACGTGCGCGACGTGGCAGTGGATGCCGATGGAGACTCGTTCCGGGTCAGGACCTGGATCCGTGCAGGGGGCCTTCGTGCGGCGCCGGTCCAGTTTACGTGGCAGTCGGTCGACAATCCAGAGGGCGCACGTGCGTTTGCAGAGGAGCTGCGGCATCGCCAGCGTGCTGCGGCACATCCGGGCCGATTCCCGGGGCCCATGGACTACTGGCTGAGCTGGTTTCTCGTAGCGGGTCTGGTCTTCGCTCTGTTCTGGCCGCGCGGGAGAGGAGGGCCAGAAGAGAGCGAGTAGGTCGTTGTCGGGGCGTCCCAGCCTCCGCAACACCGATAAGCTATGAGATACAGAGCGCCGCGCGCCGAGTAGGCGGCGGCGCTTTGATGGAGGGCAACTGGGACAGCGTACTGCAGCGGGCCTACGCGGGAAGGGTGTGCGCCCCTTGAGGTCGTGGCGTGCCCGAGGAGCAGGGCAAGCCAGTTGCGTAGCTGCTCAACGTTTCTTCGTCCTGAAGGGGCTCGATCCATGGACGATCTGCATAATCTGTTTCAGCGTGCGAACAAGGCATCTGGGGGACTATTAGGTATCCTGCAGCAGGCCTTTGAGAGCTTTGGCGGCGCTCGGGCACCTCAAGCCGCAGCGGCGATTGCCTACTTTGCGATGTTTTCACTGTTTCCGCTGCTATTGGCTCTGGTTGCGGGTGGAAGCTTTTTTCTCCAGAGCCAGCGTGCATTCAACCAGGCGGTGAGCCTCGTCTCGAACGTGATCCCCGTTTCACAGACGCTGATCAGGGAAAATGTGAGCCAGGTGCTGGACAAGCGCGGCTCGATCGGCCTCGTGGCACTGATCAGCCTGGTGTGGTCTGCGTCGGGCGCGTTTACGGCGCTGGCAGGCAACATCAACCTTGCGTGGCCGGGCGCAGAAGAGATGGGACTCGTGGAGCAGCGACTCCTCGCGTTTGGCATGGTGGCCGGCGTGATCCTGCTGTTCGTCCTGTCAGTGGGAGCGACAGCTCTGCTCAGCTTCCTGCCACAGCAAAACGTCCCTCTAGGAGGAGGGATCTCGATCTACAAGACGGCGTTCTGGCACATGCTATCGGCACTCGTGCCTGTGTCACTCAACCTGGTGATGTTTCTTGCTCTCTACCGGTGGGTGCCGAATATCGCTGTCCCCTGGCGAGCGGCACTGTGGGGAGGGGCATTCGCCGCGGTCGGCTGGGAACTGGCAAAGCGTGGCTTTGCCTACTACTTGAGCAGCGGCCTCGTGCGCTACGATCTGGTGTACGGTTCACTGGGAGCCGTTGTAGTGCTCATGTTTTGGATCTACCTCAGTGCGTGGATTGCGCTGTTTGGGGCCCATCTGAGTGCCGCCATCGCTAGGCGTGAGGTGACCCTGAAAGAAGGTTGAAGGATCTCTTGTCCGATGCCGAGGATCAGCCCAAGCGGGAAGGGCCGAACGCGGGAGAGATCGACGAGCTACCGGGGCCGGCACAGGACTTGTGGCGTGACGATCTCTTTAGGGAGAAGCAGAGCGATTTGACGAACGGTGGTGCGGTGTACACGGCGGAGATCGTTGCCGTGCCTGGCGATGGAGTGGTGCCGGCGGTATTCCGCTACTAGCGCCGCGTGCCAGGGCAGTGCAGGGCCTGCCGGACGGCAGTACACATCTACGGGGTAGGAGTCGGAGCGGCAAGCCTCGCCGAGAGGAAAGGACAATGTTTAGCGAGATACTCGTACCATTGGACGGCTCATCCCTGGCAGAGTGCGTGCTGCCTCACGTGGTTGCGGTGGCTACATCGTTCGATGCTGTTGCTGTGCTACTTCGCGTCTTGGGGCAAGAGCACGCAGAGGGCAGCGGCAGTCCTGCTGACCCGGTTGGGTGGCACCTCGCCGAGGCCGAGGCGCAGTCGTATCTGCAGGAGGTGGCGGATGGCCTGGCAGGCAGTGAAGTGAGCGCAGAGACGGTCATCCTCCAGGGGGCACCCGCTGAGCGGGTGCTGGAGCTGGCCAGGGAACGGGGATTCGGCCTGATCGTGCTCAGCAGCCACGGGCAGAGCGGTCTCAGCGGCTGGAACGTGAGCAGCGTCGTACAAAAGATCATCCTCCGGGCTCGCCAGTCCGTGATGATCGTGCGTGCCTATCAGCCGGGCATAGAGCGGGGTGGCGTGGCGCGATACCGGCGCATCCTGGTGCCCCTCGACGGATCACAGCGTGCAGAGTGTGCGCTGCCAGTAGCCGCTCTCCTGGCTGAAGCGAACCGGGGCACGATCCTGCTGACGCACGTGGTCCACGAGCCTGAAATGCCTCGTCAGACCAAGCCGACGGAAGAAGACCTCGATCTTGCAGAGCGCCTGGTGGAACGGAACACGGTAGAGGCTAAGGCATACCTTGATCGGCTGCGAAGGCGGCTGTCGGCCGACGCACAAGCCAGGTTACTCGTCGGCGGCGACGTGGCGACCACGCTTCAGGACGCTGTGGAGAGTGAGGAGGCTGATCTCGTCGTCCTGTCTGCACATGGATACTCTGGGGCGCCCCGACGCACCTACGGTAGCATCACGGCGGGTTTTATCGCATATGGTACTACGCCGCTACTCATCGTTCAGGACATCGAGGAGGATGAGTCGCGACCATCACAGGCGGAACTATCAGTCAGAGAGCATAAAGGACACTAGGGTATGCCCGGTAAGGAGCAAGGCTCGGAAACTGCAACTCGCATCCAGAAACAGGAGCCGCGGACATCATCCGAGGGGATCGAGGCAGCGCAGGCACTAGCTCGGGAGCAACGGGCCGCGCTGGGTGCGGCGCGGGAGCGGTCCGTCCTGAGCTACCTGGATGTACAGGATGAGGTGCTGACGCAAGCGTACCGGTACTTTGTGGAGCGATCAGAGACCGACATCTCGATCTCGTACGCCGGTGAGTGGATGCTGGACAACTTTTACGTCGTACAGCAGACGCTGCGGCAGGTCCAGAAGGATATGCCCGACCGGTACTATCGTGAACTCCCGGTACTCGTCGACACGGATGCTGCGGGCCACCCACGCGCCTATGCACTTGCGCGCGAGATTGGGCGTTCTTCCCCGAATGGCATCGACATGGACAGGCTGCGAGCTTTTGTGCACGCTTACCAGTCGGTGAGGTCGCTCACGATGGGGGAGCTGTGGGCACTGCCAACGATGCTGCGTATCGTCGAGCTGGAGTACGTGACCTCGGCACTGCTCAAGATCGCTGATCTTGGGCCTATAGATGACGAGGATGCACTTTACGCTCTCACACCATTGGCTCAGGACGCGTCGAACGAGCAAGTGGTGGCAAACGGGATCCGAAGCCTGCACGTGCTGCTCAACCAGGACTGGGAGAGCTGGTTCGAGGAGCTCAGCCAAGTCGAGCAGACCCTTCGTGAAGATCCAGTCGGCATCTACCCTCATATGGACTTTGAGACACGCGACCTGTATCGCAAGCGTGTAGAGACGCTGGCCAAGGGGACCGGCAGGGAGGAGGTGGAGATTGCAGAGGCGGCGGTCGAGCTAGCGATAGAGAATCGCTCGCTAGCGGTCGAGGGGACCGAACCGGTGGCAACCGTAGAGCGTACGGCGCACGTAGGTTATGTGCTGGTAGGTAGTGGGCGCGATGGTCTGGAGGAGCGGCTGGACTATCGTCCGCCGTGGAAAGTGCGCATGCGGCGCTGGCTCGCCGCGCAGGCTACAGCCTTCTATTTCGGTGCCATCTCGGTCTCGACGCTGGGCGTGCTTACGCTGCTACTGCTGTACGGCCTCTGGGAAGGCGGCGCTCTATGGGTGTTGGTACTCGTTGGAGTGGTCAGCCTGATCCCGGCTTCTGCCGTAACCGTCGATGTGATCAACTGGTTGCTCACGCGCTTTGTCCCACCGCGGATGCTGCCCAAGATGGACTTCTCAGAAGGAGTGCCTGAGGAATACACGACGATGGTCGTGATCCCCGCGCTGCTGAGCAGTGAGTCGGACATCCAGGCTCTGTTACAGCAGATCGAGCTACACTACCTGAGCAACGACGACCCAAACCTGCACTTTGCCTTGCTTACTGATTTCGCCGATGCCCCCGCGCAGGACATGCCGGAGGATGAGGCTCTGCTCGACAGGGCCAGCGCTGGCATCCGGCAGCTCAACCGGGCTCACGCGCGCGAGGGCGCAGACCCGTTCCACCTGTATCACCGCAGGCGGAAATGGAACGCGGCCGAGGAGACGTGGATGGGCTGGGAGCGCAAGCGTGGCAAGCTGTCCGAGTTCAACCAACTCCTGCTTGGGGAAGACGACACCTCCTATATGCTCAAGCTCGGAGACCAGCAAGCGCTATCGCGGGTGCGCTATGTGATCACACTCGATGCCGACACCTCACTGCCGCGGGACAGCGCACGGCGTCTCGCCGGCACGATGGCTCACCCGCTGAACAGGGCCACCTTTGACTCTGAATCGGGGCGGGTAGTCTCTGGTTACACTGTGCTCCAGCCGCGGACAGAGATCAAGCCGACGAGCGCCAACCAGTCGCTCTTTGCCCGAGTGTATTCCGGCGACGTGAACCTGGACCTGTATTCGCGCGCGGTGTCTGACGTGTACCAGGACGTCTTTGGGGAAGGCATCTATGTAGGAAAGGGCATCTATGACGTCGCGGCGTTCCAGAAGAGCCTGGATGGGCGTGTGCCAGAGAACGCTCTGTTGAGCCACGACCTCTTCGAAGGCGTGCACGGTCGCGCGGCGCTGGTGACCGATATCATTCTCTACGAGGACTATCCGCCCCACTATCTCGCCTATGCTCACCGCATGCACCGCTGGGTCCGGGGTGATTGGCAGCTCCTGCCATGGCTGCTGCCGGGAGTACCGCACGAGACAAAGGGGAGCATTCGTAACGTGTTGTCCGTGCTCGACCGCTGGAAGCTGATCGATAACCTGCGGCGCAGCCTGACGCTCCCGTCGGTGCTGGCGCTGCTCATATGTGGCTGGCTGATCTTCCCTGGGGCCCCGTGGCTCTGGACAGTGATAGGGGCTGCCGTCGTCGGAGTGCCCCTGGTCACGTTGGGCATCTCGGCCGTGGTCGAGGGGGTCACAACTGGAGGCGGGATAAGGGAGAACATACGAGGGCTGCGTGATGACGCACTGCGTTGGCTGCTCGCGCTCGCGTTCATGCCATACCAAGTACTGATCACGATCGATGCCATCGGGAGCACGTTCGTCCGGCTGTTCGTCACGCATCGGCACCTGCTACAGTGGACCACAGCAGCTCACACGGTCAGCCTGTTCGGGCGAAAGATGCAGGTGGGTGTCATCTGGCTGCGGATGGGGGGAGCACCGCTAACGGCAGTGGCAGCAGGGATCCTGGTGGGCTTTGTGGCGCCCAGGTCGCTGGGCCCCGCGATCCCCTTACTCGTGGCCTGGGTGCTGTCGCCACAGATCGCACACTGGATCAGCAGGCCGATCGAGCAGGTCAAGGAACATCTTCCAGCCGGGGCCTACGTCCGGCTGCGGCACCTCGCTCGCCGGACGTGGCTCTATTTCGAGCGCTTTGTGGGACCTGAAGACCACTGGCTGCCGCCAGACCACTATCAGGAGGAACCGCTCGGCGTGGTCGCTCATCGCACCTCGCCAACCAACATCGGCCTGTTGCTGTTGTCGACAGTAAACGCCTACGATCTGGGCTACATTGGACGAGTGGAGCTGACGATACGACTGCGCGATACATTGGACACGCTTACGGAGCTGGAAACATACCGTGGGCATCTCATGAACTGGTACGATACGCGTACTCTCGAACCGCTCAGACCACGATATGTATCGACCGTAGACAGCGGCAATCTAGCTGGATGCCTGCTGACCCTAGCACAGGCCTGTGAAAGCGTACCGTCTGCTCCGCTTCTGCGCTGGGAGGCATGGGAGGGCTTTCTCGACGCATGTGCGCTCCTGATGGAGGCAGTCGGTCGCGTAGAAAGTGGTGCGTTGCGGGCAGCAACCGCTTCAATGGAAGAGACGCTGAGTGGATTCGAGCGACGGCTACTGGACAAGCGTGACGATCCTGCAGCGTGGCCCCGTTTGCTGCGCGAGTTTGCGGGGACGGGCTGGGAAACGTTCAATGCGCACATTATGGAGTACATTGAGGCACACGGCAATGAGTTGAGCTCATCGACATTGCGCGAGATGCGCGTCTGGACGGAGCGAATGCAGTATCACCTCACCTGGTTGCAGCGGGAGGTCGACCAGTTGCTGCCGTGGTGGAACGTGCTTCAGGAACCTCCTGCCTTCCTCACTGGCGCGCAGGGCGAGGAGGTCGGCCCAGCATGGCAGGCCTTGCTGGCCATTCTGACCAGGATCCCGAGCCTGGACGGCGTGCCGGAGCTCTGTCGTGCGGCACGGCTGCGGCTCGGTGAGCTGCAGACGATACTGAGAGAGATTGCCGAACCGGCCGATAGTGCGGAAGGGGTCGAGGAGGCGCTCCGCTGGTGCCAGCGCTTGCGGGATCAGCTCGATCGCGCCCAGGTGGATGCTGCTGGCCTGTCGGTCGCATTCGAGGAGATCGCCAGGCACGCGGACGACCTTTTCCGTGGGATGGAGTTCGGGTTCCTGCTGGATCCGCAGCGAGAGGTGTTCCGGATCGGATATAACGTGATGTCCGAGACGCTGGACAACAGCTACTACGACCTGCTTGCCTCGGAGGCCCGCATTGCCAGCTTGCTGGCTATCTGCAAGGGAGACGTACCTCAGCGACACTGGCTGCATATGGCGCGCCCGCTGGCCGAGATCGAAGGGATGAGGGCGCTCTTGTCGTGGAGTGGCACGATGTTCGAGTACCTCATGCCGACGCTCCTTGTCGAGAGCTATCCGGGAACATTGCTGGAGCAGAGCTGTCGTGTGGCCGTTGATAGGCAGATCGCCTACGCTCGCCGTGAGGGCGTACCGTGGGGAGTTTCAGAGTCGTCGTACTATCAGTTCGACGCCAACCGTGGCTACCAGTACAAGGCGTTCGGCGTGCCCGGATTGGGGCTCAAGCGGGGCCTGGCGGACGATCTCGTGGTCGCGTCCTATGCCTCCATACTGGCTCTTCCCATCCGGCCCAGGGCTGTGATGGAGAACCTAGATCGTCTCGAGGAGCTGCAGGCCAAGGGCCAGTACGGCCTGTACGAGTCGATCGACTATACGGCGTCACGCTTGCCACTAGGGCAGCGCCACGCACTCGTGCGCACCTACATGGCGCACCACCAGGCGATGATTATGCTCTCGCTGGGAAATGCGCTGTTGGCGGATGTCATGCAGCGGCGATTCCACTCGGACCAACGTGTGAGAAGCGTCGAGCTGCTGTTGCACGAGCGAGTACCGCAGGGCGCACCGTTGGAGGAACTGGGGGAGGACGAGGTCAGCGCCGTGCGGAGAGCAGAGCCAGAGGTGACGATCACGCCGTGGGAAGCATCTGCGGATGCGCCTTTGCCGATGCTACGTGTGTTGTCGAACGGCAGCTACACGGTAGTTGCTACTGCTGCAGGTGGTGGCTGGAGCGAGTATACGCCCTCGAACGATGAGGGTGCCGGATCACAGGAAAAGGTCGCCCTGACCCGATGGCGGGCAGACACGACGTGCGATAGTTGGGGTACCTGGGTCTACCTACGAGACCTCGAGACTGGCCGGCTGTGGTCTCCTACCAGGCAGCCGATGCGATCTGGGGAGGGCGAGGGGGACGTGTCCTTTGCGCCGCACCAGGTCACATATGGGCGCCGCCTGGACGACTGGACCGTGCGAGCCGAGGTCACCGTGCCTCCAGACGACAACGTAGAGGTCCGCCGGCTGACGATCGTGAACCACGCTGACCAGGTACGGAGGCTGCGCGTGACCAGCTACGGCGAGGTCGTGCTGAACAGCCAAGAGACGGATCGACAGCATCCTGCATTCAACAAGCTCTTTATCGAGAGCGAGTTCGTTGAGGAGGAGCAGATACTGCTGTACCGGCGTCGGCCTCGAGCAGAGGGGGAGACACCTCTGTACCTCGGTCACGCTGTTGCCGTGCGCGGCGCAGAGGTGAGTGCTGTCGAGTATGAGGGGGACCGCGCCGAGTTCCTGGGACGCGGGCAGACGATTGCTGCGCCACAGTTGCTGTCCTCCAAGCGTGTGCTGACGGGACACACGGGTGCCACGCTGGACCCGATCCTGTCTCTGGATCAGGAGATCGCTTTGGACCCGCGCAGTACAGCTCACGTCGCAGTAACGATCGCTGCAGGGACATCGAGGGATGCCGTCATGCAAGTGATGACCCGGTACCGGCAGTGGGATGCGATCGACCGGGCCTTTACTGAGGCCAAGGGCCAGAGCGCCTATGCGCTCAGCGAGCTAGAGCTGACCGGTGAGGATCTGCAGCGGATCGATCGCCTTCTGGCAGCACTAGTTTACCCGTACCGCGGCCTGAGACCGGAAGCCGGCGTGATCGCGCAGAACCAGAGAGGGCAGGCCACGCTGTGGGCACAGGGCATCTCGGGAGACTATCCGATCCTCCTGGTGTGCGTGCACGAGGAAGATGAGATGGAGCTGGTAAGTGACGTGCTCAAGGCCCACACGTATTGGCGCGAGCGCCGGATACAGGTCGATCTGGTTCTGCTGAATGAGAGAGAGACGGGATATGGGCAGGAGCTGAACGCTCAACTGCGCCGCTTGATCGAGCGAACAGGTGCCGATGGTCTGTTGAACCAGCGCGGCGGCATCTTTGTGCTACGTGCGGACCAGCTCGGCGAAGCGGACAGGATCCTTCTGCTGTCTGCTGCACGCGTCGTGCTCGATGGTGGAGCGGGCTCGCTCGCCGATCAGTTGGCAGCGCTCGAGGACCGGCCGGTGCGCCTTCCGGCGTTGCAGCCCACCTATCCAGGCGTCAGGGAGTCGGAGCCGACGCCAGCGCTGGAGGCGAGCGAGGATTTGCACTTCTGCAACGGGTACGGCGGGTTCACTCCTGACGGCAAAGAGTACGTCATCGATCTGGTACCCGGCCAGTGGACTCCCGCGCCCTGGGTCAACGTGATTGCGAACCCCGAGTTCGGGTTCCTGGTCTCCGAAGCAGGACTTGGAGGCACCTGGGCAGGCAACAGCCAGGAAAACCGGCTCACGCCCTGGCGCAATGATCCGGTGAGCGATGAGCCGGCTGAGGCGATCTACCTGCGCGATGAGCAGACAGGCGCGGTGTGGTCGCCGACACCGCTGCCGGTGCGCGTGCGGGCGCCATACGAGATCCGGCACGGAGCGGGGTACTCGACGTTCACGCACAACAGCCACGGGCTTCGGCAGCGGGTCCGCGTCTTTGCGGCGCGCGATGACCCGATCAAGGTCATCCAGTTAAGGCTGGAGAACACGTGGAACCAAGGCCGGCGGGTGACGGCGACCTATTATGCCGAATGGGTCCTGGGCACCTCGCGCGATGGGGCCCAGCAGTTCGTGATCCCGGAATTCGATGGCGAGTCGGAAGTGCTTCTGGCTCGTAACCCGTACAACAGCGAATTCTCCGAGCGCGTGGCGTTCGCCGCTGCCGGGCGACGGCTGCACGGCATGACCGGCGACCGTGGTGAGTTCCTGGGAAAGCTGGGCAGTATGCAGAGTCCGGCTGCGCTGGACCGCATCGGGCTAGAGGGCCGGGTGGAGGCAGGACTCGATCCGTGTGCCGCGTTGCAGGTTCACCTCGATCTCGGACCCGGCGAAAGCACAGAGATCCATTTCCTCCTGGGGCAAGGGACAAACCGGGAAGACGCGCTGGCACTCGCGCAGAAATATCGTACGCCAGATGTGGTGGACATGGCGTGGGACGAGATGCGGGAGCAGTGGGACGAGCTACTCGGCACAGTGCAGGTGGACACGCCGGATGAGGCGATGAACTTGGTCTTGAACCGCTGGCTGCTGTACCAGGCGCTGGCATGCCGTGTGTGGGGCCGCTCGGCGCTCTATCAGTCGAGCGGGGCCTACGGCTTCCGCGACCAGCTTCAGGACGTGATGGCGCTCGTCCACGCCGCTCCCGAACTCGTCCGGGACCAGATCCTGCGCTCTGCGGAACACCAGTTCGAGGCCGGCGATGTCCTGCACTGGTGGCACCCACCCTCCGGGCGGGGCGTACGGACTCACATCTCTGACGACCTGTTGTGGCTGCCGTTGGTCACGGCTCACTATGTGCGGTGCACGGGCGATCGCGCGATCCTGGATGAGGAGCTTCCCTTCCTCCAGGCTGAGCCGCTCAAAGCCGACGAAGAGGACCGCTATGGCCAGTACAGCGCGACCGAGACGCACTATCCGCTGTACGAGCACTGTCTACGCGCGTTGGACAAGGGCACGACGTCCGGCGAGCACGGTCTGCCACTGATGGGTAGCGGTGACTGGAACGATGGCATGAACCGCGTCGGGATCGAGGGTGAGGGCGAAAGCGTGTGGTTGGGGTGGTTCCTGTACATGAACCTGACTCAGTTTGCCGATCTATGCGCCGACCGGGGTGACGATGAACGGGCAGCAGCGTACCGAGAGCAGGCGGAGGAGCTGCGGCAGACCCTGGAGAATGAGGCGTGGGACGGTGCGTGGTATCGACGGGCATACTATGATGATGGTAGCCCACTGGGCTCGGCACGCAACCGTGAGTGCAGGATCGACTCGATCGCCCAGTCCTGGTCGGTCCTGTCGGGGGCTGCAAGCGCCGATCGCGCAGGTCGTGCGATGCAGGCTGTCGAGGAGTGGCTCGTCAAGAGGGATGACCGACTGATTTTGCTCTTTGCGCCACCTTTTGACAAGACGCTCAACGACCCGGGATATATCAAGGGCTATCCACCCGGGATCCGTGAGAACGGCGGGCAGTACACGCACGCTGCATTGTGGGCGGTATGGGCGTATGCGCAGATGGGCAAGGGCACACGTGCCCAGTCACTCTTTTCGCTGCTCAACCCGGTGCTGCATAGCGATACACAAGAGAAAGCGGATCACTACAAGGTGGAGCCCTACGTGGTCGTGGCAGACGTGTACAGCGTGCCTCCCCACGTAGGGCGCGGCGGCTGGAGCTGGTATACGGGCTCGGGAGCGTGGATGTATCGGCTCGGTATAGAGGCGATCCTGGGAATCCAGCGCGAAGGTGAGGCGCTGCGGATCGACCCTCGCATCCCCGCCGATTGGGATGGGTATGCGGTCCGCTACCGCTTTGGAGAGGCCTCCTACGAGATCCAGGTCGAGAACCCGGAACACGTACAGCAGGGAGTGTCAGAGATCGTGCTGGATGGACAAGCATCATTCGACGGCCTCGTACCTCTGGAGGACGATGGAGGGACGCACGACGTGCGGGTGGTGATGGGATGATCGGCCCGTACACAGAAGTGAGATAGAAGGAGGAACGGCCTTGGACGAAAGCGTCGATCTGTTCAGCGGCATCCTGACGGAGCGGCGGGGAGTGAACGTCGAGACACTGCGCTCGGTGCTCGATCTTGCGGTGGAGCTGGCCAGGGAGGGCCGCGAGGGGCGTCGGATCGGGACAATGTTCGTCGTCGCGGATGAGGAAGAGGTACTACAACGTTCGCGCTGCCTGATTCTCGACCCGCTGTGGCACCATCCGGTCGAGCGGCGACGGCTCACGGACCACAACCTGCGCGAAACCTTGAAAGAACTGGCGCAGTTGGACGGGGCGTTCGTCATCTCGAACGAGGGGGTGGCGCTCTCGGCAACGCGCTATATCAATGCCTCTTCAGAGGGGATCGACCTGCCGCTCGGGCTGGGTGGCCGGCACATGGCGGCAGCGTCGATCACGTACGAGACGAACGCCGTTGCTGTCGTCGTCTCTGCGAGTTCGATCGTCCGTGTATTTGACGATGGCCAGCTCATCGCCGAGATCATCCCGGAGATCTGGTTCCTGCGGCGCTATGGCGTGGCAGACAGGACCGTTCGTCCCGAGGGAGATGGGGAACAGATTGCCGTGTTCCATCGCGGCGAGGGAGAACGCTGAGACTTGGCGCCGGCTGCCGTTCTCAGAGCAGGGTACATCGCTCTTTCCAGCAGGCGGGCCGACCTAGCCAACCCGATCCTAACTCTGTCCACCAAAGTCAACCACAGCTCAAACGCAGCCCATCAGTTTGGATCGATGAGCGATGCTATGATAGAGGAAAGTGGCAGTGGCGTCATAGAGGTGGTCTCGGTGGCGCGCTGCTCGTTCGAGAAGGATGGACATGATGGCAGAGATCAAGCGCAAAGGCCAGGCGATCTGGTCCGGTGACAAGAGGGGAAGCGGCACGGTCAGCACCGAGAGCGAGGTGTTGGACAGCACGCGATATACCTTCAAGACGCGGTTCGGTGACCAGCCGGGAACGAACCCAGAAGAGCTGATTGCAGCGGCCCATGCGGGGTGCTTTAGCATGGCGCTCGCCGCCACCGCAAGCGACAAGGGCTATACGCCGCGCTATATCAAGACTGTGGCTACCTGTACACTCGTGCCCCTGGATGGAGGCGGGTACAAGATCGCCAAGATGGACCTCGATGTGAGCGCGAAGGTGCTCGATATCGACGAGGAAACCTTCCAGGAGCTCGTGGAAGAAGCCGACCAGGGGTGTCCTGTATCCAACCTGCTACGTCCTGGCTTGGAGATCACGCTAAAGGCCTCTCTGGCCGAGTAGAGTCCCACTGCAAGCTGGAAGGGACTACGAGGAGCGAACATGGAAACGTACGAATATGTCATCATCGGCGGCGGCATGGCCGGAGGAAAGGCCTGCGAAGGAATCCGCAAAGTGGATGAGCGCGGGCACGTTGTCCTGATCACGGACGAGGCCCACCGGCCTTACGAGCGTCCACCTCTCTCCAAGGAGTACATGGTGGGGGAAAAGGGCCTGAGCCGCGTCTACCTGCGGCCCGAGAGCTATTATCCGGAGCACGACGTAGAGGTGTGGACCGGCGTGCGGGCAACTGAGCTGAGCCCAACCTCGCACGTGGTCACGTTGGACAGTGGGGAGCAGATCCGCTACAACAAGCTGCTGCTAGCGACGGGCGGACGTGCGAAGCGACTGCCTCTGCCAGGGAACGGCCTGCCCGGTGTGTTCACCCTACGGACGATCGAGGACTCGGATGCGATCAAGGAAGCAGCAGAGACGGCCGAGCGCGCCCTGGTCCTGGGCGGGAGCTTTATTGGTTCGGAGGTCGCTTCCTCACTGACCCAACTGGGCGTCGAGGTAACGATGGTCTTTCCTGACAGGCGATTGCTCGAGCGGGTCGTACCTGAGGAGTTGAGTGCGTTTCTGCACCGTATGTACAAGGACCGGGGAGTGCGGATCATTCCTGAGACCACAGCAGAGAAGCTGAACGGGAGTGCCAAGGTCGCAGACGCGCAGCTCGACAATGGGGAAACGCTCTCCGTCGATATGGTCGTCATGGGCGTCGGTATCAACCTGAACACTCAACTGGCACGAGATGCAGGACTGGAGCTCACGAAGGAGGGTGCGGTAGCTGTAGACCAATACCTGCGGACGAGCGACCACGACATCTATGCGGCCGGAGATATCGCGGCCTGGCCCAGCATGACCTTTCGCGAGGCTACACTCTCCGGCGGGCCCAAGCGTCTGCGCGTGGAGCACTGGGACGTGGCGCGCAGCCAGGGGTTGCGTGCAGGCGGCAACATGGCAGGCGACCAGGCGCCCTATACAACGCTGCCCTACTTTTTCTCGGACCTGTTCGAGTTCAGCTTTGAGGCGTGGGGCGATCTGAGCGCGTGGGACACGACCGTCTTGCGCGGCTGCCTGGAGCGTGGAAGCTTTGCCTACTTTTACTTTCGTGAGACGCGACTGGTGGGCGTGCTTGCCGTCGGACGGCCGGACGAGGAGCGTAAACCCATGCAGGAACTGGTGCGTCTGGGCCCGCAGCACGAGAAGGTGGCGGAAGCGCTCAGGACAGAAGAAACCAGCTTGAGCAAGCTCATTACATAGTGCAGGGCGGCCAGGCGGACCTGGAGCGAGGCGCTCTATGTGAGACAGGCAGGCGCGAGAGCAGTCAGCTACTATGCCCGCAGTGGCGATGTCGTCACGTTGGCCCTCGTTCGTGACGGTCAGCAGATAGAATCTCCCGCCAAACTGGAGGCTCGTCCGGCAGGTCAGCCTGGCTAGCTACACTTTCGCCCCAACGGGGCGTGGCCCCAGCCCGCAGCGGGTCGGGGCCACGTTTCGCCTTGTGGGCTTGGCGCCTGATGCAGATGGTAGTATAATCGCGCCAACTAGGACCCTTGTTGCAGAGCGTACTGTAGACCAAGTGCTGCAGCGGGGTCGTGTAACATCCGCGTTGGCTCTCCCGAGCCAGCGTGGGCAGGAGGAGAAGGTATGAGCGGAATACTGCGCACGTTGGTCGTGGACGACGAGGAACGGATCCGCTTCTTCCTGCAGGAGACCCTGCAGCGGTCAGGACACGTTGTGACGACAGCCTCGAATGGAGAGGAGGCGCTGGAGCGGCTGCAGGAGACCTCGTTCGATCTCGTGATGCTTGACTTGATGCTGGGTGGGCGGATCGACGGTCAGCGTGTCCTCGAAGCGATCCGCTGGCGTTGGCCCGGTACGATCGTGATCATCCTGACTGCACATGGGTCGCTCGAGTCTGCCGTATCGGCGATCCAGGAAGGCGTGGATGGATACTTGCTCAAGCCTGTCCGGCCCGACGATATTCGCCGAGCTGTGGGAGAGGCGGTCGAGCGACGCCAGATGTTGGTCGAAGCAGAGCAGGATGGGGACTCGGGTCACATACTAAAGCGAGGCCCATTTGCGGTCGATCTTCAGAGCCGCCAGGTGACCTATGGTGAGAAGACAGTGGATCTCACTCCGAGCGAGTTCAAGCTTTTGGTCCACATGATGCAGAACGCGCGCGAGGCGATCTCACCGCCCGAGTTGGTACAAGCGGTACGCCAGTACAAGCCTGAATATCTGCAGGAAGCACGCCAGATCATCAAGTGGTATGTTCATCGGCTGCGCCGTAAGGTGGAGCCAGATCCTTCGAACCCGAGGCATATCCTGAATGTCCGTGGCGTCGGCTATATGTTCGAGCCATAACGAGCCCGAATCGGCTTTCCACGATACTAGAGCGAGGCCCGCCCAGTCCAGACTGGGCAGGCCTCGCTTTGCTCATCTGCTAGCCTGCTCCCGCACTCGGTATGTTGCTTCTGTCTGACGACATCACATACGAATGTCTCCTCCACGTGCAGTGCCCAACGAAAATCCAACCTAGTCAACCGGATCCGAAGGCAGCGCAAACCAACTCCATCGGTTGCGCGGATGCCAGTCTGCTACAATGGGGGTTGCACACGCGGTTTGGCGTGTTGTGTCCGGCACGCGTGGTCGTTGCCGTCTTGATACAGACAGGAAAACCCACGGCTACATGGAGTATAAAGACTATTATGCGATCCTCGGCGTGAGCCGAGACGCAGACCCAAAGGAGATCCGGAGCGCGTATCGAAAGCTTGCGCGCCAGTACCATCCCGACGTCAATCCCGGCGACAGCGAGGCAGAGGAACGGTTCAAGGAGATCAATGAAGCCTACGAGGTCTTGTCGGACCCGGAAAAACGGGAAAAGTACGACCGACTCGGCTCGGAATGGCGTCGTTACCAGCAGGCCGGAGGTCAGCCCGGTGGCTTTGACTGGGATCAATGGCGATCTCAGCAAGCAGGCCCAGGCGGGCAGCGGGTGCACGTACGTTACGGTACCCCGGAGGATCTCGAGGACCTGTTTGGAGGCGCGGCGCCCTTCTCTGACTTTTTTGCGCAGATGTTCGGTGGCAGGGGAGGTGCGCCAGCAGGTGGATTCCAGTATCAGGTACAACCAAGGCGTGGACGGGACGTCGAGCAGGAGGTGCAGATCGATCTACTGGAGGCCTACAAGGGCACAACTCGTACCCTACAGATGGACGGGCGACGTCTGCGAGTCAAGATCCCCGCTGGAGCACATACGGGAACACGGGTCCGCATTCCGGGAGCGGGGGCATCGGGCAGTGCAGGTGGCGAGCAGGGCGACCTTTACTTGCACGTGATCGTGGCGCCTGATCCGCGGTTCGAGCGCGAGCACGCGGATCTGCATACGGACGTGCGGGTGGATCTGTATACTGCCATCCTGGGCGGGAAGGTGCCAGTGCCTACCCTCGATGGCACGGTCCGACTGACGATCCCGGAGGGCACGCAGAACGGCCAGGTTTTCCGTCTGAGAGGGAAGGGCATGCCACAGCTGCGGGATCCCGAACAGCACGGGGACCTGTATACTAGAGTGCAGGTCGAGTTGCCGACGGAACTGAGCGATCGGCAGCGTGAGCTGTTCGAGGAACTGCGGCGAGCGGTCTAGAGGGAGCCACCAGACAGGATGGGCAGGCAGGTGGAGCAAATCGAGACCACGATTGCCATTGCTGCGCAGGAAAGCGGCCTCTCGGTGCGGGTGGTGCAGCACTGCATCCGCGAGGGCCTGGTGGGGATGGATCTCGGTGAAGCAGAGCTGGAGCGCTTGCGCCGCATCCGCCGCCTACGCGCGCTGGGGATCAATCCACACGGCATCGAGATTATCCTGCGTATGAGGAGGCAGATCGAGCATCTGCAGGCGCAGTTGGCTCGCATGGAGCAGCAGTGCCCAACAGATGAGTAGGCGCGGCGTCCAGAGACGCCGCGTGAGCCCGAATCACTGAAAAACGGAGGTAAGCAGAAATGGACAAGAGGCAGCTAGAGACATCCGAGTTATACCAGCGTTGTGACCCTGCGCTCTTTGACTTTGAGACGACGGCCGATCTCGAGGAGTTGGGGGAGGTCATCGGGCAGCCACGCGCTGTGGAAGCGCTGCACTTTGGGATGGGCATCGGAACGGATGGGTACAATATCTATGCGATGGGCCCAACGGGAACGCGCAAGCGCGAACTCGTACGGGAGCTGTTTCAGAGACGGGCCAAGTCAGAGCGCGTGCCTAATGACTGGTGCTACGTCAACAACTTTGACCAGCCGGCCAAACCTCGCGCGATCGGCCTGCCGCCAGGCATGGGCACAGAGTTTCGCAACGACATGGAGCATGCAACCGAGGAGCTGAGCACAGCGATGTCGGCTGCTTTCGAGAGCGAGGAATATCAGACGCGGCAGCAGTCGATCGCAGAAGAGTTTCAGGAGCGCCAGTCGGAGGCGCTCGAGGGACTGCGAGAGCGCGTCGAAAAGGATGATCTGGCCCTGATTCGTACGCCAGGCGGCTTTGTGTTCGCCCCAGTCCACGACGGGAACGTGCTGTCTCCCGAAGAGATCCAGCAGTTGTCCGAGGAGAGACGGCGGGCATTGGAGCGGAAAGTCGAAGACTATGAGCAGGATCTGCAACGGATCTTCCGACAGGTCCCGACCTGGCAGCGCGAGCGACGAGAGCAGATCAACGAGCTGAACCGCGAGATGGCAGAGTTTGCGGTCGGCGGCATCATCGACGAGCTGAAGGAAAAGTACGCCGGGTTCCCGGACGTTCTCGACTACCTGCAAGCAGTGCAGAAGGATGTTATCGAGAACGCGCAGGCCTTTATGCCGTCAGAACAGCAACAACAGCAGATGCCGGGTTTCCTACAGATGCTGGCGGGAGGGGCGGGCGCACAGGATCAGCAGCCTATACTGAGACGTTACCGGGTGAACCTCGTGGTCGAGCACGGCGACGATCAGGGAGCGCCGGTGATCTACGAGGACAACCCGAGCTATCAGAACCTGATCGGGCGGGTGGAGCACCAGGCCCAAATGGGCGCGCTGATCACTGACTTTAACCTGATCAAGGGTGGAGCGCTGCACGAAGCAAATGGCGGATACCTGATTCTGGACGTGCAAAAGGTACTGACAGAGCCGTACGCCTGGGAAGGCCTGAAGCGGGCGCTGCAGTCGAAGGACCTGCGCATCGAGTCGTTGGGCCAGCGGCTGAGCCTGATCAGCACCGTGTCCCTGGAGCCGGAGCCGATCCCGCTGAACGTCAGGGTGGCCTTGGTTGGGGATGAGAGGCTGTATTACTTGCTGTGGCAGCTCGATCCCGACTTCCGCGAGCTGTTCAAGGTCGCTGCCGACTTTGCCGGGGAGATGGATCGCACCGATCAGAGCCAGCGCCAGTATGCGCAGTTGATCGCGGGCCTGGTGCGACAGCACGACCTTCGCCCCTTGGACCGTACCGGGGTCGCACGCGTGATCGAGCAAAGCGCACGGATGGTGGGCGACACGGCCAAGTTGTCTACGCAGGTGCGCAGCGTGGCTGACCTGCTGCAGGAGGCCAGCTACTGGGCCGGTGAGGCGGATGCCGACGTCGTGTCGGCAGACCACGTACAAAAGGCAATCGATGCCCAGATCTTTCGCGCGGATCGGATCCGCGAGCGAATGCAGGAGCAGGTTTTGCGTGAGACCATCCTGATCTCGACAGAGGGGACCGAGGTGGGACAGGTGAACGGCCTGTCCGTCATTTCGCTCGGCAACTTTTGGTTCGGGCGACCGACCCGGATTACGGCGCAGACACGCCTGGGCAGTGGGCAGGTGGTCGACATCGAACGCGAAGTCGAGCTGGGCGGACCGCTTCACTCAAAGGGCGTGCTGATCCTCTCGGGCTTTATGGGGGCGCGATATGCAGAGGATACGCCGCTCTCGTTGTCGGCGAGCCTGGTGTTCGAGCAGTCCTACGGTGGCGTCGATGGAGACAGCGCCTCGTCGGCAGAGCTGTACGCGCTGCTTTCTGCCATCTCGGAAGTGCCGATCAAGCAGTCCTACGCGGTCACAGGCTCTGTGAACCAGCATGGACGCGTGCAGGCGATCGGCGGCGTAAACGTCAAGATCGAGGGCTTTTTCGACGTGTGCAAGGCACGCGGGCTGACAGGAGAGCAAGGCGTCCTGATCCCGTCGTCGAATGTGAAGCACCTCATGCTGCGGCAAGATGTGCGCGACGCAGTCGATGCCGGCGAGTTTCACATCTATGCGGTGGACACAATCGATCAGGGCATCGAGATCCTGACCGGTATGCCTGCTGGCGAGCCGGACGAGGAGGGGAGCTATCCTGAGGGCACGGTCAACTATCGGGTCAAGCAGCGCCTCGCAGAGCTGGCGGAAAAGCGCCGCAAGTACGGTGCGTCGGGCAAGGAAGGTGAAGCATGAGCAGCGAGGAGGGAGAAGTGCGGATCCGGCGTATTCTCGTCGCTCTGGATGCGTCCACGCATAGCCGCGCAGCACTGGCAGCGGCGGCGGACTTGGCTGGACGCTTTCATGCCGAGCTGCTCGGCATGTTCGTAGAGGACGTGAACCTGCTCCGACTGGCAGAGCTGCCGTTCGCACGCGAGGTTTTCATCTACTCGGCGCGGCGCCGCGAGCTCAGTACACGCGAGATGGAGCGGCAGCTACACGCCCAGGCACGCCGCGCGCGCGAGCTGCTGCGCGCAGAGGCAGAGCGTGCAGAGCTGGAATGGTCGTTCGAGGTGGCACGGGGGCGGATCACCGCTGAACTGCTACGCGCTGCGTCCGAAGCAGACATGATCATCCTGGGACGGGCTGGTTGGTCGCTCACGCAGGCGCGACGGCTCGGATCGACTGCGCGCGGTGTGGCAGTGCAGGCGCCCTCCATGGCCCTTCTGCTCCAAGAGGGAGGCTGCTTGGGGCCGCCGGTGATGGTCGTGTACGATGGGTCGGAGATCGGGGCGCGTGCACTCGAAACGGCGCTCGGCTTGAGTGAGGACGCGGGCGACATACTGACCGTAATCTTGGCGGACGGCCACGAGGCGCTGCCACGCCTGCGGGAGGAAGTGAACCAGCATCTGCGGGGTGCGGAGCAGGAGGTCGAGCTGCGATACGTGCCTTTGAGCGCATCGAACGTGCAGCGGCTCGCTCACATGGTGCGGATGGAGGGCTGCGGCACGCTGGTGTTGCCAGCGCGGAGCCGGCTGCTCCACAAAGATATGCTTCTCGACCTGCTGGACGAAACGGAGATCCCTGTCTTGCTGGTGCGGTAAGGGGATCCCCCCGTGCCTGATGTATGCTTGCCGTGCGGTGCGGACACGATCGGCTGAGAGGAGGCTGCAGTGGACCTGGATGTGATCGAGGCGTTGGTAGAGCCTGCGGATACCAAGATCGTTCTGCTAGTGATGGACGGGTTGGGTGGACTGGCCGGGGCAGAGAGTGGCAAGACGGCGCTAGAGGCGGCGCGCACGCCGCACCTCGACAAACTCGCGGCCCAGGGAATCTGCGGGCTGCACGAGTCCGTCCGGGCGGGGATCACGCCGGGCAGCGGCCCTGCGCATCTGGCGCTGTTTGGCTACGATCCGCTCCGCTACCAGGTGGGAAGGGGCGTACTGGCCGCACTGGGGATCGGCTTTGACCTGCAGCAAGGGGACGTAGCAGCGCGTGGGAACTTTTGCACGGTCGACGAGGAAGGACGCATCGCGGACCGTCGAGCCGGCCGGATCCCGACGTCCGAGAACGAGGAGCTGTGTGGGCTGCTGCGCCAGATCGAGCTACCTGACGTGGAGGTGTTCGTCGAGACGGTCAAGGAGTATCGCCTGCTCCTGGTGCTGCGCGGAGAGGGTCTGTCCGGTGCGATCGAGGACACGGACCCACAGGAAGTAGGCGAAAAGCCGCTGGATCCTGAACCCCGCACTACGGAGGCACAGCACACGGCCGACCTGGTCCGCGAGTTTGTGCGACAGGCGGGGGAGATCCTTTCTGGCAGGGAACCGGCGAACATGGTCTTGCTGCGCGGCTTTTCCAAGCGGCCATCGTGGCCACGCTTCCCGGATGTCTTTGGGCTCCGGGCGGGTGCCGTGGCGGCCTACCCAATGTACCGCGGCGTGGCAAAGTTGGTGGGTATGGACGTGCTCGAGAGCGGGTCAGAGCTGGAGGAAGAGTTCGCGACGGTCGAGCGGCATTGGGAAGGGTACGACTTTTACTTCCTGCATGCCAAGCACATGGACAGTGCAGGGGAAGACGGTAACATGGACGAGAAGGTGGCCCGGATCGAGGAGGTGGATGCACTCGTGCCGCGCCTCCTCGATCTGGAACCTGACGTGTTGGTAGTCACGGGCGATCACTCGACGCCGGTCCGCATGCGCTATCATAGCTGGCACCCCGTCCCCACCCTCCTGTGGTCGGAGTACTGCCGCAGAGACGACGTGTCGACGTTCGGAGAAACGGCCTGCTTACACGGCGGGCTCGGCCCCCGGTTCCCGGCGACGGATCTGATGCCACTGGCACTGGCGCACGCGAGGCGCCTGCGAAAGTTCGGCGCGTAGATAGGGAAGCTCCCGGAGGAGGAATATGCTGTGAAGCCGAGCGATCGCAAGACGGCAGAAGGAATCCTGTTCACGGACGAATATCAGCTCACCATGGCGCAGTTGTACTATCGCCTGGGTCTCCACGAACGGATGGCGCAGTTCGATCACTTCTTCAGAAGCTACCCCGACTATGGGGCACACCAGGCGGGGTACTGCATCAACGCGGGCATGGAATGGCTGCTCAACTGGATGCAGGAAGCACGCTTCCGCGCCACAGACCTCGCCTACCTGCGGGCACAGACGGGGCAGAACGGCGAGCGGATCTTTGGTGACGATTTCCTAAGGTGGCTGAAGCGAACCGATCCCTGGGCGGGGATGTCGATGTGGGCAATCGCAGAGGGGCGGGTCGTGCATCCGAGTGTCCCACTGACAGTGGTGCAGGGACCGTTGGCTATGGCACAGATCCTGGAGACGTCGTTGCTCAACCAGCTAAACTACCAGACCCTGATCGCGACCAAGGCGGCCAGGATCCGTGACAGCGGGCGGGGTAGGCTGCTTCTCGAGTTTGGCCTGCGACGCGCACAAGGCCGGGGAGCCAACGCCGGGGCTCGCGCAGCACTGATCGGGGGAGCGGACTTTACCTCGAATGTAGGCGTTTCTCACGTATTGGGGTACCCACCCAAGGGCACACACGCACACAGCATGGTGCAGGTGTTCATGGCCTTGGGCGAGGGTGAACTTGCAGCATTTCGTGCCTATGCGGATGTGTACCCGGACAACTGCTTACTGCTGGTCGACACGATCGACACCCTCCAAAGTGGGATTCCGAACGCGATCAAGGTCTTTGAGGAGCTACGGCGAAAGGGACACCAGCCTGTGGGCGTCCGTCTCGACTCGGGGGATCTGGCCTATCTGGCCGTGCAAGCGGCCAAAATGCTGGATGATGCCGGCTTTACAGAGACATCGATCGTGCTCTCGAACCAACTGGACGAGCTGGTGATCCTGCAGGTCATCGCGCAGATCCAGGAAGAGGCGCCGCGATACGGGGTTGACGCCGATAGTCTGATCGATCGTCTCGTGTATGGTGTCGGGACACGGCTGATCACCTCAGAGGGAGATGCTGCTCTGGATGGGGTGTACAAGCTCGTGGCGGTGCAAGAGGGGAACGAGTGGACGCCGGCCATCAAGATCTCGGAGAACCCGGAAAAGATTCCGAATCCCGGGAACAAGCGTGTGTGGCGGATCTACGATCGGCGGGGCCAAGCTACCGCGGACCTGATGACACTCCAGGACGAGGATCCGCGAGAGATGGAGACAATCGTGCTCCGACATCCCAGCGTGAGGCAGAAGCAACGGACACTGTCGCGCGAGGATGTCTCGGAGATTGAGCCGCTCCTGGAGGGAATACTCGACGGTGGCGAGATGGCTCATGAGCCACCTCCGATCGAAGAGATGCGCGAGCGGCGCAAAGCTGACCTCAGCCGACTCGATCCGGGCGTGAAGCGGATCATGAATCCGCACATCTACCACGTATCATTGAGCGAGAAACTGTGGAATCTGAAGAAGGAACTGGTCGAGGCCGCAAGGGCGCGCTAGCAGATGGTGGTCTCGGCCAAGGGGTTGTTGGCTGCCTGTACGCCTGTGCGCGGACCAACCCGATCCTAACGCTGCTCTCCAAAGCCAACCGGTACCACAACGATCCCCAGCATGTGTGTTCCCTCGCCGATGGTATCATTCAAGTAGAGATGAGTCTATCAAGGAGGTAAATCATGGCAGAGCACGACCTGAATATCGGAGCAACGGTGCACTGCGAGGATGGCATCTGCGGGCGGGTGGCCAAAGTAGTGGTTGACGTGCACTCGGAGCGAATCACCGACGTGGTCGTAGCCAGGCGTCTTCCGTTCTCGGCAGATCGCGTGGTCCCCATTGACGCAGTGGAGCGTACGAACGAGGATGAGGTATATCTCTCGCTATCGGCAGAGGAACTGGATGCGCATCCCGAGTACCGAGAGGTCGAATACACACAGCCATCAGCCGGTGTCTATGAAAGTGGCGGCGTACGTTGCTATAACAACACTTATACTTATGCGTGTGACCTGCCGGTGGTACCAAGGGTCCGCCACGAGACGCATCCTGGCGTGGATGCAGACCGGGC
The DNA here is from genome assembly GCA_964560475.1 of uncultured Anaerolineae bacterium. Taxonomy (GTDB): domain Bacteria; phylum Chloroflexota; class Anaerolineae; order JAFGEY01; family JAFGEY01; genus BS750m-G44. The sequence continues at coordinate 24,456 of CAZLMZ010000001.1, forward strand.
CGTCGTCGGGCGTGGCACGCGCGTGCTGAATGCACAGGGCGAGGTGGCGCGCGTGGATCACGTGCTTATAGATCCCGAAAGCGACAAGATCACGCACCTGGTGCTGCGACGGGGTCTGGTTCCCAGGTACCCGATCCTTCCTATAGAAGAGGTGGACGAGTTCGGCGATGAGGTGGTGACGGTGAACCTGACCGAGGAAGCGATCGTAGCGCTGCCACGCTACCAACGCCGCCGGAGCCAGGATCTCGTGGCTGAACTGCGAGACCGCTATGCCAAGTCTTCGCGCGAGTTCGACCGGGTGGAGATCTCTGCCGAGGGGGGCATCATCCGGCTTGGTGGATCGGTATCTGAGGCAAAGAGCAAGCGGCACGCCGAGGCGATCGCGCGCTCGGTGCCTGGCGTGATCGACGTCGAGAACCAGATCGAGGTCGACGCCTCGGACTAGGCAGCGACCGTATATGCGTGAGGCCCTCTCTGCTACAGGCGAGATGGGCGGGCTCATCGCCTGCCTTGACGCCGACCGCATCCTCGTGTACCATTGCGACACCCGTGGCAGGTAGGATGGAGGTACCGGATGGGCGAAGCGCAGTCATCACTGCGGGCACAGAAAAAGCTACAGACACAGCACCGGATCCTCGACGTGGCAGTCAAGCTGTTCCAGGAACAGGGATTTGACAACACCTCGTTCGAGGAGGTGGCTGAAGAGGCGAGCGTCTCTCGTGCCACCGTCTTTAACTATTTCCCAAGCAAGCGCGACCTGTTGCGCGCAATCGGCCTGGACGAGTTGGGCAAGTTGAGACGGATGGCAGAAGAGGATCTATGCGATGTCGAGAGCGCGGTTGCCAGGATCCGCCTGGTCATGCGCCAACTCGTATCTGACACACTGCCCTACCTGAACGTGACACGCTATGTTATTGTGAGCTCGATGCTTTATCCATCGGCCGAAGCGCCGGCAAGCCTCGGCCTCGGCGAGATTCTGCATCGGCTCGTAGTGGAAGCACAACAGCGGGGCGAGATCCGGCCCAATCTCAGTCCCGTCGAAGTCTCGCATGCGATCAGCGGCGCTTACCTGGCCGTCTTTCTAGCGCGCGTCTCTCACAGCGAGTCGGCGGCCTGGGATGACGAGCCGGACGTGTCTAGTATTGTCGATATGCTTTTCGAAGGGATCGCAGGGCCAGCATATTGTACACCACCGGCACTCGAGTAGCGTGGTAGGTTATGGCCTGGCGCCAGGCCGGGTGTATCCGAGGGACTGCGATCGGTCCAGGGCGCTTGCTAGCGTTTCGACCATTTCCGGATGGTCGAGCCACGCATTTCCTGTTTCCTGTTGGTCGCTCTCCATATCGTAAAGCTGACCAAGGGGTCCTCCGGGAGACGGTTCGACGTGCCGCGGCTCTGTAAACCCGCCTGAACCCAGGCCGCGGATCAGCTTCCAGCGGCCCTGGCGGAGGGAGAACATGCCATCACCGGAATGGTGCACGAGCATCTCCCGGACCGGTCCGGATGCGGGCGTGCCTGTTAGCGCGCCGAAGAAACTGTAGCTGTCCTGTCCTGCGCTCGCCGGCAAAGGGATGTCGAGAATGTCTGCACACGTTGCCATCAGGTCGCAGAGGCAGGTGAGGTGACTGCTGACTGCGCCGGGTGCGATGTGTCCAGGCCAGCGTGCGATGAACGGTTCGCGGTGCCCGCCGTCCCAGATGTCGGCCTTTTGTCCCCGTAGCTCGCCGTTCGACTTGTGTCCATAGTCACGCCCATCATAGTTGGTGAGGCGAGCACCGTTGTCGCTCGTGACGATAACCAGGGTGCGTTCTTGAAGGCCATGCCTTACCAGTGCGTCATCGATCTGCCCTACCATCCAGTCGACCAGCGCCACCATGTCGCCACGCTCGCCAGCATCGCTCGTGCCTGCTGTCAAGTCCGGCGGGACGCAAGGCCGATGGGGTGCAGAAGGCGTGAGGTAGAGGAAAAAGGGCTGCTCTGGCTGCCGCTCGGCGTGCCGGTCAATGAAAGCAACTGCGCGCTCAGCAAAGCGGACGTCGACGAGGTCGTCCCGCCAGTCCGGAACCATGAGTCCCTCGCGCTGCTGCGGCAAGTAGGGGGTCTTGTCGACGCTCGGGATGCCCACTGTATGGTCGTCCTCGACAAAGCAGTAAGGGGCCATGTCGAGGGATCCGGTGATGCAGAAGCAAGTGTCAAACCCAAGCGCGAGGGGACCGCCCTGGATGGGGACGGCATAGTCAACGTTCCGGCCATCGGCCGTGGGTGGCTGTCCATCTATCGTCGTCCAGCCGAGGCCCAGATGCCATTTTCCAATCGCGGCGGTCGCGTATCCCTGCTGCTTGAGCATGGAGGCGACGGTCAGGCGCTCGGGCTCGATGAGCGGGGGCTCGAAACCCCACAACACCCACTTTTTCAGGCGGCTGCGCCAGCAGTAGCGCCCGGTGAGTACGCTGTACCGACTGGGCGTACACACGGCGGCCGAAGAGTGGGCGTCGGTAAAGCGGATGCCATCGCTGACCAGGCGGTCCATGTGAGGGGTCCGGATCTTGGTGGCGCCATAGCAGCCCAGGTCACCGTAGCCCATGTCGTCAGCCATGATAAAGACGATGTTCGGTTTGATCGAGGGAGAATATGTGCTGCCCATGGGGTTCACCTTCCTCTCTTGGTTGTCGCCTCAGCGATCCGCGGGCCAACGGGCGCGACATACGGAATGGACTGGTGCATATGGAACAACCATACCTGCCAAGCGGTCAGCCGCGCTCCTCGCCGGGCTTCTCAAGAGAGATCGACATCACTGTCTGGGCATAGCCACGGTAGACTGTATACTCGAGGATATGCCAGCCGAGGCGTTCGTAGAAGGGAGCCCGGTCAGGGGTGAACAGGTGGAGTACAGGGAAACCGAGGCGCTTCGCCCGGTCAACGATTGCTCCGACCAGCGCGCTCCCGGTTCCGTGCTCCCGGTAGGGCGGATCGACATAGACGCTGGCAAGCCAGGGCGAGAGGTCCATCCGCGTGTCCATGTCGTGTGCGATCAAGCTGGCTGAACCCAGCAGCGTGTCACCAGAGAGCGCGACGAGCGTCATCGGCACAGTATCGCGCCCGTGCCTACGCAGCGTAGTGGCACGTTGGGCAGCAGAGACACCAACGTCGAGGTAGCTCCACTGCGCATAGTGCCATTCTGCGAGCACGGGGATGTGCTCCGGATAATCAACCAGGTACTCGATACGAACCATTCACATTATTCCTTCACAGCGTGAGGCACAGAGGGTGGTCTTGGCGCGGGCCGTGCTGCGGCTCGAAGGTCTGGATCAACGATGGGGCGGTGGGCGGCGCGAGCGAGCCGTGGCCCGAGCGAGCGGTAGCACGAGCGAGAAACGACGCGGGCTGCTCACTCACTCAGTGGCTACTGCCAGGCGCGTACGGCCGCCAACAGGGCCTCGAACTCTTCCCGGCAGTGTGCACATCGCTCAAGATGGTCGTGCAGTCTCGGCATCATCCCGGCAGCGTCGGCACCATTCAGGATCAGATCCGCAAAGCGATCCAGGTACTCGAAGCATTCGGGGCAGTCCATTTCATCGAATTGTGCGGTCACGACCTCACAGATGAGCGCACGCACTCTTGTTATGCGAGCTGCATTTGGGTGACTGGACATGCCATACCTTTCGCAGGTCGTTGATCATCAGTCGTCGAATATGGCGAGAATATCCTCTTTAGACAGCCCCCGACTGAGGAGGCGATTCTGCAGACGCTGGCGCGCGTCGAAAAGCAGCTTGTACAGCGCGTTGCGATTGGTGTCCATGCGGCGCGCCAGTTCAGTCAGCGGAACGCCGGAGATGCGCGCCGCGACGAGCGCTTGCCGCTGCCGATCGGTCAGCTCCTCCTCGATCACTTCTCGCACGACCTCCAGCAGCTCGTGTTGTAGTGCCTGCTGTTCGGTGCCAGCAGAGGGGTCCACCCATGTTCGTGGGATCAGGTCTCCATCTGGCATCTCGATCATCTGCTCGAGTGAGACGTCCTTCCAACGACGGCGGCGCAGCTCGGTGAAAGCGACGTGCACGGCGATCTTGTTAGCCCAGGTCGTGAACCGAGCCTCACCGCGGAACGTGTCGAGTGCGTCGAGGATCTTGAGTATGGCGTCCTGGGCAAAGTCCTCGATGTCCGCTTCTGTGACGCTTCCGTACTTAGCCAGGGCGTATCCCAGGCCGCGTACGAGCAGCTCCCAAAGATCGTTCACGGCCAGCTCTCGCTGGGGCCCAGGTTCGCTTAGGTCGCTGATCCACTCCTCATTACTGCGCTCAGACAATGCTATCTCCCACTGTACACCTCTGACTCGAGTCGATCGCTTCGTGGCACCGGGTCGACTCTACAACCCACGTATTGTATCACGATATGGACTCGGTGTCCAAGCGCTTTGCCCACGCTCCGCGCAACACATTGGGCTGGCCCATCGCTTCGTGGTATAATCCGCTCGATGGTTGGAGCCTGGGCGTCCAGGCAGGGAGATGGAGGTGGAGGGATGACAGACGTTCACGAGCTGGTGGCACAGCGGTACAGTGTCCGCGCGTACAAGCCGGATCCGGTTGCGGAGGAAGACCTAGAGCAGATCCTGCAAGATGCCTGCCTGGCGCCTACCGCGGCGAACCGGCAGCCTTTTCAGTTGATCGTGATCCATACAGGAGGACGCACGGAGGAGCTACGACGGATCTATGATCGTGGTTGGTTCGTGCAGGCCCCGATCGTGATCTGCGCCTGCGCAGTGCTCGGCGAGAGCTGGGTCCGCAGCGACGGCAAGAACTATGCGGACGTCGACGTAGCGATCGTGATGGATCACCTGATCTTGTCCGCTACGAACCGCGGCCTGGGTACGTGCTGGATCGGTGCGTTCGATCGCGATGTCGCGCGCGAGGTTCTTGGCCTGCCCGAGGGTGTGGAGCCGATCGCGTTCACCCCACTCGGCTATGCGGTCGACGAACCGCGGCCAAAGCGACGCAAACCGGTCTCCGAGCTCGTTCGCTACGAAAGATGGTAGCTCGGATTCCCACACCGGGGAGAGAGGAGAAGAAGGATAGATGAGCGACGTGCCAGGGGCGCTGCCACACTGGGATCTGACCGTCGTGTATCCTGACGTCGATTCGGATGCGTTCCGAGCGGCCTATGCGGATATGGCGGCGCGGATCGACAACCTCGAGGCCTTGTTTGACAGACACGACATCGGTCGCCAACCGGCTACTGCCGTGGGCAAGGATCTCGTAGGCAGCTTTGAGACCGTCGTACAGCAACTGAACGAGCTGCTCGAGCGTTCCCGGACGATGTACGCCTATCTATTCGGACACATCGCTACAGACTCGCGCGACGAGCGGGCACAGGCCAAGTGGAGTGAGTACCAGCAGCTTCGAGTCAAGCTCGTACTGATCGAGCGGCGCTTTGTGGCATGGATCGGCGCGCTCGACGTAGACGGGCTGATCGAGCGCTCGTCGCTGGCGCAGGCGCATGCCTTTGCTTTGCGTGTGGCACAGCAGGCAGCTGCCCATCTCCTCCCTTCCGAGCAGGAAGCCCTGGTCGCCGACCTGGATCTGGTCGCCGGCAAGGCGTGGGCCAAGCTGCACGGGGCGTTCACCTCGCAGCTCACCGTGCCGGTCGAGATCGAGGGAGAGGTTCGCCAGCTACCGATGAGCGCGGTGCGCAACCTGGCTTCGAGTCCAGAGAGGGAGGTGCGGCGCCGGGCTTACGAGGCAGAGCTGGCGACGTGGGAGCGGGCAGAGGTCCCTCTCGCGGCAGCGATGAACGGGATCAAGGGCCAGGTGGATCTCGTCGCCCGGCGGCGCGGCTGGGCGTCGGTCCTCGATGAGGCGCTGTTTGCGGGCCGCATCGACCGGGCGACACTGGACGCGATGATGGAAGCGGCGTGGGATTCGTTTCCTGACTTTCAGCGATATCTTCGGGCAAAGGCGCGGTTGCTGGATCTGCCCGTGCTAGGGTGGTATGATCTCTTTGCACCAGTGGGCACGGATCAACGCCAGTGGCGCTTTGTCGAGGCAAGTTCGTTCGTTATCGAGCAGTTTGGAAGCTACTCGGCTCGGCTGGCCGACCTGGCGGAACGCGCGTTCAGCGAGCGGTGGATCGATGCAGAGCCGCGCGATGGCAAGCGCGACGGGGCATTCTGCATGTGGATCCAGGGCGACGCATCGCGCGTCCTGGCGAACTATCGGCCTGTGTACGGTGGCGTCAGTACACTGGCCCACGAACTGGGGCATGCGTACCACAATCTGAACCTGTCCCGGAGAACGATGCTGCAGCGCGACACGCCGATGACAATGGCAGAGACGGCGAGCATCTTCTGTGAGACGATCGTGCGGCATGCTGCGCTGGCGGAAGCCACGCCGGAACAGCAGCTCACGATCCTGGAAGCAGCGCTGCAGGGAGCGTGCCAGGTCGTGGTGGACATATCGAGTCGTTTCCTGTTCGAGCAGCGTACTTTTGAGCAGAGGCGAGCGCGCGAGCTGTCGGCGCGCGAGCTGTGTGCACTGATGGAACAGGCACAGCGCGAGACCTATGGCGATGGCCTCGACCAGGATGTGCTGCATCGTTACATGTGGGCGGTAAAGCCGCACTATTACAGTACGAGCCGCTCGTTCTACAACTACCCCTACATGTTCGGGCTGCTCTTTGGCCTCGGCCTGTACGCGCGTTACCAGGAGACTCCCGAGGCGTTCAGGGCGGAGTACGACGACCTGCTGGCCTCTACCGGGATGGCTGCGCCGGCCGAACTCGCGGCGCGGTTTGGGATCGAGCTGTCGACGCCAGACTTTTGGCGATCCAGCCTAGATATCGTGCGCGCCGACATTGACCGGTTCGAGACGCTGGCAAACGAACTGAGTCGATAGTGCCTTTGTGGCGGTGCCATCGGTACCGGAGGATCGCGGACCAGACAGAGAGACGGCCTACAAGGAGGCGCGTAAGGTGAGGATCCTGTACATCGATATCGATACGCTGAGAGCAGACCACCTCGGCTGCTATGGTTACCACCGTGATACGAGCCCGAACATTGATGCGCTGGCAAGGGAGGGCGTGCGTTTCGAACACTGCTACAATACGGACGCCCCTTGTCTGCCCTCGCGCGCCTCGATGTGGAGCGGGCGTTGTGGCTACCATACCGGCGTCGTGAACCACGGCGGCACCGCCGCAGATCCGTTCATCGAGGGAACGACGCGCGGGTTCCGAGACATCTATGCAGGGACGAGCTGGATGAGCGCGCTGCGCCAGACAGGCCTGTACACAGCCACGGTCAGCCCGTTCGGGGAGCGGCACGGCGCGTGGCACTGGTACGCCGGTTTCAGAGAGGTGCACAACCCGGGTTTCGGCGGGGGAGAGATCGCCGACCAGGTCACGCCGGACGCGCTCGCGTGGATCGAACGCAACGCGAGTAGGGATAATTGGTTCCTGCATGTCAACTACTGGGACCCACATACGCCGTACCGCACACCCGAGTCCTACGGCAATCCATTTGAGGGTGAGCCGTTGCCGGCGTGGCTGACAGAAGAAGTGCGGCAGAGGGCATGGGACGGGTACGGGCCACACAGTGCCCAGGAGCCACATAGCTGGGGCGGGGAGACCTTCTACGAACGTTTCCCACGGATCCCAGCACAGCTCGACTCGATGGAAGCCGTCCGGCGCTGGATCGACGGCTATGACGTGGGGATCCGCTATGCGGACGAGCATGCGGGACGTCTGCTCAATGCGCTCGCGGATGCAGGCGTGCTCGATGAGACAATCGTGATGGTCAGCTCGGACCACGGAGAGAACCAGGGCGAGCTCAACGTGTGGGGCGATCACCAGACGGCAGACGAGATCACGTGTCGCGTCCCGATGATCGTATGTGCACCCGGAATCGTGAGCGAGCCGCGCGTGGACGCTGGAATGCACTACGAGTATGACTGGGCCGCCACGCTGATCGAACTGGCCGGAGGTACTGTCCCGGACAACTGGGACGGCGTGCCCTTTACCGAGGCCTTCCGTGCGGGCAGGGCTGAGGGCCGGGAGTACCTGGTCGTGAGCCAGAACGCCTGGTCGTGCATGCGCAGCGTGCGCTTCGGTGACTATATCTGCCTGCGCACCTACCACGATGGTTACAAGCAGCTCGAACCGGTCATGCTGTTTGACTTGCGCAAGGATCCTCACGAGCAGCGGGATCTGGCTTCTGAGCGACCAGAACTGGCAAACCAGGCGATGCGCTACCTCGAAGCGTGGCAGCACGACATGATGGTGACCAGCCGGCACGACGTCGACCCGATGATGACCGTGCTGCGCGAAGGCGGCCCCTTTCACACGCGGGGCCGTTTGCCTGCGTACCTGGCGCGCCTGCGGGCGACGGGACGAGGTCACCACGCCGAGCGGCTGGCGGCGCTGCATCCGGACGAGATCTAGGCGCCGGCTGAGCCTCGCGCGTCAGGCGTTGCGTTCAGCGATGATGCGCAGACCGTCCAGCGTCAACCAGGGCTCGATCGCGGCAAACTCGTTGCTGAGGGGAGGGATGACGCTCGCCAAGCCTCCAGTCGCAATGGCAAGCGCCTGGCCTCCCATCTCGGCGCGCATGCGCCGGATGAGTGCCTCCACCAGGCCAACGTATCCATACACGACGCCCGACTGAATGGAGTGCGTGGTGTTCCGTCCGATGGCGGCTGCCGGGGGAGTAAGTTGCACGCGCGGCAGTTGGGCGGTCTGGCTGGAAAGCGAGGCTGCGGCTGTATTCAGCCCGGGAGCGATCGCCACACCGAGCAGGTCGCCCGGCACGGCGACCGCAGTGAAGGTGAGCGCCGTGCCAAAGTCGACGACGATGCAATTCCGCTCGAACCGCGCATAGGCAGCGACCGCGTTGGCGACGAGATCCGCTCCGACCTCCGAGGGGTTGTCCGTGCGAATCCGGATCCCGGTTCGTACTCCAGGTCCCACGATCAGGGGAGGGCGCGCCATCTCTTCGCCGAGCATGCGCACAAGGGCGTCGGTGACGGGAGGGACGACGCTGCTCAGCACGGCCCGGTCGATCTCGCCTATGGCAATGCCGCTTTCACGGAATAGACTATGAAACAACACACTGTACTCGTCGGGCATCTGGTCGGGTACGGTGCGGATGCGCCAGTGGTCGGTCCACTGCCCTCCCCGGTGTATGCCAAAGGCGACGTTGGTGTTTCCGACGTCGATTGCGAGTAGCACAGATCCTCCTATGGGTACACCAAACCTGCCGAGCGAGCTACCTGGTGCATGCGCGACGGCTGCACCTAGAGGTAGCTCGCGCCTACCACGACCAGGGCCATCCCAGCCGTGACCAAGGCAGCAACTGCATCATGCCAGCTCAGGTGAAGCTGCCGTAGGCTGGTCCGCTGAGAGCCACCACGATAGCCGCGCGCTTCCATTGCTGTAGCTAGCTGCTCGGCCCTTTGGAAGGCCAGCACAAATATCGGGACGAATACAGGTACCCAGCTCTGCACGCGTTCCAGGGGGTTCCCTGTCGGGTCTGCTCCTCGTGCGCGCTGTGCTGTCATGATCCTATCGACCTGATCCGAGATCGTGGGCACAAAGCGCAGGGCAATGGTCATGACCATCGACACCTCCGGGACTGGCAGCCCGATCTGAGTCAACGGGGAGAGGGTCGCCTCCAGTCCGTGCGCCAACTGGCCCGGCGAGGTGGTGTAGGTGAGCAGTGAGCTAATGACGACGAGCAGGCAGAGCCGGTAGATCAGGACTCCTCCAGCAAGCAACCCGCTCAGCGTGACCGAGATGCTGCCCACGCTGACAAGCGGCTCGCCTGGGGTCGTGAACGCGTAAAAGAAGAACATCACGAACCCGATCCAGAAGATGGTGTAGATGGTCCGCAGCAGCGACAGGAGCGGCACCTTGGCGAGCAGCGCAATGCCAATGACGAACGCCGCCAGCAGCAATCCTCCTGCAACGCTAGGTGCGTAGAAGGGCAGCACCATCAGTACGAGCGCCACGGCGAGCTTGGCTCGCGGATCCAGCCTATGAACGACAGTTTCGTCAGGAACGTACATACCTGGCATGAGGAGACTCAAGGCCGGCCTCCTCGTGCCTGCCACGCGCGGTAGATCTCGGCAGCCGCCTCTTCTGGCAGCACGCGGTCGGTCTGCACCGGCCAGCCAGCAGCCTCGAGGCGATGCAGCAGGACGACGGGGGCCGGAGCGCTGAGCCCCGCGTTGGCAAGCGTCTGGCGATCGCTCAGTACGGCGCGCACTGGCCCGTCGGCGATGATCTGACCCGCGTTGAGAATCGCCGCCCGGTCGACTACCCGTACGATCTGTCCGAGGTCGTGCGAAACAATGACCAGCGTGCACTGGGTCTCGGAGTGCAGCTCATTGACCAGATCGAGAAGCTCGCGCCGGCCGCTGGGGTCCAGCCCTGCAGTTGGCTCGTCGAGGATGAGCACGTCGGGGCGCAGGCTCAGGATGCTGGCCAGCGCTACACGCCGCATCTCCCCGCCGCTGAGCGTAAAGGGGGAACGGTGGGCGAATGTCTCCGGCGGCAGGCCGACGCGGTTTAGCGCCCAGTGCACTCTCTGCTCGACCTCTGCACGAGGAAGGCGCAGTCTTTTCGGGCCGAAAGCGACCTCGCGGAAGACGGTTTGCTCAAAGATCTGTTCCTCGGGGTATTGGAGGGCAAGGCCGATACGCCTGCGTTGGCTGCGCGTCCTGGAGGAGCGTGTCCGCAGAACGACATCGTCCAGGCGAACCTTGCCGGCAGTTGGCACCAAGAGCCCAGCCAGGATCTGGGCCAGCGTAGACTTGCCTGAACCGGTCGGCCCGAGGATCCCTATGCGTTCGCCCGGCGAGATTGCCAGGTCAATACCGTGCAGCGCCATGTGGCTGAGCGGCGTACCTGCGTTGTAGGTGTGCGATACGCCTAGGAGCTCAATGTGCACAGCACCCTCGCCATATCGTCCACGGTCTGTAGATCTGGTGGCAGTGGCACGCCCCACCCAACGAGGCGATGCGCGATCTCGACCACAGGGGGCAAGTCCAGGCCAAGCGATCGCAGCCGGGCGGGCTCGGCAAAGATGCGCGTTGGTGGTCCATCCGCCACGATACGCCCGCGGTGCATCACGAGCAAGCGGCCGGCGAGGGCGGCCTCCTCCATCGACTGTGTGATGAGGATAGTTGTCGTCTCGTGCTCCGTATTGAGCATCTTGATCGTGTCGAGCACGCGCTCGCGACCAGATGGGTCGAGCATCGAGGTTGGTTCGTCGAATACGATGCACGCAGGCTGCATCGCGAGCACGCCGGCGATGGCCACCAACTGCTTCTGCCCGCCAGAAAGCAGGTAGGGAGGGCGCGTCGCGTAGCCGGCCAGACCCACGGCATCCAGCGCAGCATCCACGCGTGCGCGGATCTCGGCTGGTGGGACGCCAAGGTTCTCGAGCCCGAAGGCGACGTCTTCCTCCACGGTGCTGGCGACGAGCTGGCTGTCGGGATTCTGAAATACCATCCCGACCTGCTGGCGGATTCGCCACCTGTCGCGGGGCTCGGCGGTGAGCATGCCAGACACCCAGACCTCACCAGAAGTGGGCATCAGGAGGCCGTTCAGATGCTGGGCAAGGGTAGACTTGCCCGATCCATTCGGCCCCACGATACCCACGAACTCGCCGTGGTGCAGGTCGAGATCGATCCCATCCAGGGCAGCGATCGGTACGCCAGCGTCAAACACGTACGTGTGACGCAACGCGCGGATACGGATGAGAGGCTGCACCGACCTGGCCTAATCCCGTGCTGCAGCGATGCGAGCCCGACCCAAGGCCCGAAGCGCGGCGAGCGTGGGAATCGTCACAACTAGGGCCAGGGCAACCTCGATCGGGACGTTCATCGTAAACACGGGCACGAGTAGCGAGACCGGAAGTGTGCCGAGCCAGATCAGGATGCCCAGCACGCCAAAGGTGTTGGTCAGCGTACCTACGAGTCCCGCCAGGGCAGCAGCAGCCGGGGGCCACCGCCGCAAGGGGCGATACGCATAGTAGGCCAGAACACCGATCAGGATCCTGGGCAGAAAGGCCGCGAGCAGCGCTACAAAGAGGTTACCGTTCGCGAAGGTGAGGTAGGTGGGACTGTAAAGATACCAGGTAGAGACGGCAAGCACCAGCCCGACCAACCCGCCGACGATCGGGCCAGACAGCAACCCGGCAATGATCGCTGGCAAGTGCAGGCTAGTAGCAGCCTCTGTTGGATTGGGCACGGGGATCAGCCCAAGTGGGGTAAAGGCCAGGACTATGGCTAGTGCGCCAAAGATGCCGGCGACGGCGATATCCTGTGTACTGATGCGCGGCCGCTTGGGGCCCTGACGCGGTTCGTCTTCCATAGCTACATTCCTCTCGGTCTCGCATGGGGTGTCCGGGGATCTGCAGCCAGGAAGAACCGGTCGCCGCGAATCGCGGCTTGACGACGCGGGCCCTGCATTTGACCGTCTCGGTCACGGCTGTGATCCCAGCGGTACACCAAACGCACTTGACTCGACTAGATGCTGCTCGCAGCCGACTAGGCCAGTCTGCGGCAGACAGATTATAGCACGTCACACTACGGTATGCAACTCTCGGACCATCGTTGCATCACAACAAGTCTTCCACCGGCATATACTCCAGGGTCCAGGCATCGGCAACGGAGCAGTACGTGACGTGACCCTGGTAGGTGTTGATCCCCCTGGCGAGCCCCGCATCGTGCTGCAGGGCACCCTCGACGCCGTGTGCAGCGAGCCGGGTGATGTAGGACAGCGTCGCGTTGCTGAGGGCATAGGTGCTGGTGCGTGGCACTGCACCGGGCATGTTGGCGACGCAGTAGTGGATCACACCATCAACCAGAAAGATCGGGTCTGAGTGTGTGGTGGGGTGTGAGGTCTCGACGCAGCCGCCTTGGTCCACGGCGACGTCGATGACCACGCTACCGGGGGCCATCGTGCCGATCATGGACCGTGTGACGAGCTTGGGTGCCTTGGCGCCCTTGATCAGTACCGCCCCAATCATCAAGTCGGCGCGGCGGACGGCCTGCGCGATATTCAGCGGGTTCGAGCTGAGCGTCGTCAACCTGCCGCCGAGGACGTCGTGGAGATAGCGTAAGCGGTCGATGTTGATGTCGATGATGATCACGTGAGCGCCCATGCCCAGCGCGACCTGGGCGGCGTTGGTGCCCACGGTGCCAGCGCCGATGATCACGACATCCGCCGGACGTACTCCCGGCACACCACCGAGGATCTTGCCCCGGCCGCCGTTCATCTTTTCCATATAGTGCGCGCCGATCTGGACGGCCATCCGCCCCGCGACCTCGCTCATCGGCGTGAGCAACGGCAGGTGGCCGTTCGGCAGCTCGACCGTCTCGTACGCAATGCCCGTTACCTCGTGGGATACCAGCGCGCGAGTCAGTTGCTCGTCAGCCGCCAGGTGCAGGTAGGTGAATAGGGCGAGTCCTGACCGCAGGAACTCGTACTCTTGCGGAAGCGGCTCCTTGACCTTGACGACCAGCTCTGCCGACCAGGCGTCCGCACTGCGCGGCACGATCTTGGCGCCAGCCTCAGCATACTCCTGGTCGGTAAAGCCACTGCCTTCTCCTGCCCCGCTTTCCAGCCAGACCTCGTGGTCCATCTGGGTCAGGTGGTGGACGCCGCCCGGCGTCATGGACACGCGGTACTCGTTATCCTTGATCTCGCGCGGTACGCCGATGATCATCGTTGATCCTCCTCTTGCCGAGATGACTGCAAGTGCGTTGTGGGTCTGCATCGACCACGAAGTCATTATACCACGCCAGCCGCACGGCGCGAAATCTGGAGTGACCGCATCCGAGCGGGAGCTGCACACTGGAGCGAGCGCAGGCGGGCATCGCGATGCTGACCGGTGACACATAGGGAGGTTCTAGTTACATTCGCGAAAGCAGATGTGCTACCTTGGTAGATCCGGGTGCGGCGGATCATGCATCTCTCGAAGAACGTTCGGCGAGACGAGCGCTGGACCGGCGCTTGTCTGGGGGCCTTGGCCATGCTATACTGCAGTTTCTGCAGCACAGACTCAAGACTGGGCGACAAGAGGACATATGATGGAGACCGTTGTTCTGGATCGTATCCGCTACCGGGCGGATATCAGCGCGTTGGCAAAACGGCTACACATTGTCGAAGGGAGCGCCGACCACGACGATCTCGTGGCATTGGCACGGGAAGCTGACTCGGTCGCTCGCCCGAAGGCGATGTATAGGGCAGGGTATATCGAGGATCGCGGCGATGACTACGTCATCATTGCCGGTACCAGGTTCACGAGCCGCATCCTTCGCGTGAACCTGGAACAGGCGCACCGTGCCTTTCTCTACGTCGCCACCTGCGGCACCGAGCTAGAGGCCTGGGCGCACGCGCTAACGGATCTGCTGCAGTGCTACTGGGCCGAGGCGATCCAGGAAGCAGCGCTTCGAGAGGCCACACGGGCCCTGTATCACGATCTGGCGGAGCGTTATCGACCAGGGAAAACCTCGGCCATGGCGCCGGGCTCGCTGGGCGAATGGCCTTTGAGCGAGCAGCGCCCCCTATTCTCTACGTTGGGCGATGTACGAGGGACGATCGGCGTAGCGCTTTCTGACAGCCTGCTGATGATCCCTGCCAAGTCGGTGTCGGGCATCCGCTTCCCGACGGAAGAGAGCTTTGAGAGCTGCCAGTTGTGCCCGCGCGGCGGCTGCCCGGGGCGCCGCGCCCCCTATGACCGTTCCCTGTACGACCGCCGCTATCGCGCTACGTAGCCTCCCTTTTCTCCAGGGCGATCCATAGCCATCAGGGCGCGCGTCCTGTGTTAGCGTCCCTGAGTGCTTGCAGCGTGCGAGACATATCATCGGGGTAGGGGGCCGAAAAGTGCAAGGGGTCCCCGGTCTGGGGGTGCACGAAGGCAATGCTCAGCGCGTGTAGGGCGGCCCGAGCGATGAGAACGCGGTCTGCCGTCCCGGGCACGTTTTCCCCTGAATGGAGCATAGAGGGCAGCAGCCCCGGACCGCCGCCGTACAGTGCATCGCCCACGATGGGGAACCCGACTGCGCTTAAGTGGGCGCGGATCTGGTGGGTCCGGCCAGTTCTCGGGCGTGCTTCGAGCAGAGCAAAGCCAGGGAACCGTTCAAGAACCGCAAAGCGAGTCAGAGACGGCTTGCCCCGGGCAGCGTCAACGACGGTGCGGTGCCGCCGGTCGCCGTCACCGCGCAGCGCGAGGTCGACCTGGTTCTCTTCCCAGGTTGGGACGCCAACTGTGAGCGCGTGGTATACTTTGGCGACATCTCGCTCCTGGAACTGTGTGTTGAGATCCCGGTGGGCTGCAGCGCTGCGGGCAAAGACGATCACGCCGCTGGTCTCGCGGTCGAGGCGATGTACGATCCACAGGCGGCCAAAGTCTGGCTCGAGGATCTGTGCCAGATAGGGCTCCTCTCCAAAGCCACCACGGATGACCAACAGACCGGTGGGTTTGTTGGCTACCAAGAGTGAAGCATCGGCCCACAGCACCAGCTCCTCTGATGTCCACGTCACGACATCCAGTCCTTTGCCTGGCTCTCTAGAGCATCACCCATCACGTCGACGTTCAGACGCTCAGGGAACGATCACCGTCCGCACGCCGGCACCATAACGCTGCAGGTTGTCGAGGGCGTCGTTAGTCGCCGCTGCGTCGAGCGGGATCCGACGAGTGATGACCTGCGCGAGATCGAGCCTGCCCTGCCGGACAAATTCGAACAGGAGCGGCAACTCGACGATCCTATGGTCTGAGGCACCGATGATCTCGGTTTCCTTGCCCAAGACTTCGGTATAGGAACGGACGGGGAAAGATCCGTCAGTGATACCTACGAGGACAGCGCGCCCCATAATGGCGAGTGAACGCACCGCTTGCTGCATCGTGCTCGGCAGGCCGATCAGCTCGAGCGCGACGTCAACGCCCTTGCCGCTGGTAAGGCGCCGGATGGAGGCAACCGGGTCCAGGTGGGCGGCATCGACCGGCGCAGCACCCAACTGCTCGGCCATGGCGAGCCGTCCAGCGTCGATGTCGACCGCATAGACCTGCAGAGCACCGAATGCGCGCGCCAGTTGGATGGCCGACATGCCGAGGCCGCCTGCGCCATAGACAGCGACGCTCTCGCCCGGCTGGAGCCGTGCTTTGCGCAGAGCGTGGAAGGAAGTGGCAGTGGAGCACATCATAACCGCGCCGGCCTCGAATGGGATGTCAGCAGGAAGTGGAACCACGCTTCGAGCAGGCACGGCGATGTACTCTGCATAGCCTCCATCACGGTGCTTGCCGATCATCTGCCCAGTGAGGCAGAACTGCTCGTGCCCCAGGCGGCAATAATGGCACTCACCACACGTGGCCAGATAGTGGATGGCAACACGGTCGCCTGCGCTGAACCCACTGACCTCGTCCCCCGTGCGCTCGACGGTACCTGCCACCTCGTGGCCCAGTGTGATCGGAAGCTGTGCGACGGGTGAGGTACCGGCCCGATAGTGGGCGTCGGAATGGCAGACGCCAGCAGCGCGGACCCGCACGAGGACGTCTTGATCTCCGAGCGAGGGTGTGGGGATCTCTTGCATCTCAAGAGGCTGCCCGATCTCAGTAAGACGAACGGCCTGCATTAATCACCCTCCTGCTGGCTGCGACGGGGTTCGGCGCGACCGGAGCCGATGCGCAGCGAAATGTAGCGCAACACGGTTCGCCACACCCCGCCCGGAGGGCGGCCTGCCTGTGGGCTGGCCTCGGAGGCGTGGATTCCAAACAGATCATAGTGGACCACATCCGGCAGTGGCTTGCGCTGCGTGGGGGACGGGTCTTCATCCGGAAAGCCCAACGTCAGGATCCCGACCACCTCCCAATCATCGGGGAGGCGGAGGACAGCACCAATGGCACCGCGATCCAGACCGCCGATCCAGCAGGTGCCCAGGCCGAGGGCCTTGGCCTGGAGCATCATCTGCCCACCGGCCAGACCGATGTCTTCGTGCAGGAACTGGCGGTAGACGCGACTGCCCTGGTAGCCACAGAGGACGATCATGATCGGTGCCTCGTCCACCGCTACCCAGCGCACAAAGTAGAAGGAAGCGTGGGCGGCGACCTCCTTGCGCACCTCAGCGTCGCGCACGACGACGAAAGCCCACGGCTGCCGGTTGCTGGCCGAGGGAGCCCAGCGCCCGGCTTCGAGTACCTGGTGGAGCAAGTCATCAGGCACGGTGTCTGAACGATAGCGGCGAATGCTCCGCCGCGCCTGAAGCAGTGCCATCGTGGCTTCCGGCGATGGCAGGTCGGTCGGGGCTGTTTCCTGGCTCAAGCGTCTCTCCCGCGTTGTGTACGTGATCTATCGGTCTGTGACGGCACATTGTACCCCAAGGTCGAGCTGCCAACAAATGCCCGTCCGGCTTTCGAGTCGTGGCAGAACGCCGGCGCACGCGCGAGTCGGGCGACTTGACAGTCCAAACCCACGATGTTATGATGGCTCGAGCCTGGGTTTGTGCGGTCCACGGGGTAGCAGCGCAGGCCCAGCCGGTCCAGCGGCGCCCGCGGTGACTCGCGCGAACCGGCACGACGGGCGCTGGGCACGCGTAGATGGCGGATCAGCGGATGAGGAGGGGTGTGCATGGACATCGTCTGCCTGGGCGAGATGCTGATCGACATGTTCCCGTCGGAGCTCGGCCGGCGACTGGCAGAGGTCTCAGCATTCCACCCAAAGCCCGGAGGGGCGCCAGCGAACGTTGCGGTCGCTGCGGCCCGATTGGGCGCAGAGAGCGCCTTCGTCGGCAAGGTAGGAGATGACGCATTCGGGCACCATCTGATCGAGGTGCTGCGCGCAGAAGGGGTCGATACGTCAGGGATGCGCCTCGATCGGGAGGCGCGCACGACGATGGCGTTCATCGCGCAGCCCGACGAGGACACCTCCGAATTTGTGTTCTACCGCAACCCCGGCGCGGACATGAGGCTGCGGCCGGACGAGCTGGACCGAGGTATGCTCGGCCAGACCAAGGCCTTTCATTTTGGCTCGATCAGCCTGATCGCCGAACCGAGTTGCAGCGCGACGCTCGAGGCACTGAAGGAAGCGCGTGTGGGAGGGGCGCTAATCTCCTTTGACGTAAACTATCGCCCGACCTTGTGGGAGGCGCCGGCAGCGGCGCGGGAACGGATCGAGGAGACGATCCCACTGGCTGACGTGATCAAGGTGAACGAGGTCGAGCTGGCGCTGCTCACCGCGGTGTCCGGCCTGGGCAAGGGTGGAGCCTCCGATACGCCGTCGCCGGGCCGGCTGGCCGGTGCTCTTTCGGCACTTGATCGCGGCAGCCAGTCGCTGTTGAGCATGGGACCGCGCCTGTGCGTCGTCACACTCGGCAGGGAGGGCAGCTATTTTTCGACGAGGCAAGGCGGCGGACACGTGCCGGGCTTCCAGGTCGAGACCGTGGACGCCACGGGGTGTGGAGACGCGTTCGTGGCTGGCCTGTTGTGGCAGTTGGTTGGGCATGGCGTGTGGCGAGAACCGTTGGACGTCGTTGCAGTGGGCACCGCGCTGCGCTATGCGAATGCCGTGGGGGCATTGACGTCGCTCACGCGCGGCGTGATCCCTGCGCTGCCGACCGCCGCACAGGTGGCGACATTCCTGTCCTCTCAGACCTGAGGAGGGGCTCCGTGTAGTGGAGAACACGCTGCAAGTGGATTTGACAGCACGTGGGAAGCGTGCTACACTGGAGACGTTCTGAGAGAGATACGGACCAGGCTGGCGTGTAGCGCCGCCTGGGTAGCCAAGAGAGCGGGGCACAGCCTCGCGCGAAAGGGAGGCATGCTATGCAGATGAAGAGCTGGAAAGGAACTGTCATCGACATCGAGCGTGCCTGTGAGGATCTGATCGCATAGACATCGGCGGACAGCCGGTCTTGCGGCCACGGGCGCGTTCAGCCCCGTGGCCGTTTGTGTTGGGGTCTACTCACATGCGGTGAGCCGCGTAGACGAGTGTGGGCCACGGGGTATCCAGCCTCGTGGCCTTTTGTCATGCGGGGCCTGGCCTTGTTGGCGCTCACCGCGGGAGGAGGTTTGTCATGGCTTCTGTTACGTCGGAACCCAAGTTGTCGATGGACATACGCCATGCGAGAACACACGTGAAAGGGAATAGAAGCAGTGACTGGGAGACCCACTCCTGTGCAGGATCCTGAGCAATGCGAAGACGAATACGAGTACTATGAACGCATGTTCGACCCGGTGCGGACCGACCGTCGAGCACGGCGGAAGCGCAAGCCGGTGGCGAGACACATACCCAAGCGAGACGAGGAGGTGGTGATCGCCGAACTGGGCGATCTGGTCGGGCTCGAGGGTGGGTTCCGTCCGACCTACACGCCAGGACGTTACGAGGAGGGCTGGCTGCTCGAGTCGATCCGTTCGTTCTACGATCAGGGCCTGATCGTGGACGTACTGGCACTGGTCAAAGGTGGCAAGGAAGCGAGCGTCTACCTGTGCCAAGCCCATCCCTCGACGGGCACTGACCTGCTGGCGGCCAAGGTGTACCGGCCACGCAAGTTCCGGAATCTGAGCAACGACAAGGTGTACCGCCAGGGGCGTGACGTGCTCACCGTGGACGGGCGGGCGGTGAAAAAGACAGATCACCGCGTGATGCGCGCGATCGGGAAAAAGACTGCGTTTGGGATGCAGGTCAGCCATACCTCGTGGTTGATGCACGAATACAATGCCCTCCGTTCGCTGTACCGTGCGGGAGGAGCTGTACCTCGCCCCTATGCCGCTACAGAGAACGCGATACTGATGGGCTACTGCGGCGACGCGCGCCTCGCTGCACCAACGCTCAGCCACATACGCCTGGACGAGGAAGAGGCGGAGCCGCTCTACCAGGAGGTGATGCGGAACGTGGAGCTCATGCTGTCACACGGCATGATCCACGGCGACCTATCCGCGTACAATATCCTGTACTGGGAAGGCACGATCATGCTGATCGACTTTCCGCAGGTGGTCAGCCTGGACGCGAATCGGGAGGCGATCGACTTGCTCGATCGCGACGTGACTCGCGTCTGTGCGTACTTTCAGCGGCAGGGCGCGGCGCACGAACCGGGCTCGATCGTAGAGCGGCTGTGGGAAGCCTATGGTACGCCGCTGCCACCGGTCGACCTGGAGTTAATGACCCTGGACGAGCTGCCTACCACCGGATAGAATGGTGCCCCACCCTGCACGCGGGGTGGGGCACTCTGTAGATGGGTGTACCGAAGAGGCGTTTGCCGAGCTGAGGTGCTTAGCGATGCTGCTGTGGCAGCGACTGCACGCTAGCCACAAAGCGCGATTTGCCGCCGTGCGATGGGTGCCGGATATAGGGCGCGCGGACGTCGAGCTTACGCAGTTGCGCCTCGCTGACGCGGCCGATGGCGAACACCTGCGCCGGGCCAAAGAGGCTGAGAATACAGCGCAGGATGGGGATAGCGCTGTCCAGCTCGTGCTGTGTGGGCTTGCGATTGCTGAGCGGCTCTCTGTCAAAAGGATGCCAGGGAAAGGCGTTCCACAGCGCGCAGTCCTGGCGGCCGTCGAACGCCTGCCACACGATTGTCCCCGAGCGCTCATGCCACAGCTCGTCGACGCTGCTCTGCTGCAGACCGAGGCCCTGCGCCCATAAAAGGCACTCTGGGCCTACGATCTGCGCCTCGCCTGTGAAGGGAATTCCAGAGAAGCGGCACCCTGCGTAACCGGCAGCCTCGCCGACCAGGAGGTAGGATGCGCCTGAGAAGGACTCCAGGTAGCGGCGCAGGTTGCTGCGACGAATCGCCGGTGCCCCTGGCACGCCCAGTTCGGGGTCGAGATCGCGGTACTGGTTGAAGGCGCCGTCGCCGTCATAGTCAACCAACAGCTCGAACAACCGGTCCAGCAAAGACTCTCGTGCCTGCCCGTCCATAGGTGCCTGCTGCGCACTCACCTATGTCACGTCCTGGGCAAACGGGGCTTTTTGCTCGGCAAAGAGCTGGCCGGTGTGGAAAAAGGTGCGGACCGTATCCTCGACGCCCGTGATCATGCGCTGCCCCTGGTTGTTCTCGGTCACATAAGCCGGTTGCAGATCCTGAATCGGGGCGGCGCGATGCAGGGCAGCAATACAAGCCACGTGGGCACGCCCGATCTCGAGCGTGCAATACGGTCGGGCGACCCGACCGAGCGCCATATCGGCAACGTTCTCGGCCATCGAAGCACGAGGTGGGCTTTCACGAACGCTCTCTGTACTGCCATCGACATAGGTGATCGTGGCCTCGCCCCCAATCCTCCAGTCCACCTGCCCTCGTTCTGCCTCGAGGTGCATCACCGGGTCCATTAGCTCGCCGCAAGCGTGGGTGGCAGCAAAAAGGACTTCGACGCCGCCTTCCGTCCACGCGCGCATGCAGCCGGTGTCAAAACTCTCGATGTCGTAGGCACGGTAGAGCTCGGCCTCGACCTGCTGTACTGATGCGGCCTGGCCTCGATGTGGCGAGGCAAGATAGAGCATGTTCATGATCTGGTGCGCCAGGGCATTGTTGAACGGAGAGTCATACACGGGATGCCCCTCGCAGAAGAGCTTGCCGGCCCACTCGTTGCGAGCATAGTAGGCGCGAGGGCGAGGCCACAAGGCAGCGATCGCGATGCGACGCACGTGCCCCAGACGCCCTGCCGCGATGTATTCCTTGAGAGTCTGAAAGACGGGTGAGTAGAGTTGCTGAAAGCCGACCGCACACTGCCGGCCACTCTCTTGGCGGGCGACAATCATGTCGTCCACCTCGGCGAGCGAGCCGGCTACCGGTTTCTCGACGAGGACGTGATAGCCCGCGCGCAGGGCAGCGATCGCCATGGGGGCGTGAAGGTAGATCGGTACGGGTAGGGTCACGACGTCTACCTGATCCCGGCATGCCTGCAGCATGTCGGCATAGTCACCAAAGACGCGCACGCCCTGCTGTTCGAACTGCGCAACGACCTCGGGATGATCCGCCTTGTCGATGATCATCGAGGCCGCAAGGCGGCCTCGCCCGACCTCGGCAAGGCCAGCGACCATACCCAGGTGCGAGCGCGAGTAGCCCTGGATGCCTACTACTGCAAAGCGGACCGGATCGTGCGACGACATCTTGTTCTCCTCCTAGGGCTCTGGTTATGCGTGTTCGATCTGCTCAGAGAGTACAATGCCCCTCTCGGCATAGCCAGCGAGCAGGTGGCGATAGCAGTCCTCCACACGGCCGATATACTCGGGTGGACAGATTCCTCTTCCCACGAACAGGCCGGACGCGATCTGCCGCGCGACGATCGCGCAGGTATAGCCCGTCGTCCGAGCCATCGACGTCGTTCCCGAAACCTGGTCATAGCGGTCGAGCAGGTCATAGCTGTAGGTGTACGGCGTGCCATTCTTCCTGCCGCGCACGGTGACCTGCATGATGGTCAGATCTCCCTCGTCGTCCAGGGACCACTGCTGAGCCAGCAGGTTGACCGTGAGGTCGACCGGACGGATCTGCTGGCCGCCCACGGCGATCGGCTCCTGTGAAAAGAACCCACTGTCCCGCAGGACACGCATCAGCGCGGCATGGCCCGGGTAGCGAAGCGTTTTTTCTTTCATCGACGGGCAGTCGAGGGTGCGGATCAGGGTCCGCAGGCCGTCGCTGTTAAAAGCCTCGAGCGTGCCTATGCCGGGCACATCGATCAGCTCGATGTCAGAGAGAGCGGGCCGGGTGACCTGCCTGCCGTCCTCGACCAAGCGTGCAGGGCGCGTGTACTCTTCGATCACGTCGAGCGGAGAAAAGACAGCCTGGTACTCGTAGGGCCAGCGGCGGACCACGGGCAGCCCCCCGACGTAACAGTCGTACTGCTCCAGGTGGTCCAACTGGGAGGCAACGTGCCCTGCCAGGATGTTGCAGAGCCCTGGCGCGACTCCACAGTCAACCACGGCGATCACGCCTAGCTCACGCGCCAGGTCGTCGAGCAAGAACGCATCTTCTGGGAAGAAGGAGATGTCGACCACGTCCTTCCGGGCAAGGAGAACGCGCCGCATTGTCTCGAAGCCCATATGACCGGGCACAGCGCAGACGACGAGGTCGGCGTCGCGTACCGCTGCGGCGACGCCTTTGCTTGTGCGAAGGTCGGTTAGGGCGGTCTCGATGGGGCAGGGGTCGAGCTCAGTTAAGCGTACCGGATCGATGTCGACAACCTGCACCGCAAAGCCAGGCTCCTGGCACAGGTCCCGCGCGATCGCGCTGCCGACGCGCCCAGCCCCAAGCACTGTCAACTGCATCGCATTCTCCTGGGCACGCAGTGCGAGCCGGCGTGATTGGTCATCCCCGCTCCTCACGGACGTAGGGCAGGCCCAGCGCGGCGGGTGCGCCGATGCGCTTGCGGGCCGCTTCGCGAGAGCCAAGGATGAGGACGATGACAGTAAAGGCATACGGCACCATCTGCAAGAAGAAGCCGAGGTAGGGGTTGTAGAAGAACGGGTTGCGGACCCCAAGCAGGCTGGTGGGACCTTGCAGATCGAGAATCAGCCTGCGCAACGCGCCAAAGGTGTAGGCGCCGACCGCAGCGCGCAGCGGGTTCCACTGCGCAAAGATGACGAGCCCCACCGCGATCCAGCCCTGGCCCGAAGTCGTCATCTCGCTGAACCAGCCAGGAGAGACCGCGAGGCTGATCGTGGCTCCGGCCAGGCCTGCGAGCAGGCCGCCCACACAGACATAGAAGTATCGCAAGCGGTAGACATGGATGCCCAGGGCGTCTGCTGCGGCCGGATGTTCGCCTACAGCGCGGAGGTGAAGTCCCGGGCGGGTGCGGTTCATGTAGAACCACACGAGAGGCGTAAACAGGTAGCCCAGGTATACGAGCACGTTGTGGTTATCAAACAGGATCGGGCCGAAAAATGGCACCTGCGCCAGAAGCGGGATGCCGAAAGACGGAAGGAGCGAGATCGTGCCAGCTTTGCTGAGACCCTCACCAAAGATCAGGCTGAGCCCGGTGCCCAGAAACGTTAGAGAGAGACCACTGACGACTTGATCGGCCTGGAGGTGGATCGTCACGAAACCGTGCAGCAGGCTGACCAGACCAGCGACCAGCATGGCCACGAGCAGTCCAAGCCACGGGCTTCCAGTAGAAACGGCGACGCCAAAGCCGCTCATGGCGCCCATCAGCATCATGCCCTCGACGCCGAGGTTGAGGATGCCAGAGCGCTCGCACAGCAGCTCACCGATGGTGGCAAAGAGAAGGACGGTACCCGTCGCGATCCCCGAATGCAGGATGATGCTTGGGTCCATGCCTATGCCTCCTGCACGTGCGAAAGGCGGATGCGATAGCGTAACAGCACGTCGCTGGCAATAACTGCAAAGAGGATAATGCCCTGGATCAGCTTGGGGATCCCTGAAGGCTGGATCTCTCGTCCGGCCAGTATGAGTGATCCGAACAAAAGGGAGACGACGACCACGGCAAAGGGGTTCAGCTTGGCCAGCCAGGCGACAATGATGCCGGTAAAGCCATAGCCGGGCGAGATGGTGCCCTGGAAGCGGTGTACCACCCCGGAGATTTCAGAGACGCCGGCAAGTCCGGCCAGCCCGCCCGAGAACATCATCACCAGGATCGTGTTGCGGACGATGGGGATGCCAGCATACTGTGCGGCCCGCGGATTGTCACCGATCAGACGGATCTCGTAGCCCCACCGGCTGCGATAGATCACGAACCAGACCAGCACGGCAGCCAGGATGCCGAAGACGAGGCCGAGATGTGTGGTCAACCCGCGGAAGAGCGGTACCTGCTGGGCATAGTCCGCCAGGCGAGGTAGCCAGGCATTTCTGGGAAAGACCCTGCTCATCTCGAACCCACCCTCGCTCCACACGGCAAAGATAAAGAAATAGTTCCACGAGATGGCGATATAGTTCAGCATGAGGGTGGTGATGATCTCGTTGACGTTGAGTTTG
Source organism: uncultured Anaerolineae bacterium (assembly GCA_964560475.1). Taxonomy (GTDB): domain Bacteria; phylum Chloroflexota; class Anaerolineae; order JAFGEY01; family JAFGEY01; genus BS750m-G44. The sequence goes on from CAZLMZ010000001.1 coordinate 49,368, forward strand.
GCCTTCAAGACGCCAGGGATCAGGCCCCACAACGCGCCCGCAGCCGTTCCGGCGACGATCATCGCCAGGAGCATGAGCGGGCGTGGCGTAGACTCGGGCAGCAAGGGAGCCAGGACGACAGTGCTCGCCCCAAAGGCGCCGATCATGAACTGACCCTCGGCCCCGATGTTCCACAGCCGCATGCGGAAGGCTAGGGAGCACGCGAGCCCAACCAGGATGATCGGCGTCGCCTTGACCAGCGTGTCGGAAAAGACGCCGAGGCTGCCAAAGGAAGCGCGGGCAATGTGCGCGTACGTCGAAAAGGGGTTGCCGCCGACGAGCACCAGGATCACGGCACCCACTGCCAAGGCAGCAGCAACGGCGGCCAGGGAAACGAGAGGCGGCATCCAGGCCGGCACCGGTTCGAGGCGCGGCTCCATCGCGATGCGGTATGGGATCCGGATGCGGCGTTTGCGAACGGTCGCTGTGCTCATTGTCCCTCACTCCTTCGCTTTTGGCGCCGTTCGCCGGTCATCATCAGACCTACTGCCTCACGGTCCTCGGTCTGCATCTCGCCTGCGATCTGGCCCTCATAGATCACGGCGACCCGGTCACTGAGCGCAAACAGCTCGTCGAGCTCTTCCGAGATGAGAAGGATGGCTGCACCGCTCTCCCGCTGCGCCAGCAACAGGCGCTGGACGTCCTCGATAGCACCCACATCTAGGCCTCGCGTTGGCTGGACGGCGACCAGCAGCCGAGGTTGGGTCGCGATCTCGCGGGCCAGGATCAGCCGCTGCAAGTTGCCGCCCGAGAGCAGTCGCGCTGGTACGTCGATCGAGGGAGCGACAATGTCGTACGCCTGCTTCAGATCTCCTGCCCAGGCGTTTGCCGCTGCCTGGCTGATCGCCCAGCCCTGGGCGATGGGCTCCCGGCGGTAGTGCTTCATGATCAGGTTGTCTGTTAGGCTCAGGTTGGGTGCACTACCCACCTCGGTCCGGTCTTCGGGCACGTGCGAAACGCCACGCTGGATCGCGGTGAGCGTGCGGCCGTTCTCGATCTTCTGTCCCTGGATCATGATGCGACCAGAGGTGGCCGGGCGCAGTCCCGTGATCACTTCCGCCAGCTCCCGCTGGCCATTACCAGCGATGCCAGCAAGGCCAAGGACTTCGCCCGCCCTGACCTGGAGAGACAAACCGCGCAGCGCAGGCAAGCCCTTGTCGTTGTCTGCGTGAATGTCGTCGACTGCGAGCACTACTTGACCGGGTTTCTGTGCGGCCTTTTCGACGCGGAACAGGACCGACCGGCCCACCATCAGACGTGCCAGCTCTTCGGCACTCGTCGCATCCTTGTCGAGCCCTGCCGCGGTGACGCGGCCCTTGCGCAAGACGGTAACCCGATCAGCGACCTGCATCACCTCGCGCAGTTTGTGGCTGATAAAGATGACCGATTTTCCCTCTCGGGTCATCGAGCGGAGGGTGCGAAACAGCTCCTCAATCTCCGGTGGGGCGAGAACGGCTGTCGGCTCATCCATGATCAGCACGTCGGTCCCACGGTAGAGCATCTTGAGGATCTCTACGCGCTGCTGTTCACCGACACAGAGCTGCCAGATCCGGGCCCTGGGATCCACGTGCAGCCCAAAGCGCTCGCCCAATCGAGCGACGCGTTGGTGGTAGGCGGCAAGCCGCAGGAAAAAACGAGGCTCATCGAGGCCGAGAAGGATGTTCTCGGTCACCGTCTGCGACTGTACGAGCATAAAGTGCTGGTGTACCATACCGATGCCCAGGTCGATCGCGTCCCGCGGGGATCGCAGGTCGGCACGATGCCCACAGACTGTGATCTGACCAGCGTCAGGGCGATACAGTCCAGCCAGGACGTTCATCAGCGTGCTCTTGCCTGCCCCGTTTTCGCCGAGCAGAGCATGGATTTCCCCGGCGTGGACGGTCAAGTCTACGTAGTCGACGGCGACCACCCCCGGGAAGCGCTTGACGATGCCCCGCATCTCGATGGCAGGACACAGTTCCCCTTGCATCAGTGACCTTTCACCATACGACGCGCTGCACCTCAGCACTGCTAGAAGGCAGCAACGTCGCTCGGAAAGCAGAAGTGGAGGGGCAGGGAACCGTCGCCTGCCCCTCCCGATCGATATCTACGCGAGGCTGCGGGCTAAGGCTCGGGCAGCTCTGCGACGATGCCGTCCGCCCACCAGTACATACAGGTGTTGCACTCGAGTCCGGGTGCGCCGGGTGGAAGCTGGTCGAGGTCGTTCTGGACCAGGCTCTCGCCTTCCGCAAGGACTACGTTGCCTTGGTTGTCCATGATTGGCCCGGAAAAGACATCAAAGCGATCGAACTGGCCTGCCAGCATCTTGGCCAGCGTGTCCTTGACCAATTGCACATCCTCGGCCGGGAGGTCGGCTACGCCGGGCTGTGGCGTCTCGCCCGCCATGAACCCGTAGAGGCCCATGCTGCCGGTATCCTCATCAAAGTAGTGCCAGCCGACCTCGTAGGTGCCGTCGCGTACCCCGTTCACGATCTCGGCGTACACGGGACCCCAGATCCAGTAGGGTGCGGTGAGGCACGCATCGACCTTGCATGAGCCAGACCAGTCATAGGTGACGCCCCACTTGCCTTTTTCCTGAGCGACGTCGGCAACCGCTGGCGTATCGGCGCCGGTAAAGACGACCTGGGCGCCTGCGTCAAAGAGCGATGCGGCAGCATCTCGCTCTACCGTCGGGTCGTGCCAGGTGTTGATCCACCGTACGTCCAGCGTGCACTCGGGGCAGGTCTCTTTCATGCCCAGCGCAATGGCATTGCCGAGGCGAATCTCTTCCGGGATCGGGAAGGTCGCCATGTAGCCCAGCTTGGGGTTGCCATCCGCCTTGGCACGCGAACCGGCGAGCATGCCAGCCAGGTACTTCATATCCTCCATGGCGCCAAAGAGGTTACCAAAGTTCGTGCTGTTCGACTTGTAGCCGCTGGTGTGGATGTAGGTAGTATCCGGAAACTCGCCAGCCACGGTCTCCATGGGATCCATGTAGCCGAAAGACGTGCCAAAGATCAGGTCAAAGCCCTTGCGCGACAGGCTGCGGAAGACCTGCTCCGAGTCTGCGCCCTCGGGAACGTTCTCGATATATGCTGTGTGTACGTTCTCGACGTTCTGCTGTAGGTACTGCAGACCCTCATAGTGCGCCTGGCTCCAGCCACCGTCGTCGTGTGGGCCGATGAGCACAAAGGCTACGTTGAACTTGCCGCGTTCCGTGACTGGGATCTCGAATCCCCCCACGACCTCCGGCTTCTGTTGGCAGGCGGTCAACAGCGCTGACAACAGGATGACCGCTGTGACCAAGACGGAGAACCTCTTTGATTGCACCTTTTCCTCCTTGCGTAGTGTAGTTGGGACGCGCACTGCTATCGATCGTGCTGGACGATGTCTCTCTGCTGCACCTCCTTTGATTCGCACACAGACCCGTAGGCTGCACAGTGAGTGCCAGCCAAGGTTAAAGCCAGCCGCGTATTATAGTGGATGTCTGCCTCACACGCCAAATTGGATGCAGGAGCAACACAGCTTTGGTGAGACGGGCACGAGAAGATCGTGCCGGGAGAACCTCAGCATCGAGGGACGAAAAGGTGCCGACGGCGCTAGATCAACAGGGCACAAATGTCGTCGCTACGCAAACGGAAGGTACGGTCATCTAGCTGCTCGACGCCCGGGCGGCGCCGATAGTTCGTTACGTCGACGTTCTTGAGCACGCGGATCTCTTGCTCATAGGGTGGCTCGATCGTGAACGGCGGGATGTCAGCGAGATGACGGGTCGCTTCCGAGATCGTCTGGCGGATGAGCTCCTGCGCACGCTGTGGTGAGAGGTGAATCGCCATCTCGATGCCGCGTCCTTGCTTCACGGACGCACCGTGGAGGGTAGGGATGAGCGCCTGGGCCTCGGCAACGGCCTTGTCACCACCCGACAGAAACACCGTTGGGATGCCGAGGCTACCGGCCAGTGCTGCCCGGCAGCCGAACTCACCCATCGCAATGCCATTGAGCTTGTAGTAGTCGATCGAGCGGGAGCTGTAGGTGTGGCTAAGCGGCGCATCCGGGGTGCCGGCCATCGCATGCTGTCCAACGAAATAGAGCGCGTCAAAGCCTTCATCCAGGAAGTAGGGTGGGGAGATGGGGCCACGCGGGATGAAGCGTGCAGCAGCATGGAGCTGTTCTACATCCAACCCGCCATTGCCGTGGCCATCCCACACGACAACGTCCGCATCGGGGACAACATCCAGGATGCCGTCCACTGCCGCGTTGACCTCGGCAGTAAGGAGGCGCATTGCTCGCTCCTTCAAAGGCCCTGGCTCGCGTGTCTGAGCCCAGCGCTGAACCCCAGCAACGCCTTCCAGGTCGGTCATGATATACGCTTTCATCTCTCGGTGTCCTCCCCAGTTGCTCTACCGTACGTTGTAGTCAGTTCGCCCAGCCAACGGGCAATGCCGCCGTCCAGCGCGCCACTCTGATAGCGCCACTGCCAGTTCCCGCCCGTCGTACCGGGCGTGTTCATGCGCGCCTCACTACCCAGCTTGAGTAGATCCTGCGCAGTCACCACGGCCATGTTGGCAACCGACATGAAGGCGAGCTGCATCATGCTCCACACGATGTCGTGCTCGTCGCGGCCCAAGTAGCGCAGCACAAACGCCCGCTCCTCCCGGTCACGGCTGTTATACCAGCCTATGGTCGTGTCGTTGTCGTGTGTGCCCAGGTAGACGACATAGTCTTCCTCATAGTTGTGCGGGAGGTATTCGTGGCTGGAATCGTCGGCAAATGCGAAATGAAGCACCTTCATGCCGGGCAGCTTCACACGTTTGCGGAGGGCGCGGACGGCGTCGGTGATGATGCCGAGATCTTCGGCGATGATGGGCAGTTCCGGTCCGAATTCCGCCCTGAGCGCGTCAAAGAAGGCATCTGCCGGGCCCGGCACCCAGCGGCCACGGACGGCTGTTGGCTCGTCCGCAGGGATTTCCCAATAGGTTTCTAGACCGCGGAAATGATCGATGCGGAGAATATCGACGAGCTCGAGAACAGAACGAAGGCGCCGAATCCACCAACTAAAGCCATCGGCAGCGATGACGTCCCAACGGTAGAGCGGGTTGCCCCAGCGCTGCCCCGTGGCACTAAAGTAGTCGGGCGGCACGCCGGCCACAACCGTAAGATGGCCTTGCCCGTCCATGTAAAAGATCTCCGGGTCCGCCCATGCATCGGCACTGTCGGGCGCGACAAAGATCGGGATGTCACCGACGAGCCGAATGCCACGCTCGTTGGCATAGCTGCGCAGCGCGCTCCATTGCTCAAAGAAGCGATACTGGACGTACTTGTGGAATTGGGTCGTTTCGCCGAGCGCGGCGCGCTGTGCGGCGAGGGCCTGGGGATCACGCTGGACCAGCGATGCCTCCCAGGTGTTCCACATTGCCCCATCGTGCGCTTCCTTGAGGGCCATAAAGAGCGCATAGTCCTCCAGCCAGTGACTCTTTTCCTCGCAGAACCGCTCAAAGGCAGCGCGTTGTGCCCGGTCAGCGACCGAGCGAAAACGGCGTGCTGCCTGGCGAAGTACGCCGGTCTTCCACTCGATCACAGAACCATAGTCCACGTGATCGGAGGCAAAGCCAGGCGCGTCCTCGAGTGCGGCTGCCGAGAGATCTCCAATCTCGACCAGCCGCGTCAGGTCGATGAGCAGAGGGTTACCGGCGTGCGACGAGAAGGAGGCGTAGGGCGAGTCGGCATAGCCCGTCGGCCCGAGCGGCAGGACCTGCCACAGGCTCTGCCTGGCCGAACACATAAAGTCCACGAAGCGGTAGGCCTCGTAGCCCAGGTCACCAATGCCATACCTGCCGGGCAAAGAGGTGGGATGGAGTAGCACGCCGCTGCGCCGGGCTTGGTCCATGTGCTTGTCTCCTGTTCGTGGTGGCGCGGGCTTGCTTGTGTCAGCCGAACCTGCTTACTAACGCGGCTTCCCCAGACGGGCCGTTCCCGCTGGGTACGACGGCGATTCTACACCCGTTCAGCTCACCCGTCAATCGCCCACACGGGGAGAACGAGACCAACTTTTCTGCGAGGTGTGCCTTCCAAAATAGATGCGAACGGGTTGCCAAGCCGTGGGAAATGTATAGAATATAGCGACGAGCAGCACGCGGGCCGGTGCGTCAGTAGGTATACACGCGTATGCAGCTCAGGGAGGGTCTATGAGAGCCGAGCTGATCTATAACGCAAGAGCCGGCCCAATCGCAGTTCGCCACGAGATGGGGGATGTCCGGGATTACCTGGAGCACCGTGGCTGGAACACCACGATCCGAGAGACGCGGGCACCACTCGAGGCCACTCGACTGGCACGGGAGGCGGCAGAGCGGGGGATCGAAGTCGTCGTCGCTGTGGGGGGGGATGGCACGGTAAATGAGGTCGCCGCAGGTTTGATCGAGACAGATACAGCGCTGGGTGTCCTCCCTGTTGGGACAACGAACGTCTGGGCACTGCAGATGCACATCCCGGCGTTGAATCCGGTCGGGGTGGACTCACAGTTCGCGCGGCTGACTTCTGACCTGGAGCAGCGGATCGATCACAAGGTGCCACTGAGCCACTATCGCACCGTACTGCTCAATGCAGCTCACGTCCTGCTGCACGGCGAGGTGGTCTCGGTAGACGTCGGTGTGGCGAACGACCGGCACTTTTTGCTGTGGTGCGGTGTCGGGCTCGATGCCGCGGTCACAGAGAGCGTGCCCGCGGAACAGAAAAAGTCACTAGGCCCTCTGGCATTCGTGGGGACGACGCTCAACAAGCTGCGCGATTACAAGAACGCCTCGGTCACACTCACCCTCGATGGAACGGTGAGACGCGTCGCCACGTCATTGATCGTGGCGAGCAACATCCAACTGTACGGCGGGATCCTGCCGCTCGGGGCACGGGCCTATGTGAACGATGGCAAGCTCGACGTATGTGTTTTTCACGGCGAGGGGATTCTACGCTACCTGCAGCACGTGTTCAAAGTTGCGGCGCGCACACACGTCGAGGATACGGAGATCGATTACTACCAGGCCCGGGAGGTGCATGTCGAATCGAGCACGCCGCTCCCGGTGCACGTGGACGACGAGCCGTTCTCAGAAACCCCGGTCACCATCGGCGTGCGTCCACGCGCATTGCGGGCTATCGTGCCCCGGAACGTGCCAAGAGATCTATTCGTGTAGCAGAGAGGCGTCGCTCTCCCTCTAAGAAAAGGCCGACGACTGGACGACGATCCCTTGGCGCGTTTCATGGATAGCCATGCCATCTTGCCAGATGCGATAGCTGCAGTCCGCTTCTACAGAGCGGTTGTAACGCGCCACGTACGGCCGCTCCTCTGAGTCAAAGGCATAGATCGTCACACCGCCTCGGTAGGACCACGTGAGGTCGTGTAGATCCTGTAGTGCTGTGCTCACAGCCTCGACGACGGACAGCCCCATCTTGACGTACAGCAGCACGCTCCGCGCCGTCCCAGAACGGATGGTCATCTCGCCAAAGCCGGTGCAGGAGGCCGCTCCGTAGCGATTGTCGGCATAGTTGCCTGCCCCGATGATGGGCGAATCTCCGATGCGTCCAGGGTACTTCCACGCCCAGCCGCTCGTACTGACGCCGCTGGCAATGTCTCCATGCTGGTCACGGACCATCAGGCATACTGTGCCGTGCGCGGTTTCGGGATCTGCCGACATGCGTGCCCAAGGTGCGAGAGGCTGGACCGGCCAACGTTCCCACTGCTCGGGAGTCGTTCTCTGGCGTACCCAGTCGGCCCAGGTGCTGCGAACGATCTCGGACATCAGGTCACCTGCTTCGGCCCCGATCTCTTGCGCAAAACGGGCTGCGCCCGCGCCGACGAGAAAGACGTGGGGGAGTCCAGCCATCACAGCTCTGGCCACTGAGATCGGGTGGAGATAGCCGTGCAGCGCACCTACTGCGCCCGTCTCGAGCGTGCGCCCGTCCATGATGCTGGCGTCCAGCTCGTGCTCACCGAGGAGGTTGGGCCAGGCGTCTTGCCCCACGCTGTGCACGTCTGGGGCGGTCTCGACGAGGCGCAGACCTGCCTCCACGGCGTCTAGCGCGTGACCTCCGGCTTTGACGATGCTCACGGCGGCCTCCATACCGGCTTGAGCTGTACTGCTCCCAAGTACAATCATGTGATCCTCTCTATCGAATGCGCGGGTCGAGTGCGTCACGCAGCCCATCGCCCATCAGGTTGACGGCGAGCACGGTGATAGTCATCATTGCGCCTGGTACGAGGACGATCCAGGGCGCCTGGCGGAGAAAGCCTCGTCCCTGGTCGATCATTGCTCCCCATTCCGCCATAGGTGGCTGAGCGCCCAGCCCCAGGAAACTGAGCGCTGCACCACTGAGGATCGCCCACCCGATGTCGAGCGCGGCGAGGGCAATGATCGCGGGCAGCACATTAGGCAAGATGTGGCGGATCAAGATGCGCGTGTCCGTGCAGCCAACGATGCGCGCGGCCCTGACGAACCATGCACGCTCCAGGCGTGCGGTGTTGGCACGTACGACGCGGATATAGCGTGGCATCGCGGCCAAGCCGACGGCAATCATCGCGTTCTGGACGCCCGCGCCCAGCCAGGCGATGATCAACAGTGCGAGCAGAATGCTGGGAAAAGCGAGCATGATATCGGTGACCCTGACCACCAGCGCATCCACCCATCCTCCTTGATAGCCAGCAATCAGGCCCAACCAGAGCCCCGGCAATAGGGCGGTGACGACGGCTAACAATCCAACCGGGAGTGACACCCTCCCACCATAGAACGTGCGGCACATGACATCGCGTCCGAACTGGTCCGTGCCCAGCCAGTACTGGGAGGTAGGGCCCTGCAAGCGAGTCTCGGCGTGTATTGTGTTCGGATCACAGCCAGTGAGCACAGGACCGAGAGCAGCCAGGCAGAGCACCAAGCCGAGAAGCACGAGGCCAGCGATGGCGTCGGGCATCTGGTACCAAGCACGACGCCTGGGCAGTATGGGAATAGGTCGATAGGGTGGGTGTTTGCGCGTCGGGATCGGATAGCTGCGGACGGGAGGGGACTTGGCCATAGCTAGCGTTCGCAGACGGTTGGATCGAAATAGCAGTGAGCCAGGTCTACGATGAGATTGATCCCTGTATAGATCGCTGCACTCACGAGTACGGTGCCCTGGATGACAGGGTAATCATAGTACAGGATCGCTTCGACCAGCGTCCGTCCGAGGCCCTGCCGCGCAAACACACTCTCGGTGATCACGGCGCCGCCCAGCATAAAGCCGAACTGCAGTCCCACGAGGTTGAGCAGCGTCGGCAGCGTGGTGCGCAGTGCGTGCCGAATAAGGACCTGGATCTCGCTGAGTCCCTTGGCGCGAGCCACCCGGATGTAGTCCTTGTCGAGCACTTCGAGTAGCTGCGTACGTACGACTCGGGCGATACTGCCCGACGAGGCCAAGCCCATCGCTGTGGCTGGCAGTACCAGGTGAAGCGGCGTGCCCTGACCGGTCGCAGGCAGCCATCTCAGCGCCAGGCTAAAGGCGAGGATGAGAAGCAGCCCGGAGAGGGCGATGGGCACAGAGACACCCAGCACGGCTATGCCCATGCACACCCGGTCGATCCAGGTTCCCTGGTGCATCGCGGCCAGGATCCCGAGCACAAGCCCCAGGGCAACCGCCAGTACGATCGCGGTCGTGGCAAGCGCCAGCGTGGCCGGAGCTTGTTGGGCGATCATTGCGGCGACAGACTGGCCAGTGAAGATAGAGCGCCCCAGGTCCAGGCGTGCGATATCAGAGAGATAGGCGAGGTACTGGGTACTGAGCGGCTTGTCGAGACCGTACTGCGTGCGCAGTTGGTTCAACAGTGCCGACGAGCCTCCTGCCTGTGCGGCGAGGACGCTCGCCGGGTCTCCAGACAGCACGCGTACTGCCAGAAACACAAGAGTGGCGATGCCAAGAAACGTCGGCAACGTCCCAAGGACGCGCTGGGTCATGTACTGCTGCACGGATACGAATTCTCTCTCTGGGAGCCCCCTTGGCGCGGCGGCTCTCGCTCCTCTCTGCCTATAGCGAGGTTACTTGACCTCGACGCCGTACAGCCAGGGGAACCAACCCTGCGCATCGAACCGAAGGCCCTCTACGCTCGACGATGCACCGTTGAGGTTCACATAGTCACGGATCGGAAGGATCAGCGCCTCTTCCATGATGCGTTCCTGGATCTGGGCATAGATGCGCGCTCGCTCGACCGCGTCTTGTGCCTGTATGCCCAGGTCCAGCAGGTGATCCAGCTCTGGATCGCGCACCTTTGACCAGTTAAAGCCGCCCTCCACGTTGCTCGAGTAGAAGGTCGAATCGAGAATGCTCGGGTCGCTGCTCGACAGGGTGAACGGGATGAGATGATAGTTCCCCTCGGCAGCAGTTTGCACCAACGCAGGATAGGCGGCGATGACTTGCATATCGAGCTCGATCCCGACCTGCTCGTACTGCTGCTTGAGTACCTGTCCTACCTCTGGCACAAAGCCCCAACTCGACAGGATCGTCTGCAGCGCCAGCCTTTGCCCGTCGCGCTCTCTGATCCCATCCCCATTGCTGTCCACCCAGCCGGCCTCGTCGAGGAGCGCACGAGCACGATCGGGATCAAAGGGGTACATTGATTCGACGCTGTCGGTATAGCCCCACGTGACGCGGGTCAAGGGACCGTAGGCAGGTGGTGAATAGCCCATAAAGACGACATCCACGATCTCTTGCCGGTCGGCGGCGTAGAGCAGTGCCTGCCGCACCCGGATGTCATCTGTGGGGGCTCTTTCCGTGTTCAGGTACATCTGCAGGGATAGGCCGGGGACCGGCACGGTGATCAACTGAAAGTCCGGGTCGGCGTCGAGCCGCGCGGCGTCAGCCGGCGGGATCTCTCCCATCACCTGGACCTGGCCCGACTCGAGGGCCGGAGAGCGGGTCGCTGCATCGACAAAGAAGCGGAATTCGATCTCGTTCAGCGACGGCGGTCCCTGGCGCGCAAAGAACGAGGGTGCCCACTGGTAGTCCGGGTTCCGCTCCAGCGTGATCTGGTCGTTGGGGGTGTACTCCTTGAAAGTGAAAGGTCCTGTCCCGACCTGGTGGAACTGGTACTCATCGCCCCATTTGGCTAACGCCGTTGGCGAGGCCATGGCCAGGTAGACCTGGCTGGCAGCACTCAGGAAGGGCGCATAGGGGCTAGTAAACGTGACGCGAGCCGTGTATTCGTCGGCAACCTCGCAGGCATCGTAGGGCCCGAGCAAACTGCGCGCCTTGGCTGAGCGTGTCTCGGGATTGGCAATGCGGTCGAGGTTGACACACACGGCATCGGCATTGAACGGTGTGCCGTCGTGGAAGGTGACATCCTGCCGCAAGTAGAAGGTGTACGAGGTGCCATCCTGCGATATCTGCCAGCGTTCGGCGAGGCCAGGGACGAATTCCCCCTCCAGAGTGAGCCAGACGAGCGGGTCGTACACGCTCGTAAGCGGGATGCCGAGCTCGGATGAGGCGCCCACGTGGGGGTCGATGCTCGACGGCGAGAGCGTGAGGCCGTAGACCAGTCTGCCCTGGCCGGTCGCGGCACGACATGCGCCTGCAACCAGCAGCAGGCAGATCCCAACTGCCATGATCCGAAGGGTATGACGCATGTGATCTCCTCCACGAGACGGCGTTTCGCCGTAGGTAACCGTGCTCTGCGCACTGCGCCCGAGGCGCTCAGACCCGGGTCACCAGAGCGCGTGCTCCGCGCGGCACAAGGTGCGCCTCCCCATGCTAGGATGAGCACTCGTTGGACTGCTTCAGGGACGACGCATCATCCAGTGCCGAGAGCGCCAGGGCGCGTGCGGCGCGCGCGCCCTGGTCAAGGAAGACGGTGTCGATCCCGATGCAGAGGAGGTTGTAGCCGTCAGCGACGGTGCGCTGGACGGCAGCCAACGTGGGACGCACGAGAAGGAGTCCCACGGACTTGACTGCGGCGTCGCAGGCAGCGATCACCCGCTGGCACGCTTCACGGACCCGGGGATCCTCGGTCTGGCCTGGGACGCCATAGGAACCCGAGAGATCGTACGGGCCGATAAAGACCGCGTCTATGCCGGGCACGGCAGCGATCTCTTCGATCTGCTCGACCCCTTGGCGGCTCTCGATCATCACGATGACTGTCGTGGACTCGTTGGCCGACCGGGCCTCGGCATCAAAGTTGACTCCCCAGTCGTTGGCGCGCGAGAAGGAAAAACCGCGCACTCCCAGCGGAGGGTACTTGGCTGCAGCGACCGCGCGTCGGGCCTCGTCGGCCGTGTTGACGAATGGCACCAATACGCCTGCCGCCCCGACGTCGAGCGCGCGTCGAATCTCTAGCACGTCGTTGCGAGTGACGCGTGCAATAGGCGTGACGCCACGCCCGTACATACCACGGAGCAATTGGGTGAGCGACGAGATATCGATGTCGGTGTGCTCGATGTCGATCGCGATCCAGTCAAAGCCGGCGTTGGCGAGGACCTCTGCTGCGGTGGCACTATTGATCTGGAGCCAGGTGCCGAGAATGACGTCTCTTTGGAGCAGGGCGCGGCGAAAGGCATTATCCATGGCGATTCCTTCTCCTCCTCTGGCATGGGCAAGCCGGCATGGATATGCTCACCTGTCCATTCACCGGGACAAGATAAGCTCCCGCCGTCTATCGACAAGCGGGAGCTGTTTGGCGCGCCCGGCGGGACTCGAACCCACAACCTTCGCTTTCGTAGAGCGGTGCTCTATCCATTGAGCCACGGGCGCACATTCGTTATCAGCGGGGAGGCAGGGATTCGAACCCTGGAAGGAGCTTTTGACCCCTTAACCGCTTAGCAGGCGGCCCCATTCGACCACTCTGGCACCTCCCCTTGGCTGTTCTGCAGCGGAGGGAGAGGGATTCGAACCCCCGGTGACCTTGCGGCCACAACGGTTTTCAAGACCGCCGCCATCGTCCACTCGGCCATCCCTCCAGGTTGGCACCAACTCTCTGTCCGACGCGAAAACTAGTATAGCAGAAGTCGATGCAGCTGTCAAACACCAAATCTGATGTCTGGCACTTGGCGACCAGGGCACATTGCCGATGCGCGCTCGCTATGGCGAGAAATGGCGGCGGACGAAAGTCTGAAGCTGGGCACGCTCTTCAGATATGCCCTCGCTCAGCCGTCCGGCTGCCACGACCGGGAGCCAGGACGTGGCCCGCTCGCGAATGCCGGGGCAGTGCTGCTCGTAGCTCCTGAGATAGGCCCATCGTGCCATGCGGCGGAGCACGTCCCGCCACGACCTGAATCGAGCCTCCGGTGGAGAAGCACCTCCGGAAAGGAGCAGTGTGCGGGCGACATCTGCGGCCGGATCGCCGACCGAGGCATCGATCCAGTCGATGATCACCAGCCCCTGGGGGGAGATCAGCACATTATCGGGATGGAAATCACCGTGGCAGAGGCTGTCTCCTTCTGGAAGGTGGGCGAGTCGATCCAGTACGCGCGCTTTGAGGCCTTTGTCTGGCAGCAGCGCGCGGCCGATCTTGGCCGCAAGGCGGTCCTTGAGCGAGGATAGGCCGGGGGCTGTGTGCGCATGGATCTCATAGTGCAGGACGGCAAGGTCGCGAAACGCGGCTATCACCTTCCAGGGATGCGGCGACAGGCTCGCAAGCAGCGAGGTGCCCTCTATCCGCTCATAGAACACGCCCCACCGCCCGCCAACCTGCACCATATCGCCTACCGCAGGCACGGACAGACCACTCTCGTGCACTGCACGCGCAATCTCACGCTCCCGCTGGACGGCCTCCCGAGGCATCCAATCGTCGAAGAGCTTGAGGACCCACGAATCTTGCCATGCATAGATCTCGGCCGTACGCCCGCGGGCAACGGGCGATCCCAGTCCATCTAGCCGAGGAATACGGTGCGGCGGTTCGCTCACGTAAGCACCCGGAGGACGAGTAACTGTCTCCTCAACTGGCGTGGTGTGCGGATCAGGCAGGCGATGCGGCATCGGGAAACAGACTCCTGGTACCGGCCTGGTGGAAAGCGCTATGCCAGGTACGGGATCGTCATTGGCCCTTGCGGCAATACGCAGAGGCGCGGTCCATAGTCTGCGATCAGCCTATCGAGCGTCGCCTCGATGTCGCGGCACGGAGTCAGCATCGCGTGCCGGATCTGCTCGTCGGATAGACCATCAGCATAGATGTGGATATCTGCATGCAGGCATAGCCTGGCGTGCAGGAAAGCCTCCCACTGATCGAGTGCCCGAAAGTCCGGAGCCGTAACCTGATCCCACAATTGCTGTGGAGACGACGCTTCCCATAGTAGCTTCTTGTAGTTGCCGTGGTCGGGGATGCCGTCCCAACATTGGCTCGCAACGAGGATCGCTCCACCCTTGCGGACAATCTGTGCCGCAGCAGAGATACCCTTCACCGTCTGGTAGAGATCCAGGTCGAGCGGATATCCGGCATTCGTGGTCAAGGCGACGTCGAACAGCTCCTCGACCGCCACCATGGCCGATTCACGGACATACGTGGTGCCCGCCTCGTGGGCAGCGACCAGGTCTCCGGCAAAGACGCCAGTGATCTGCTTGTCACGGTTGAGGGAGACGTTGAACAAGAAATCGGGCTCTGTCATCTTGGCAACCTCGAGCATCTCTTCCCAGATCGGGTTGCCGTGCGTGACGCCCCAGGTTGCCTTTGGATTGGAGAGCATCTGCCCACTGTGATTGTCGAGGATGGTCTCGGCGCCCGAAACGGCGGGCAAGACGGCCTTGGGTCCTCCGCTGAACCCGGCAAAGATGTGCGGCTCGATAAAGCCGGTCAGGATCTTGACATCCGCTTCCAGATAGTCGCGGTTGACCCAGGCGTCGCGTCCGAATTGGGTCTTGCCCACGCGGACCACCTTTTCCGCTTCGGTTGCCCGATGCTGCACAACGCGGTAGCGACCCAGGATTGTGTCGCCAACCATCTCTCTGAGCTCGGCCTGTGTGTTGGGCCGGTGTGTGGCCAGGCCGTTGATCAAGGTGATCTGCTGCGGTGGAACCACGCTGATCTCGTCCAGGAGCAGGGGCAACATGCGCTTACGCGGCTGGGGGCGAGTCAGATCGCTGAAGACGATGGCGACACTCGTGTCGGGGGAGACCAGGTCGCGCACAGGTGGTGCGCCAGTGGGTGCGCCCAGCGCGGCACGCATCGCCGCGCCTTCGTCGGGCAAGCCGGGTACGTATCGCGGCTCGAGGATCGTGATCTGGTCGGTGGATGGGAGGGAGACGTCCAGGCCATGCTTCCCATATGCCAGGTGAACGTTCATTGCGGGTGAGTGCCTTTCCAGGGAACCGGGGCCACCTGTCGGGGCCATCTAGTCAGAATGGTGCCGGCCGAACACGGAGCGAACAGTCGCCATCACCCAGAATACGATCCACGCGCCCAGTACCAGCCCGGCAAGCGCGATCTTGGTTTCGTCCACGATCGGCTTGATCGTCGTATCCTCGGCGGTGACCTCGATCACAGCAACCGGACGTGCTCCCGCGCGGCCAAGGGAGCCGACGCCACCGTCAGCAGGCGCAGCGTCTCTTTCCGCACGCTCGCCGGGTGTGCTCTGGCTAAAGCCGAGACCAAAGCCACCGACAACGGCGGCAACCGGAATGAGCACTTTGCCCTCGATCTCCTTGGGTTCGCCAAAGGCCGCATCGACGGACGTTGTGCTGCGCAGATCTTTTACGGTATCGAACACGCGGTTCAGTGACATCACCTGCCTCCCAGATCAATTCAACGACGCGCCTTGCCTCGATGATTGGCTACGATCAGGATGAGCGATACGAGTGAGATGATCGCCGCAGCCAGAGCCATGTGACCGATGACTTCTGCGGTTACGTCTTTGACCGGCAGCACCCGGTTCTCGCCCTCACGTACGTCGATCACGTGCAGCGGCTGTACCCGTACCAAGCCAGCGCCCGTGCCTTCGATCTTGTGGTCGCCAATGGTCGCGCGATGGTGCGTCAGCGAGACAATGCGTGCGACCGGGATCAGCATGTGATCCAGGGCGTGGATTGGGGTGCCGTGCACGACCTCTCGCCTGTATGGGCTCTTGGCCCGCATGATCGCTCCTTCTACTCGCATCTGCTCTGGCGGCAACGAGATTGCCAAAACGAGCAGCGCGCTCATTATACACTATGCCAATCGGACCGTCAATGGCTCGTTGACACGCTCTCTACCCTAGGGTATAATCCGGCGCGCATATACCGTGGCCTCTGGATCTGGAGGAGGGGAGGGACGTCCTCATCGGGCCTGCGGTGATAGGCTGGTTCGGCGTGGTGCTGCCGTGGGAGCTGTGCATCGAGCGGCGTCAGTCCCCAAACGAGGAGGAGCTCTCGTGCGCGATCGGTCAGAGCGATTCTGGCTGGTAGTGACTCTGCTGGTGGCCGGGATCGTGTTCGTGGTGATGGTGGCCGGTGGATCCTTCTGGATCGGGCGCCGCACTGCTGTGGTGGAGCCAGCGACTGCTACGGATGCACGGGCTTCTCCGTCGCCCATACGCCCGAGGAACACGCCTACGATACGTCCGACAGGGACGTTCACTCCTTCGCCGACGCGTACGCCGCGTCCTACAGCCACGCCGACGCGCACACCGACGGCGACTCCCACGCCCACACCCACGCCGCGCGTGATCATCACCGAGGTACGGGCACTGGGCCGCCTCGAGAGCAGCGCCTACCTGCTCCAGACGGTCATCGACCTCGAACGCGAGCCTACCAGCGTATGGGAACGCGTGCTGGGGACCGACAAGCTGCTGCTGGTTGCCAGCGGTGAGGTGGTTGCCGGGTTCGACCTGACGCGTATCGAGCCCAAGGACATCGTGGTCAGCGGCGAACGAGTGCGCATTGTCCTGCCGCCGCCCGAGATCCTGTACAGCAAAGTAGATAATGACCGAACATACGTCTATGAACGCGCGACCGGGCTGTTTCGGGCGCCCGATCCGCGGATCGAGAGTGAAGCGCGGCAGCTCGCCGAGCGCTCGATGATCGAGCGGGCCCTGGAAGGTGGGATTCTGGAAAACGCTGAGCAGAACGGGCGAACATATCTGGAAGCATTCCTTCGCTCCCTCGGGTTTGAGGAGATCGAGTTGGCGATCCGTAGTGCGTCCTGACATGGTTCCCCAGATGGGCCCGGCGACGTCCGGCTCAGGAGCAGGTGTGCCGGCACATGGGAGTCCGCGCGGCGGGCCTTCCGAGCGGATGACAGCCGAGGGCACGCGGACGCAGCGCTGAGCGACGAGCGAGCGTTGCTAGCGAAGGTATGGCTCCACAACGAAAAGAGCCGACTGCTGATGTTGCAGGCAAAGAAGAGAGCCCCCTCAAGCGGAGGGGGCTCTCTGTGTCTGATCTAGTAAGGCATGCCGCCACCGGGAGGCCCTGC
>CAZLMZ010000002.1:0-62111 GCA_964560475.1 uncultured Anaerolineae bacterium
CTATCTTGCCGTACGCGCTGATCCTCACGCTGATTCTGTGCACGCTGGCGTACGACTATGTATCCAACAACGAAGCCCGGCTCCGTTCGCCCATCGCTGTAGTCGTTGCCTCTCTAGCCAAGCGTCCACAAGGGGATGGGCTCGTGCCCTCGTATGGCATACTAGGTGTGGTCGGTATCACCTGGTTGCTCGGGGGTGCCGTCGTGGTCGCTGAATGGCGGCGCAGGAGCCGAGAGGGCGCATGGCCAGCAGTGCTGGCGACGGGTCTGGCTGTTCCTTTGATCGTGTGCTTTATCTTTGCGCTGACGATGGCCACGCGCCTGGTCAGCACGATCCAGCAGACACAGTTGCTGAACCAGACCGACCTGGTGACGGGCATGTTGGCAGTGTATTGTGTGATGCTGTTTGGCTTGATCCTGGCTCTTGCTTTCAGCCTTGGACCGTCTGCACTTGCTGCCGGTACGTTTTGGGAACCTCGGCGCGCGTGGGCCTATCCTTTCCTGGCGATTGGAGCGATCTGGGCCGTATTGCAGACGAACGTGCGGGTCGTGGAAGCGGATATGATCTACAAGCAGGCGCAGCCGTACGAGCAGCAGGGCATGTGGGACTATTCCATCATTCTGCACCAAGAGGCGATCAGGCGTATGCCCAACGAGGACTATTACGACCTCTTCCTGGGACGCGCCTTTCTGGAAAAGGCCAAGACCGCATCACCTGCCGGTCGGGCGCCGCAGCACTATACCATGGCGGACATTCTGGATATGACGCCAGAGAAGCTGGCGGGCCTCAGCCGCGAGGATGCAATGAATTGCAGCGAGACCGCCCTCGTTCGTGCGCGCCAGATTAATCCCCTCAACACAGACCACTCGGCGAACCTCGCCCGCCTGTACAGGACACGGGCCGAGTCCACCTCCGATCCGGCACAGCGCTACGAATATCTGCAGGATGCGCTAGGATACTATGCACAGGCAACGTCACTGTCTCCACACGCGGCCCATCTGTTCGACGAGTGGGGCATCGTATACGTGGCGATGGATGAACCAGAGGAGGCATTGGCCAAGTACGAGCACGCTCTAGCACTCGATGACCGATACGAGGTGACGTACATGTCACTCGGCGATCTGTACATGCGCGAGAATGATCTCGAGAAAGCCAAGGAGGCATACCTGCAGGCGGCAGAGGTTGCGCCTCGGTCAGCCAACGTCCACAGTGTACTTGCGTATATTTACGGTACGCAAGAGGACTATGGCTCTGCTATCGAGGAAACGCTCGAGGTCCTCGATCTGAGTAGGGACGATCAGCAGAGGTACTCGGGCTACAAGAATCTCGCTATCTACTATCGCGAGGTAGGCCAATCGGACGATGCGATCGAGGCGGCTCAGAATGCACTCGCCCTGGCGCCGGCCGGAGAACGTGCCAGCCTGGAGGCCCTGATCGCGCAACTGGGCGGTACCGCCATCGAGCCACAGGCAGAAACTCAGGTAGAACAGTTCCTGTCAGAAGGCCAGGTTGCTTTGAACAAGGGCGAGTGGGAGAAAGCTGCGCAGGCCTACCAAAAAGTCGTGACGCTCGACCCCCACTCGATTGCTGCACACAGTGCGCTCTCTTATGTGTACGCACAGCAGGGCAAGCTAGAGCAGGCAGAGGCCGAGAACCTGATCGTGCTCGAGATGGTCCCCACCGACCTGGCGACGCTCAGGAACCTGGCGATCATCTACCGCCAGATGGGCCAGTACGACAACGCACTGGCGTATGCACAGCGAGCGCTCGCATCTCCACAGGTGGAAGCATCAGATAAGCAGCAGCTCGAGGCGTTCATCGAGGAACTACGTGCTATGGGTAGCCCGGGATAGCGTCTCGACCTGGCACATCAACAGGGAGGAGGGCGGATGAACGTCGGATTCGTTTCAGGTCGTCTGGCCGGGACCGATGGCGTGTCGCTGGAGACGGCCAAGTGGGCAGAGGTCCTCCGGCGCATGGGACACCAAGTGTTCTATTGCGCGGGCGAGCTGGAAAAGGATGGGCCGCCGGGCCTCCTCGTGCCTGAGATGTACTTTCACACCGAGGATGCTGATTGGATCGTCGACCACGCTTACGGGACGACGGAGGCTCATCCCGATTTGCTTCCCAAGATCGGCCACTATGCGGCACTGTTTAGGGAGTGCTTGTACCAGTTCATCGCAGCCTTTGACATCGATGTGCTGATCCCAGAGAACGCGTTGACCATCCCAATCCAGATTGCACTGGGTGTCGCGCTAGCAGACGTGATAGCCGACACTGGCATGCCCACGATAGCACACCACCACGATTTCTACTGGGAGCGTGAGGTATACAAGACGAACTGCATTCCAGATATCCTGGAACGCTGCTTCCCGCCCGCGCTTCCCTCCATCCATCACGTGGTGATCAACTCGTTGGCACAGCGGGACCTCAAGGCAAAGCGAGGCCTGGACGCGGTGGTTGTGCCCAACGTCTTTGACTTCGATACGCCAGCGCCCACGGTGGACAGCTATAGTGCTGACCTGCGTACAGCGATCGGTCTCGGTGAAGAGGACGTGCTCATCCTGCAGCCTACCCGGATCATCCGGCGCAAGGGGATCGAGATGGCAGTCGAGCTGGTAGGACGGCTCGATGATGCGCGCTACAAGCTGGTGTTTTCGCATGCCACGGATGTCGATACAGAGTACCTGTCCGAGCTACGTGCCCTGGCAGAGGAGTGGGGAACCGATCTGCGCGTGCCAATCGACCAGATCGACAGTGTGCGTGGCACGCACGATGGTAGCAAGGTATACGGACTGTGGGACGTGTACCCGCACGCAGATTTTGTCACCTACCCCAGCCTGTACGAAGGCTTTGGGAACGCGCTGATCGAGGCCATATACTTTAGGCTGCCCGCGCTCGTGAACCGGTACTCGGTGTACGAAGCTGACATCCGGCCGCTGGGCTTTGACTTTGTGGAGCTCAATGGCACAGTCACGAACGAGGCTGTAGAGGCGGTACGCAGCGTGCTTGGGAACAAGCAGCGCCGGGAGTCCATGGTCGATCGAAACTATCGGCTGGCCGCGCGCCATTTCTCTTACGAGACTGTGAAAGAGCGCTTGCGACCGCTCCTCGCCGTCGCTGCCGTCTAGTCCGATGGCGCGGTTTGGCCACGGGAGACGTGGTGCATCACGCTGATGATCGAGAGGATCTCCTTGGCCAATGGATCGGGGTAATCGTCGAGGTACACGACGCGGGCGATGCCCGCGTTGACGATGGATTTGGCGCACCAGGAGCAGGGTAGGTCGTCGTATAGAGCGTTGCGCCCTCGATTGGGATGCCAAAGCGTGCCGCAAAGTTGATCGCATTCTGCTCGGCGTGGGCGGCGTGACAGAGCTCGGAGCGTTCACCGGATGGAACGTTCTGGCGCGCGCATCCTACCTCCAGGCAGTGCGGGTGGCCAGCGGGCGCTCCGTTGTAACCTGTGGACACGATCTGCTTGCCCTTGACCAGCACTGCGCCGATCTGTCGGTGCAGGCATGTGGAGCGGCTGGCTACCACGCGCGAGATCTCCATAAAGTAGCTGTCAACATCTAGCCGTTCGGTCACGTTGCAGCTCCCGTCTGCCCGTCTGCGCGGGCAAAAAAAGCAGGATAGTCGGCGCGCAGTTGATCTCGTATGGCCTGGAACACGCTTGGCGCATGCGGGTAGATTGCCTCTAGCATTTCTACGCAGACCTCACGTATCTCCCACTGTGCGTGGGGCGAGATGCGCAGGCGAAAGATGTGCAGCAGCTCACGATAGTTCGCGGTCATCACGAGACGCGTCGCAGTTGCATTGGGCAGGAGAAAGCGCGCATCTTCTTTCTTGATGCCGAGCGCGCGCAGGCGATGGTAGGCCCTCGTGGCCACCTGGGCGAAATCGCTCCAGAGGCGCATGGCCTCGGCATTCTCGGCGATCTGTGGAGGGATGACCCACTCGGGGTTAGACATATCGACGTAGCGCTGTGATTCCTGCGAATAGCTAGCCAGGCGGTGCCGTACGAGTTGGTGGCTGCACGCCCGGCTGATCCCGCTGATTTCAAAGGATGCGCAAGCGTGCTCGATGATCGACTCGTGACCCTCCTCGACGCGCCGCGCGACAAAGCGGGCCGTGATTTCTGGTGTTCCTCCGGCCGTACTGCGGTAGCAGATCCGGCCGGCATGCTCCAGCAGCGCTTCGCTGTCTGCAGTTGAGCTCGTGGCACCGTCATCGAGATAGTGGGTGATGGCAATCAGCTTGACCTGCATGCGGGGCCCTCCTGCGTTTCCCTTTGGCCGACGAGTATAACACGCAGAGATGAGGTTGTCAAAGCCAGTTGACACGTGCTCCAGGCTTGCAGTATACTCGGTGCGGACCGCGTGCCTGGGCTCAAAGAGCGGCGCACGCTGCCTTTGGCAATGCTGCCTCCGGCAGTGCTACCGGAGGCGCTTTGTTGCCTGTCAACGTAACCGTAGTTGGATCGGAAGGAGATCCATATGGAAAGGCCTTGGTTACAGCACTATGATGTGGGTGTCCCCGCCCACCTCGACTACCCGCAGCGGACGATAGAGCAGATTCTCGCCGAGTCGGCTGGCCGTGCCCCTGGTGCGGTTCTCACGGTATTCAAGGGCGCGCGGTTGACCTACGGGCAGATCGATCGCCTGGTCGATCGCATGGCGGCCGGGCTGCAGGCGCTCGGCCTCCAGCACGGTGACCGCGTGGCGATCCATCTACCCAACTGCCCCCAGTTTGTCGTTGCGTACTATGCCATACTCCGTGCGGGAGGGATCGCTGTGCCCTGCAACCCGACGTACGTGGGGCGGGAGATAGAGCATCAACTGAACGACTCTGGCGCCGAGATCGCTGTGACAATGACGTCGTTCTACGCCACCATCCGCGGCGCATGCGCGCATACGCCGCTTCGCCACGTAATCGTGGCCAAGCTCAAGAACTACCTGCCGATGCCACTGCGGTTCCTCTTTGCCCTGTTCCGCGAGCGACGCGACGGGCACGCCCTGCGCATCTCCGGAGAAGCGAACACGTACTGGTTCAGCGATGTGCTCGAGTCTGCATCATCGCAGCCGCAGCGAACGGCTGTCGATCTCGACGAGACCGCGGTACTCATGTACACAGGCGGCACGACAGGCATTCCCAAGGGGGCACAGCTCACGCATCGAAACCTGGTCGTCAATGCCGCGCAGTGCGCCTTCTGGCTGCGGACCACCGAAAAGGGCGCCTCGTTGCTGACGGCGCTTCCCCTGTTTCACAGCTATGCGATGACGACGTGCATGAACCATGCGGTCTTTGTGGGAGGAACCATGATCTTGGTCCCGGACCCACGCGATCTGAGCGACGTGCTGGGCACCATTCACAAGCATCGCCCTACCGTCTATCCGGGGGTACCGGCGATGTACGTGGCGATCAACAATAGCAAGGATGCTGCCTCGGGCAAGTATGACCTTGGCTCGATCGAGGCGTGCATCAGCGGCGCGGCCGGGCTTCCTGCTGAGGTCCAGGAGCGGTTCCAGCAGATCTCCGGAGCTCATCTCGTGGAGGGATACGGTCTGAGCGAAGCTTCTCCCGTGACACACATCAACCCTGTGTTCGATCACACCCCGGACGGATTCATCGGGCTTCCGGTGCCCGACACGGATGCCAAGATCGTCGATCTCGAGACAGGGACTCAGGAGTTGCCCCCTGGTGAGATCGGGGAGCTCTGTATCAGAGGGCCGCAGGTCATGAAGGGGTACTGGAACGTCCCTTCCGAGACCGCGGACGTGCTGCGTGACGGGTGGCTCTATACGGGTGACATTGCGACCATGACGGAAGACGGGTATTTCCGGCTGGTGGATCGCAAGAAAGACATCATTCTCGGGGCAGGGGGGTACAATATCTACCCGCGTGAGATCGAGGACGTGCTCTATGAGCATCCGAAGGTCAAGGAAGCGGTCGCTGCCGGGATCCCGTGGGGAGACAAGGGAGAGCGGGTGAAGGTCTGGGTCGTGCTCAAGGAGGGGCAGGAGGCCACAGCCGAAGAGATCCTGCACTTTTGCGCGGGCAAGCTTGCGCCGTACAAGCGACCGAAAGCAGTCGAGTTCAGGGACGACATTCCCAAGACGCTCGTAGGCAAGATGCTTCGTCGACTGCTGGTGGAGGAGGAGGCTCAGGCGGCCAGGGGCTAGTGAGCGAGACCAAACGCAGCAGCCCCGCGCACCACATACACCGGTGCACGGGGCTGCCAGAGGTTGAGGCTGCAAGAGCAGCTAGGCCGGTACGCCCTGCATGATTGCCTCAAACTCGTCACTATCCAGCGTCTCTATCTCGATGAGGCGCGTAGCCACTGCAACGAGCTTGTCACGCTGCTCGGTCAACACCTTCTCAGCGCGCTCGTAGGCCTCGTTGATCAGTTCGCGCACTTCTTCGTCGATATCGCGTGCGACTGCTTCACTATAGTCGCGCTGCTCAGATATCTCTCGCCCGAGGAATATCAGCTCTTCCTTCTGGCCAAAGGTCATTGCGCCCAACTTCTCGCTCATCCCATAGCGCTTGACCATCTTGCGTGCCAGATCGGTGACGCGCTCCAGGTCATTGCTTGCGCCGGTCGTGATATCACCGAACATGATCTGTTCAGCCACACGCCCGCCGAGCATACCTGCCATCTGGTCCCGGAAGCGATTCCGACTCTGCAGCAGGTGATCGTCTTCGGGCAGTGCCATCGTATACCCGAGTGCCATGCCGCGTGAGACGATGGTGATCTTGCGCACCGGGTCGCACTTGGGCAGGGTGGTCTGTACCACGGCATGTCCTGCCTCGTGATAGGCAATGATCTCTTTTTCTTCCTCGCTGATCAGGCGGCTCTTGCGCTCTGGTCCCGCGATGACGCGTTCGATCGCCTCCTGAAACTCTTCCATGGCGATCGTCCTTCTGTTGCGCCGCGCAGCCAGGATCGCTGCTTCGTTCACCAGGTTCTCGATATCTGCGCCAACGAACCCCGGCGTCAACCTGGCCAGCGTCTGCAGTTCGACGTCCTCGTGCAGAGGTTTGCCCTTGACATGCACGGCCAGGATCGCCTCTCGGCCCTTGACGTCGGGCCTGTCCAGCACAACACGGCGATCGAACCGTCCCGGCCGAAGCAAGGCAGGGTCGAGGATGTCGGGCCTATTCGTGGCCGCGATGATGATCACGTTCGTGTCTGTGTCGAACCCGTCCATCTCGACTAGTATCTGGTTGAGCGTCTGTTCGCGCTCGTCGTGACTGCCGCCCAACCCAGCACCCCTGTGACGCCCTACGGCATCGATCTCGTCCACGAAGACGATACACGGCGAGTGCCGCTTGGCTTGATCGAACAGGTCACGCACACGCGACGCGCCGACACCGACGAACATCTCTACGAACTCGGACCCGCTGATACTAAAGAACGGGACGCCGGCTTCACCGGACACGGCCTTTGCCATCAGCGTCTTGCCTGTGCCAGGCGCACCGACGAGCAGAACGCCCTTGGGAATGCGCGCGCCGAGCGCAAGGAATTTCTCTGGCTCCTTCAGGAACTCGACGACCTCCTGGAGCTCTTCCTTGGCCTCCTCGACGCCGGCAACATCGCTAAACGTCACCGTCGGTTGGTCACCAGTGAACATCCGCGCTCGGCTCTTGCCAAAGGAAAGCGCCTGGTTGTTCGTGCCTTGCGCCTGGCGCAGCATGAAATAGATCATGCCCACGATGATCAGCGTAGGCAGGATCGTACCCAACGCAGTCACGATATTTAGCCAGTCGGGCGGGGGAACCGCTTCGATCGTCACATTCTGCAGATCCGCCTCAGTGACGCCAAGGCCCTGCAAGGTCTCCAGCAGTCCAACGCCCATCTCTTTGTAGGCTACCGCATGAACCTGCTTGCCGTTCCTCGTGAACGTGACGTCTATCTTTTCGTCAGTGGTACTGATCTGCTGTACGTGCCCCTCTTTGACGAGCTGTGCCAGCTCGGTTATTGTTATCTTTTCAGGCGCATTGGCTCGGCCCATGACCTGCCATAGCAGCAGCGCGATGGCTGCAAGAATAAGCAGGTAGACCAAGCCATTCCGCCAGTAGCCAGATCTCACTCTAGTCCTCCATATTGCATCTGAGTCTGCACGCCCCAATTATACCAGATATCCGGACTTAATGCCAGCGCTTATTGCCTTTCGACATGTATCTGACGCAAGACGACTGCGTTTCCTTTCGTCTCGGCGAATCCTGGATCGGTTACTGGTAGGCGGTGGTCCCCGCGGTAAAAGCCCACGCGGACCCAATAGTCCGCCTCGGGTGCATCGGACGGTATTGTCAGGACGTAGGGATCCAGGAGACGCTCACCTGGCTGCCAGGTGGATGTGGGGCGGCTTCCACCCAATGGCGGAAGGTCGCGCTGTGTGAGGATGTGCCCATCCTCGTCGACAATGTGGATGAAAACAGTATAGTCCTCGCCGAGGCTCTCCTCGACTTGCCAGGTGATGAGCAATTGCACTGTGCTGCCAGGACGCACCACGACGTCGGTGAATTCACAGCTCGCGAGCAGGACCTTGTCAGCAAAGTTGGCCCGCACTTCTCCTTCAGGCCCACTGCTCACCGTCAGCGTGATGGTCTGCCCAACCGTGACCGTCGTGCCGGCCTCAAGGGTCTGCGATATGATCAGATCCTTGGGTTCGAGGCTCCACGTCTCGGTCACCGAGACGACGAGGCCGATGTCCTCCAGATCGAGCCGCTTTACCGCCACCGGAAAGCCCACTACGTCTGGCACTGTCACCATCTCGGGACCCAGGCTGACGGTGACGGCGATCTGCATGCCGGGAGGCACCTCAGCACCGGGCGCAGGAGATTGGTCGATGACGTGCGACACGGGTACCTCGCCGCTATGCTGCTGCGACGCGATTGCCACGCCCAACTTTGCATCGCGTGCTAGCTGCCGTGCCGTTTCTAGCTCCTCGCCAACCAGCCGGGGGACGGCGACATCCGGCTCTGGCGTAGCAGTATCGACACTCGGCGTGTCAATACTGCTCAGATCCTGCGTCGGCGTGGGCCCGAACACGGGTCCAGGCGTCGCGTTTTCAGAGACGGGAGGCAGCGGAGTCAGCGCCCTGGTCAGAATCGTGCCCCACAGCGGCAACAAGCCCATCACAGAGAGGAATGCAAGGCCCGCAAGGAGCAGCATCACCCAGTCTGCACGCCGCCGGCGCTCTGCAGGCTGTGCCTCGCCTGGAGAAGGGGACTGGGTAGCCGGGGACGAGTGCGTGCTGCCGGGAGCGGCGGCCGCGACCTCGATGGGCTCCAGGGGTTGCGTGGAGCTTGCTCCATGCTGCCGATAGGCACGTAGTACCTTGCCCAGCTCTGCTGCATTGCGGTAGCGCTGCGACGGGTCCTTGGCTAACGCCCGATCGATGACCTGGCGGAGGTAGCGGGGGATGCGAGGATTGTACTGCTCGATCGGGGGAGGGGCGTTCAGCACGTGCTGCCGCCCGATCTCGGCGGCCGATTGGCCCTCGAATGGCCGCTTGCCGCAGAGCATCTCGTAGAGAAGCACTCCGACGGCATACACATCGGAGGCTGGTGTTAGCTTGTTGCCTAGAAGCAGCTCTGGTGCGGCATAATAGGGCGTACCCCAGAGTTTTCCCTGTGGCCCTGATACGTCTGGCTGCAGGGCGCGGGCGATACCAAAGTCGGTTACCTTGACTTTGCCGTCTTGCTGGACGAGGATATTGCGTGGCTTGACGTCACAGTGCAAGATGCCCTTTTCGTGCGCAAAGCC
Organism: uncultured Anaerolineae bacterium; assembly: GCA_964560475.1. Taxonomy (GTDB): domain Bacteria; phylum Chloroflexota; class Anaerolineae; order JAFGEY01; family JAFGEY01; genus BS750m-G44. Next base: position 9,773 of record CAZLMZ010000002.1, read on the forward strand.
CAACGCATCACAGACCTGGACGGTAATGTCAAGCGCTCGTGCGGGGCGAAATGGGGCTTCCGGTTGCAGCAGTTCCCGCAGGCTCTCACCCTCGGCATACTCCATCACGATGTAGCGTGAGGCTTCATCCTGGCATACGTCGTGTACCATGACGATATTCGGATGCGGGAGCTTGGCGATCGCCCGCGCTTCGCGCTCGAACGCGTCTCCGGCGTCGTACTCTGGACGCAGGATCTTGATCGCCACAGTCCGGTCCAGCGTCAGATCCTGCGCTTTGTATACGTCCGCCATACCGCCTTCGCCCTCGAGCGAGAGCAGACGGTAGCGACCGTTCAGCACATCTCCTTTGGTAACCACCTCATCGCTCCAACAAGGCAACGGGCAAGTGCCACATAGATCTCACCCTACGATCCGAACAAGGGCAGAACGCGCAGTAGGGATTGCCCGGCAAAGGCAAAGACCGTCGTCTTGACCGTCTTGCCAACCCAGCAGACCAGCAGGAAATGCCATACAGGCACGCGCAGCGCACCGGCTGCGATCCCGGCAAGGTCAAACAGTGGGTTCGGCACGATCGACAAGACAAGAATCACCCACAGCCCATAGCGGCGAGTCCAGGTGACCATTCGCTGGTAGCGAACCTGATCCGCGACGATCGCGCGCCCGCTGTAGCCAGCCGCATACCCGGTCAGCTCGCCCAACGCCTCTCCGGCTCCTGCTGCCAGGCCAATGCCGATGGGATTGAGCACCGCACCCATCACTGACACTACAGCCAGGCTCGGTGCGGGGAGCACGATGGTCGCACTCGACAGCAGGCTGAGGACAAACACGCCCGGGTAGCCGTAGCGGCCAAAGGCAGCGACGCGATCGCTGATCAGGAACACAGAGACAGAGACGATCATCGTCAGGAGCAGCGTGGTAAGCGGTCGTATCAGGCGCTTCCAGGAGCGACCGCTGTGTGCTGCACGCGGCTCGGCGCCGCTCAATTGTGCTGAACAGTCCGGTAAAGGCCCGTTTGCTGCGTCTTGGCCCAAGCCTGCCTGCCCTCTACCTCTCGGCGATGCGGATCCGCTGGATCACATCGCCAATAGCGATCGATTCGACGACAGACATGCCGCTGATTACCTGGCCAAAGACGGTGTAACCGCCGTCGAGGTGCGGCGTCTTGTCCAACGTAATATAGAACTGGCTGCCGCTGGATGCACGCTCTGGATTGACCTGGTCGGAGAGCCGCGCAGTAGCCAGCGCGCCTTTTTCGTGCGACAAACCGATCTCCGCCGGTATTGTGTAACCAGGACCACCGTTTCCTTTTCCGAGCGGGTCGCCGCCCTGGATCACAAACCCAGGTACCACGCGGTGGAACGTCAGGCCGTCATAGAAGCCAGCGCGGGCCAGGTAGACAAAGTTGTTCACCGTCTGCGGAGCTTCCGCAGCATAGAGCTCGCACACAATGTCCCCTTTGGCTGTCTCGATCGTCGCCGTATACGATTTGGCGGGATCAATGATCATCGGCGGTGGTGCATCGAACATATTGTTTCGCTGCGCCGGCTTGGACGGCATATCCGGAAACTGGGTGTCAGTCAATGATAACTCCTCGTTGCTCTCGTTGATCGTTGTCGGCGTGTTGCCCGTTTGGGCGACAGTACCGGCGCTCTCGGCATCCTCCGGGCTGGGCGTCAGGGTCGGCCACGGCGTGAACGTGGGCCCAGGAGCAGTCCACGTACACGCAGCAGTGAAAAGCAGGACGCAGATCACCGCGAACTGCCGGCAGTGCCGCATGGGCAAGGCTTTCCATCGTAAGCTCATCACGTCGCTCAAGCAAGCATTATAGCACGTTCGACATTGGGTGCAAAACCCCCCGCCACTGGCTGTTTCCTACTGTACCTCCCATGACGTCACCGCGCGCCGCCTGGTTCCGTAGGCACTCGACATTAGCTGACGGGATGCCGGAGGGACGATATCTACACCATTATAGACGGGTTGGCGGCAAACCTCAAGTTGGTCATCCATCGGGCGCATGGTATAATGATCTGGGCATGACAATGCAGATACGCACGCCGCACAACACTCGCGATGCGGCGGCTCGTATAGAACGAGCAGGGGAGCCCCGGATGGATTACGAAGCCGTGATCGGCATAGAGGTACACGTAGAACTTGCGACTCTGTCCAAGATGTTCTGCGGCTGCAGCGCCCACTTTTTTGGTCAAGAACCAAATACGAACGTCTGTCCCATCTGCATGGGCTATCCAGGGACACTGCCGGTGATCAACGAGCAGGCAGTGACGTACGCGATGCGAGTCGGCCTGGCTTTGCATTGCGAGATCGCACAGTTCAGCAAGTTCGATCGGAAGAACTATACCTATCCAGATCTCCCCAAAGGGTACCAGATCTCGCAGTACGACCTCCCCTTGTGTAGGAATGGCTGGATCGACATCGAGGTCGATGGACATGGCCGGCGCATTGGCATCCGGCGCGCGCACCTGGAGGAGGACACAGCAAAAGAGGCGCACGTCGGTCCCTCGAGCCTCGTGGACTTTAATCGCAGCGGCGTGCCGCTGCTGGAGATCGTCACCGAGCCAGACCTGCACAGCGGCGAGGAAGCGAGGCAGTTGCTCACCAAGCTGCGCTCGATCCTGCGCTCACTCGGCGTGAGCAGCGCGGACATGGAAAAGGGCGCGATGCGATGCGAGCCGAACGTCTCCGTCCGGCCAGTTGGAGATCCGGCACTGGGCGTCAAGACCGAAATCAAGAACCTCAACTCGTTCCGCTCGGCCAAGTTGGCGATCGAGTTCGAGATCGAACGCCAGAGCCAGGCACTGAGGCGAGGGGACGAGATCGAGCAAGTGACGATGGGCTGGAACGAGCGAGAGAATCGTACCGTCGTCCAGCGCAGCAAAGAATACGCGGACGACTATCGCTACTTTCCCGAGCCCGATCTGCCTCCACTCGAGCTGAGCCCGGAACGCGTTGCAGAGATTGCGGCGAGCCTGCCAGAACTGCCGGATGCAAGGAGTGATCGCTTTGTCGACCAGTACGGGCTGCGCCAGTCAGATGCCAGAGTGCTCGCCTCCGACAACGATGTGGCCGACTATTTCGAAGAGGCGATTGCCGCGGCACGTCCACACGGCATTGATCCGGTGACCGTGAGCAACTGGATAGTTGGTGAGCTCTTTCGTTTGCTGAACGACGGGGGCATAGAGATCGCGAGCTCGCTCGTTGCGCCGGAGGCGCTGGTGGGGTTGCTGCGCAACGTGGAGCGAAACATGGTCAATGCGAACACGGCGAAAGCCGTGCTGGCAGAGATGTTTGAGACAGGGCGTTCAGCAGAGGCGATCATCGCCGCCCGGGGACTAGCCCAGATCAGCGATGCGAACGAGATCGAGTCGCTGGTCCAAAGGGCGGTCGAGGAGAATCCCGGGCCGCTGGAGCAGTATCTATCGGGCAAGGATGCCATCCTTGGCTTTTTCATCGGGCAGGTCATGCGCGCTTCGAGGGGAAGGGCCAACCCGCAAGTCGTTCGAGAAGTACTTACGGCTTACCTCGATGAGCTGAGAGGCAGCTCGTCGAGTTAGCTGCGGCAGCGTGCTCCCTCCCTCTCGCTTGAGGCTCTTGGCGGAGGAACATGGCGATGACCGGAATCATCCTGCGCGTCGTTCTCCTGTTCATCCTGATATTGGGTGCCGGCTGTGCTGCAGCGACCTCCAGTCCTCACGAGGTACTAACAGCCTTGCCAGAGATCCGTCATCGGGACGCTCTGCCGCTCATGCTCCAGGCACAGGACCTGGGGCCAAGCTACGTAATAGCAGAGACGCATCGCCTGGCACAGGGGAGAGGGTGGGGCGAAGACACGACGCGCCTGTCAGGTTACCGGACTGTCTTCCGAGGCGAGGGAGACGTCTTCTCGGAAGTGACGTGCCAGGTCGAGTGCTACCTCACGGTGAAGGACGCTCAAGATGCCTATCGGACCTACCGGCAGGAGATCGCGGCAGCGCTACGAGACGAGGCATCCTTTGACTCGGTGACGGATGCGGAGGAACGGGTCCTGGGGGAGTGGAACCACGTCTACGTGGCACAATCTCGCGACGTGATGCATATTGAGTACGTGTTCCTGCGCGACAACGCCCTCGTCTTCCTGTCTTTCGCGGGGCCGCAGGCAGCGAGCGCTGCCGACAAAGCGGCAGAACAAGCCAGACTGCTCGATGAGCGGATCTTTCGCCACTGATCCGGGCAGGCGGCGTCTCTAGGAGTTGGGCTGGCGGCGCCGACTCGGCCTGCCCCTCCGCTTGCGGACAAAGACATAGACGACGGTCAGAGCTAGGAGGGCGAGCACTGCCTTTAACACGATCCCCTGGACGCCCCGGCCCAGGAACGTGGTCCCCAACAGGGCGGCGTGGATGCTGGCCAGGAAGAACGCGATGTAGTTGAGGTAGTGAACGGTGCGCCAATAGTTCCGGAATCGCATGCGGAACAGCGCTACCAGAGAAGCAACACCGATGAAATACCATGCGAGACGGCCGCCGAGTGTAAAGAAGATGAGGAGCGAGTCAAAGCGCGGGACGAACACAGCGGCACTCGACGTGTTGATCGCCACCGCCACCGGATGAAGGACGAGGAGGCCGAGTCCGGTCACGGATGCGACGTGGTGGACCTTGACAAAGGAGCGGCCAAAGAACCGCACGAGCGTGCGTAGATACGCGGACGAGAGGATGGACAGAAACACAGCACTATACCCAGAGAGGGCAGCGCCACGAGCTAACCACGTCAGCCAGCTCTGCTGAGGTTGCAGCGGGTTCAGGCTGAGCAGGCCGATGACGATGGCAAGCAAGATCACCCCTGCCAGGATCAAATAGCGCGTGTTCTTGGGCTTCACAGGATCCTCCCGCCTATGTGCAAATCAGTCTCCGCCACGGCGCACGCTACCTGCATCTGAAAGATTATAGCACGTTGCCGGACCAGGGCAAATTCTGCTGCGGCCGCGCCGTGGCAAGAAGGTCGGCTGGGCTTATTTGAGATAACCCAGCGCTTTTTCCTGCTCACCATCCATCACGATCTCCAGGTGGCGTCCGCCCGTGACCTCGGGAATGTCGATGACCTTGACTGTATCATCGCCGGCGTGCCCGGGCAGGATCCTCGTGAGGACGTTGGGCGCACGGTCAAAGAAGGACCAGGCAAAGACCGTCTGCGGGTCGTCCGGGTAGATGGGTAATGGATAGATCCTCGACTCGACCAGATCCTGGAAGAAATGGGTGCCGTACGAGGCTTCCGGGGCGTGTTCGCCGTGGGCCAGGGCGACCTCGATGAGTACGCTCGCGTGATCAATGTCCGCATAGCTGACCTTGACGCCAAGACTGACATTCGAGCTTCCCCAGCGCCCAGGCCCCATCAGGACGAACTTTTCCCCCTCAAGAGCCTGGTTCAACTGGCCGACGGTGCGTGCGACCTGGGTCTTGCGGACTGGATCAGGGACCCGATCGTAGGCAGAGGGATCGACCCACACGATGTACTTGACTCCAGAGACGACCCCATGCGGTACAAGACGGTTGGCCGTGAACAGCACGTCCTCGCGCGGTACCTGCTCGGGGATCTCGACCGCCTGGCCGTTCTGTTGCAGGCTCAGCGGGCGACATTGGAGCAGCGACAGTGTCAGCTTTTTGCTGTTTGGCCCGCCCAAGCGCTCCACGGCGAACTCGATGTCCACCGGTCGCTGGTAGTGTTGTTCCAGGGTAGTCAGCACGAACTTTATCAGGGGCACAAAGTTCGTGTTCGCGATCAGGTTGTCGAAGGTGAGCACGAGCGTGTGGGGATCCGGTTCGTCGAGCAACGAAAAGAGCGGCTGGACATAATCGCCCTTGTTGACCGAAGCGATCAGGTGGAGGCCCGGGTAGCTGGAGGAGAGCAATTCATAGGTGGGCAGCGTCTCCACTTGGTTGCCCTGCAGATCCAGGACATCGACCAGGTGCTGTGAGTATTTGCTGACTTCCTGGACGCCCATTTCGGGCCGTAGCGTCGGGTGGCTGAGCGCGATCATGCGAGGGTACTCTTTCGAGACACGATCGACGGCACGCGTGCCGAGCCCCCACACCAGGCGAACCAGCCCCTCCTCGTGGCGGATCCGCGCGTTCCAGCGGAACGGGTTGTGGCTAAAAGCCACTCCTGCAAGCGCAGGAAGGTAGTAGCGCTTGTATCGCGAGCCAACTACCTTCTGGATCAACACCGCCATGCGCTCGTCATAATCGAGCAAGCCCATACGCCGCCGGTACTCCAGCGCGTCAGGGCTGAGGGCACTGGCATAGACCTCGGAAATGGCGCGCATGAGCGACTTGAGGTTCTCTTTGGGCGTTCCCTGGTTCGGCAGGAAAAAGCTGTCGTACTTGCCTGCGAAGGAATAGCCAAAGTTATCTTCGAGCAAACTGGACGAGCGGACGACGATCGGCGAGTCGCCAACCCCGACGAGCAGCGCCCGGAACGCCTCTTTGGTGTCTTCGGGAAACTCACCCCCAATATACCTGCGGCGCAGCTCGGGATATTCGGCACGAATAGCATCGAGCTTCTTGTACTTCTGATTCATAAAGCGGACGAGGTCGTTGATCGCCTGAAAGTCATAGAACACGTCGGCGCCGACAAAGAACGACTCGGGGATGACCACGTGTTGTGCGAGTTCAGGATCGAGCTCCGCGCCATAGCGCTGTATGATCTTCCAAGCAAGCATCATTCCGGCTGCTTTGCCGCCGATCTTGCCCCGGCCGATCCGCCTCTGCCGGATTGCCTTGAGGTCGCCGATCGTGAGAAACTCTCGTGCCAGCCCCACAAAGTCGAGCTGATCGCTGAGCATGCCCTTGGTCAGGACGACCACCATCTCTTTCAGGTGGTGCTGCACCCTGGCTTTCTGCTCGGGAGAGTAGCCTTCGTACTCTTCGCCGCGCGCAAACAGCATGGCCCATGGCGCCAACTCGGGGTTGAAGCTCAAGACGAAATCCTCGTCCGGAGTGCGCGGGTTGACAACTTCTTGTACGATCTGCTCCAGCAACGACGGAGGGCAGTTGTGGGCAAAGTAGAAATCGGTCAGGTCGTCGCGGATCACCGAGATCCGCTGTTCCCAGACGTCCACTCGTTCCTCCACGAGCGGGTCGTGCAGACCTTCCCGGATCTGCGATTCCCTCGCTTTCTTGCGCAACTCCCGCTCAAAGTCAGCAGGCGTGATGATGCCTCGGCGAAAGATCTCGTCGCGCATTCTCTGTCGGATCTCGCGTGACAGGATGGGATACTGCTTGAGCTTGAGCACGAGCTCGAGTACCTTTGGTGTGCCGAGGTCGAGACTCATCGCTGTTCTCCTAGCCTCCCGTGTACCAGGCCATGAACTCGGACCCAAAGAACAGCATAGCAGCTCCTCCCAGGACAAGAAACGGGCCATAGGGCATGAAAGTGGCAAAGGCTCGATGCGTGCGCTGGACAGCACCGCGCACCAGGAGCAGGATGACCGCGCCCACGAATCCTGCCAGCATGCCAATCACCAAGGCAAAGATGATCTCAGGCACGCCTACGATCAGGCCGAGGAAGGTGCTGAGCGTAACGTCGCCAAAGCCGAGAGCCGGCCCTGGCAGTGCTTCCCGTCGCAGCCGACCTAACAGCCAGGAAAAGAGCGCGCCAAAGAAGTACAGGCAGAGTGCTGCGAGGAGCCCGACAGCGCCCCCGAGCAGGGCGCGCTTGGGGTCATCGAACGCAGGGTTCACATAGGCTCCGATCAGTGCCAGCAGAATGGAGGGCAGGATGACCGCGTGCAGGATCAGCCGGTGTTCGATGTCCGTTACTAGGATCAGGACCAGCAAAGCAGCATAGAACGCGTTGAGAAACGTGGTCGTGCTGGCGCCCGTCCGCGCTCCAGAGAAGACGAAGAGCAGGGGCAGTGCCAGCTCAACGAGCAGGTGACGGTAAGGCAAGAGAGCAGCACATCGCGGGCAGCGCCTGTGCCCAGAAACGAAAGCAAGTATGCCGCTCCACGCAATGGGCGGCCTTGACTGGCCGCAGCCGCGGCAAGCGGGTAGCTGCACACGACGGGCCGTCGGCAGGCTGTCTGCGAGCAGGTTGACGAGCACGCCGGCGCCAAGACCGCAGATGCCCAGGATCCAGAGCATCACACCTCCTTGTCTGGTCGGATGAATGTATGGCTATTATACCATGATTTGGCCTGGCCCGTGGTCGCTCGCGGCGGTGCATCTTGACAAGAGCGCGCACGTGGGCTAAGATTGAGGCACCACTTACGCGACGGGGTGCAGGATGTATCAGCAGGCCCATTCAGTTACCGAGATCACTGCGCTCATCAAGCGCATGCTCGATCGGGATGAGCTGCTCCAGGATCTGTGGCTTGAGGGCGAGATCTCGAACTGGTCTCGCTCACGATCCGGTCACTGCTACTTCACGATCAAGGACGCAGGCGCTTCCATGCGTGCCGTCGTCTGGCGCTCACTCGCCAGCCGGCTGAGTTTCGAGCCGCAGGACGGCCAGGCGGTCCTCGCCCACGGCCGGGTATCACTGTACGAGCCACAGGGTCAATACCAGTTCTACGTAGAGTACATCGAGCCGAGAGGACGCGGCGCACTTTATGCGCAGTTCGAGGCGCTCAAGGCACGCCTTGCCCAAGAGGGCCTCTTTGCTGTGGAACGAAAACGGGCGCTACCACCGTTCCCGCAGCGAATCGGCGTTGTCACATCACCAACCGGTGCGGCGCTGCGCGACATCCTCAACGTCATAGCTCGCCGGTGGCCTCTAGCAGAAGTCATCCTGTCGCCGACGCTGGTGCAGGGAGAGCAAGCTCCAGCACAGATTGTCGCCGCACTGGAGTCTCTCTACCGCGGCGCCGACGCGGACCTGATCATCCTGGGGCGCGGTGGGGGCTCGATCGAGGACCTGTGGGCGTTCAACGACGAACAGGTCGCGCGGGTCGTGTATCGCTCACCGGTGCCCGTGGTAACCGGAGTGGGGCACGAGACCGACTATACTATCGCCGACCTGGTGGCCGACGTCAGGGCTCCGACGCCTTCGGCGGCCGCCGAGCTGGCAGTGCCCGACCAGGCGGAACTCAAGATGTGGATCGCCGGCAGCGTGACAGCAACGACGGAAGCGGCCCTGACGCGGATCCGGGAAACGCGGATGGCGGTCGATCACGTCCGGCGAGCGTTCGAGCGGCTCACGCCGATGGCGCGCCTGGTGCAAGACCGGCAGCGCGTGGACGGGCTGCAGCAGCGCATCGAACGCGCGTCATTGCATCGCCTGACGCTGCTGCGTGAGAGGGCGTCGGGCCTGGCCGTACGCCTGGCTGGCCTGGATCCGGAAGCGACGCTGCGGCGCGGGTACGCGATCGCCCGCACAGCGAGAGGAGCGATCGTGCGCAGCACGTCGCAGGTAGCAAGCGGCGATCGCGTTACGATCCGGGTCGCGGATGGGAGCTTTGGGGCCCGTGTCGAGAATCGGTGAGGAGGTTGGCGCTGTGACCGTGGAGGAGATGACGTTCGAGCAGTCGTTTACCGCCTTGCAGGAGACGGTAGAGCGCCTCGAGACGGGCGAGCTTGCACTTGAGGACACGATCCTGCTCTACGAGCGTGGCCAGGCGTTAGCGCGGCACTGCCAGGAGCTGCTAGATCGAGCCGAGCTGCGCGTGACGCAGCTCGGAGGAGATGCCGTAGGACTCACATGAACGAGGTTCTGCAGAACCCCGCACTTGTCTATGGGTTGATCTGTTGGGGCATGGCGCAGGTGCTCAAGGTTGCGACGTCGTCCGTCCGCGAGCATCGACTCAACTGGCGCATGTTGTTCTCAGCAGGTGGGATGCCCAGCTCACACACGGCGATCATCAGCTCCATCACCGTCGGGATCGCGATCAGGGAAGGGATCGACTCACCACTCTTTGCCCTGGCTGTTGGCATCGCAGGGGTAGTTATGTACGACGCAGCCGGCGTGCGCCGCGCAGCAGGTCACCAGGCCGCAGTCCTGAACCAGATCGTCGACGAGCTTTTCCAGGGGCATCCGATCAGTGAAGAGCGGCTGAGAGAGCTGCTGGGACACACTCCACTGCAAGTATTGGCCGGGGCGATCCTGGGAGTGGCTGTGACGTTGATTGGGATGAAGCTCGTCTGGAGTGGCTCGTGAGCAGAGAAAGTATGTCCGGGTGCTAGGGTTGCCGGGCCTGGCAGTCGTCCTGCTGGCCGGAGCGACGCTCTATACCGTGTTGGCGCTGCTCCACAGACAGGGCAGACTGGCGCACGATTGGCACCGTGACCTCCTCGCCATTGGCGCGATCCTTGGATGCGTCATTGCGTTCTACTGGCCACTCCTGTTCACCGAGAGTTGGATCCCAAAGGGCGGCGGGGATCTCGCCTCCTTTATCTACCCTATCTATACCTTTGCGGCGCGATGGATCCGCCGCGGCATCGTGCCGTTGTGGAACCCACATCTCTACCTCGGCATGCCCTTCGTGGCCGACAACCAATCCGGACTCTTTTACCCGATCAACCTGCTCTTTTTCGCGCTCGTGCCAGAGCTGACCTACCAGGCCGTAGAGCTCATGTCGGTATTCCACGTGTTCCTGGCAGGCGTGCTGGCTTACCTGCTGTTGCGCGACCTGCCTTCACTTCGTGTAGCTGCAGAACGCGAGGCCATTGCCGGCGACACGACGCGCAAGGTAGGGCGCATCCCGGCAGCGGTGGGAGCGATCGCCTACATGCTCAGCGACCTGTTCGTCGTCCACCCGGGCAACCTGAACATCGTCGCCACCGCTGCGTGGCTGCCGCTCGCCTTGCTCTGCTTCAGGCGCGCGTTGGTGCACAAGAGCGCCGGGTGGTCGGTTGGGACAGGGATCGTCCTCGGTACAGCGGCGCTTGCCGGTCACGCGCAGATGACATTGTACGTAGGCCTCGCGATCAGCCTGCTCGCGGCCTATGACGCAGCGATCCATGCTGGCGGGTGGCGCGCGCGCTTGCGCCCGATTGGCCAGCTCTTCCTGGCGAGCGCCGTTGGATTTGGCATCGCTGCCCTGGCGCTGATCCCGGCGCTCGACATGAACAAGTATACGGTGCGTGCCTCGATGAGCTACCCTGAGGCGGCTGCGTTCTCTATCCCTCCGGCCGGGCTGGTCGGCATATTGGCGCCAGGGTTCTTTGGGCGCGGTACCGGAACCTTCTGGGGACCGTGGTCCCGCACAGAAGTGGGCTACGTGGGCGTGGTACCGCTGCTGTTGGCTTGTGTAGGCATAGTGCTCGGGTGGAAGCGTTCGCCAATGGCACGTTTCTGGGTCTTGCTCGGTACCTTTGGATTGCTGATGGCGCTGGGCCCGAACACGATCGTGCACGGGTTGAGCTATGCCCTCGTCCCACTCTTCCGCCAGTTGCGCGTACCAGCACGTGCCATCTTTCTATTCGACCTGTCCATATCCATCCTGGCTGCGCAGGGCCTGGATCTGCTGCTTTGCCCCCTCCGCAGGAGCGAACGGCGTACGCTCCGCGCCTTGAGAGCGGGGGGACAATGGGTCGCCCTGGCGCTCGCGCTGTTCGCCCTTCCGGTTCTCGGGCATGCAGTGCTCGCGTCGCGCATGCAGGTGCCTGAGGACGTGTTTGCGCAGCAGATTGCGTCGTTGGCAAGTGTGATCGTGTTTCTGCTATTGCTAAGCGCAGGGGTCGTGATCCTTTTTATGCGCGAGCGGCGAGCTGTGCCCACAGGGATGCTGGGCATCATGACGGGGGCTGTGATTGCCCTCGACTTGATCAGCATGGGGGCTTACGTGGAGGTCGAGCCGAACGATCCATTGACCGGCTACCGGCACGAGGAGGCGATCGCGTACCTGAGCGCCGATCCAGAAGTATTTCGTGTAGAAGTAGCAGCCGAGGCCACAGGTCGTTGGGCACCGGACTGGGCGCTGCTCTACGAAATGGATGATCTGGGCGGCATCTGGAATCCCCTTCGCCTGGGCGCCTACGACGTGCTCACGTGGGTCGGTATCCAACGCACGGATCCGTTCTATGACCTGTACAATGTCAAGTACTTGATTGCGAACCAGGATACTGCTGTTCCTGACTACTTTCAACTGGCGTTCGAACAGGGAGAAGATCTCATCTACCTCAACACGAGGTACCTGCCGCGGGCGTATATGGTGTATGACGTCGTCCGCGCGGGAGGGGATATCAGCGCACTGAACAAGGCGAGGGCTGAGGGGTTTGACCCACGCACTGAGATCGTTCTCAAGCAGGAGAGCACCACGGCGGCGCCGCAGAGTGCCTCCGGGGCACAAGAGGGTGAGGTGGTAGTGACGGATCGCGGCCCGAACGATTGGACTTTCCGCGTTTCGACGACTTCTGCAGGGTACCTCTTTGTCAGCGAGATGTGGATGCCGGGTTGGAGAGCCTACGTAGATGGGGAGGCACGGCCCGTCCTGCAGGCGAACTATACCTTTCGAGCCGTGGCCGTTCCGGCAGGTGACCACCAGGTGAGAATGGTGTACCGGCCGCTCTCGTGGCAGCTCGGGCTTGTCGTCACGCTCATCACCGTGGCAGCGCTCGCTGTCTGGGCGGGCTGCTCATCCTGGCAAGGGTGCAGGAAGGTAGGTCGGGGCACAAGGTAGGGCGCTGGTAGAGCCTGACCTGCCGGCGGCAGGTATCTACTCGTCGTCGCGCCTCACAGGGCGCCGCGATTTCTTGATTTGTGCGCGATGCCGCTTGTTTTCGAGCCGACGGCGTCGGGAGGTGGCTGTGGGCTTGGTCCTGCGGCGGCGCTTGGGTTTACGTGCCGCCTGGCGAATCAGCTCGACCAGGCGTGCGAGCGCGTCGCGACGGTTGCGTTCCTGGCTGCGGAAGCGCTGCGCATTCAGAATGAGGACGCCGTCCTGCGTCAGCCGGCTGCCTGCCAGATGTTCCAGTCTCTCCCGTACATCGGGGGGAAGCGAAGGCGACTGCCGCACGTCAAAGCGCAGTTGTACTGCCGTGGCTACCTTGTTGACGTTCTGTCCCCCGGGACCTGATGCCTGTACAAAGTCGTAGGCGATCTCGTTCTCGTCGATCGCGATCGTGTCTGTAACCTTGATCGCCGCCATCTCTACGTACTCCGAACATCGGCTGCAGGCCGCGGCCCGAGTACATCCACCATCTATTCGTCCCCGAGTATCTCGGGAGAGGCGGGTTTCATCCCCCGGACCAGCTTGTCGATGCCGCGCTTGAGCTCGGTGAACACGGTATGTACGCTGCGGTTAGCATCGACGAGATGGAAACCATACTCGCTCGACATCGCGTCGAACTGATCGAGGATCCGTGACTGGTACTCGACATAGCTGTCATAGTAGTCACGCTGTGGCAAGAAATCCATGCCGGCTTCCCAGTAGTTGAAACCGCGCGCGTTGAGCACGCGCGGAATCAGGTGATCGAGGCCCGCGCGCAGGTAAAAGACCTTGTCCGGCACGAGCGCAAAACCGTACACACTGCGGACCCACTTGCGGTTTACTCCCCTGACGAGCGCCCGCGCCAGGAGCGAGTAGATGTAGCGATCGGTCAAGACGACGAATCCTGCTCGCAGTGCCGGGATGATCTCTCGCTCCAGGCGGTCCGCCAGGTCGGAAGCATAGAACAGGCAACTGGTCAGATCGCCAAGGTAGTGGCCCTCTTGGGCGAGCGAGATCCCCTTTCCTGCCAGGCCAGAGCGCTTGAGCCCGCTCGATGCGACCGCATAGCCGCTCGATTCGAGCCATTCGCGCAGCAGGGCCACCTGTGTCGATCGCCCTACGCCGTCTGTGCCCTCCAGGACGATCAGCTTGCCCGGCAGGTCGCCCTTATGGACGTTCGGAAGCCCGTGCCCATAGAACGCGACCTTGGTCATTTCTGCCTCTGTTCTAGACCAATCTCGGGCAGGTAGCGCCCATAGAGCTGCTCCTTGCCCAGCACCTCGCGCCACGCGCTACGTTCCGCCTTGAGCACGCCCTGAAGGTGAGGCGCGACGATCTCACGGACCATCTCTTGCTGCTCGGTCAGTGGTAGTGTGGCATCGATCACGGTCAGACCGAACTCGTCGATCATCTTTTCGTATTCGGAGACGATCCGCTCCTGAAAAAGCTCAAAGCTGCGAAGCGGATCGCCGCTCAAGCCGAGATCGAGCCCCGCTTCATAGTACTTGAGCCTGGGCCTCCCACTCATGATGCGCCGGATCGATTCCTCGAGTGGTACACGGAAGTAGAGGGCAACCGTTGGTCGGGGGGCAAAGGCATAGTTGCCTCGAACCCAATCGGGATTCACGCCGCGAGCGATGTCGCGCGCAAAGGCCGTATAGATGTAGCGGTCGGCGAGCACGATCGCCCCGGCCTTGAGTGCGGGGAGCATTTGTCTCTCCACGCGGTCCGCGAGATCGGCAGCGTGGATCAGGCTGAAGGTGGTCGGTGAGAGCAGTTTTTTCTTTTTGCCACGGCGGGTCGTGGAACCAACGATGGGAGAAGAGTTCCACTCGCTGAAGGCGACACAGTATCCTTCGCCAACCAGCCACTTGCGAAGCAGGTCAAGTTGTGTGCTCTTGCCCGAGCCATCGATGCCCTCAACAACAAGGAGCTTCCCCGGCAGTTTTCGTCCCGTTGGCAGCTTTGCCATGTTCACCTCGCACGGAGTCGAGCACGCTGATTGGGATCAACCAACCATGTCGCCCGCATCGCGCTTCCCGGCGTGCCTCCTGGGTGAGGCATCGTAGCGGACAAACGACGCCGACGGCGCGCATCCTGGGGCGAGTGATGGTAACCACAATGTACTGTAGAACGGTCCCAATGTCAAGTCGAGTCCCTGGTTAGTTCAACGATGTCGCACGATACTGCCATGTTGATTGGACATGCAAGTGGAAGCGCATATAATTAGGACACACACTATGCGCAAACGCGACGCAACGATTATCATACGGCTCGTCGCCGATGTCCTGCAGGCGTATGGATTCTACCTGCTGGTTCCACTTACCGTCGCATTGGTCGCGGCAGAGTCCAGCCAGGCGACCGCCTTTGGCATCGAGGCCGTTGTGCTTCTTCCGGCCTCGTGGCTCATACAGCGCCGAACGACCTCTGAGGGCGTGCAGAAGCGTCACGCAGCGATGGCTCTTGCGTTGATATGGATAGCGGTATCGCTGTTGTCCGCGGTGCCGTTCCTTGCGCACCGTATGGGCGTGGTCGATGCCTTGTTTGAGTCTTTCTCAGGATGGACGGACACTGGCCTCTCGATGGTCCCAGAACCGCAAGCACTGCCGCTTTCCCTGGGGATCTTTCGCGTCCTGATGCAGTGGGCAAGCGGCCTGGGGATCGTGATCCTGATGCTCTTTCTCTATGGCCCTTCCTCTCGCGCTGCCCAGAGCCTCTTTCAGGCAGAGGGGCGGTTTGAGGACTTTACTGCCAATGTCTGGAGACTGGGTCGCACGATCATCCTGATCTATGTGGGCTATACCGTGGCAGGTTTCCTTGCGCTGTGGGCGTCTGGGCTCCCACCTTTCGACGCGTTCATGCAAGCGATCACGTTCCTGTCGACGGGCGGGTTCTCTACGAACAGCGTTGGTGTGGGGTGGTATGGTGTGCTTCCGTCGGTAGCAGCGATGGTGCTAATGCTGTTTGGCGGAATCAGCTTTAGCAGTCATCAGGCGTTGTTGAGCGGTGATGTGCGCAAGTTCTTCCGCAACCCAGAGGTACGTGCACTGCTCGTCATCGTCCCGGTCGTGTCTGGCCTCCTGGTTCTGGAGCAGTGGCTCACCGAGGGATCTGTGGCAGGCGGGGCACTGCCCAGTGTGTTCTACACGATCTCTGCCATCTCGACGTGCGGCGCCGGCACGACGCTATCACTAAGCCAGGCGCCCGACGTCTGGGTGTTTACCCTCATGTTCCTGATGATCAGTGGCGCGGCGTACGGCTCAACTACGGGTGCGCTGAAACTATGGCGCCTGATGATCATCGGCCAGGTCATTGGACGTGAGATCAGGCGGCCGTTCTACCCAGCACAAGCAGTGCTGCCGATCATGATGGGCAATAATCGAATCCACGGGCGGACGGTGATCGAAGTCACGGCGTATGCCCTGCTCTACCTGGCCCTGGGACTAGCTGGTAGCCTGACCTTCATGCTGTTTGGGCATCGTACGCTGCATGCGCTCTTTACCGTGTTCTCTGCCCAGGGAAACGTCGGCCTGAATGTGATACCCGAAGCATCGTTCTATGGTATGCACCCGTTGCTCAAGCTGCAGCTTATCGGTCACATGCTCATCGGGCGGATGGAGATTTTCCCGCTGCTATACCTGATCCGGGGACTGCGAGAGTAGGAGGGACGGCTATGAACGCCGTAATCGCCGGTTACAGTGCCTTCTCTTGGGAGCTTGCCGAACTGCTCAAGAAGGAAGTAGACGGGCGGTTGTATTTCGTGCTATCGGATCCGGAGCAAGCCATGGAAGCCAGCCTGGGCGGAGACATTATCGCGATTGAGGGCGATCTTACGGATACGGGCATTCTTGACCAACTGGACTTGGACCGCTGTCACACGTTTGTCGCCGGGTCACGCGAGACGGAGGCCAACGTACTGAGTGCGCTGTATGCCAAGACCAAGGGAGCACAGCACGTGTACGCTCGTGTGTTTGAGGCCAAGTTCATGCCTCTGCTTGACTCGCTGGGGATTATCCCGATCCAGACATCGCATACGGCAGCGGCTTTTGTTGCACTGCGCGTGCGCAAACCTGCGGTATCAGAGCTCGTGAGCTTGCCTCGGGGCCGGTTCGAGCTAGACGAGCTCGACGTGCGCGAGTTCCCAGAGCTCGTCGGACTGAGGCTGGGTAATCTGCAGGGCGAGCACCTGCACATCATCGCGATCGCGCAGGGCGGCCAGACGCTTCTGAGCTATGGCGCCGTTGTGGAGCGGGACGCCAAGTTGATCCTGATCTACGACCATGCGATCAAGCGACAGCTCCGGCAGGAGATACGCAAGGTCGCCGCGCAGGCGGTAGAGCACACCAGAACAGGCTGAAGATACGGCTGAGGGAGCGCGAGAAGAGAGCACAGGCCTGCGCCTGTACCCTCTTCCCGGTGGGCTGCCCAGTCACTCGTATGCGATGTCCAGATCGTCCAGGATCGCGCACAGGGCATTGCGTGCCACGGCAAAGAGCTCCGGCCCGCTGAAACCAGACGAGTGACCTGCTACTCGAAGGTGCGGCTCCAGCGAAAGGTAGCCGTCGTACGACATCTCTTGTGCCGCCGCCATCAACTCCCGAACCTGTCCATTCCCCTTTCCTGCAGGGACCACGTGCCCATCTGCCATGACCGCGTCCTTGATGTGGAAATAGGCAATGTAGGGTTTGAGCAGGGGGAAGGCTTCATCGTAAGGCTTGACGCCAGCTTGAACAAAGTTCGCGGGGTCGAACGTAGCACGGAAGCTGTCCCCCTGAACGGTCTCGTGCAGATCCAGGCAGCGGTCCGGCTGCTCACCATAGATCCCCTTTTCGTTCTCGTGGAGCATCACGACGCCACCCGCTGCCGCCATGTCCACCATGGCCTGCATACGACGCATCACCTCGTCGCGGTCTGCGTCGCGGTCCTCGCAGTAGAAGGAGAACATGCGGATGTACGGTGACTCGAGCTGGTTCGCCACATCGATCGCTCGCTGTACCCGCGAGCGGTACGCTTGAAAGTCCGACTGAATGTCTACCTTGCCGATTGGCGAGCCGATGGCCGAGACGCCGATCCCGCGCTGGCGGAGCTCGGACTGAACTTTGCCCAGCTCCTCGTCATCCAGGTCGAGCACGTTCT
The DNA here is from genome assembly GCA_964560475.1 of uncultured Anaerolineae bacterium. Taxonomy (GTDB): domain Bacteria; phylum Chloroflexota; class Anaerolineae; order JAFGEY01; family JAFGEY01; genus BS750m-G44. The sequence continues at coordinate 27,543 of CAZLMZ010000002.1, forward strand.
TACCCCATACACCACGCAGTTCTAGAAAGCGGATCTGCAGTTCATCCAGCGTGTCGAGCTGAACCTCGAGATCGGGAGAGATCTCGTCAGCGAATCCAGACAACTTGACCATGCTTCCTCCGTATCTCCTCAACTGTATTGCACGCGTCCCAGGCCAAGCAGGGCCAGTACTCGCTCCACCGTCAGGAGCAGCAAGGCAAAGAGTAGATCGACGGCGACTGTCGCAGCAAAAGCATAGCTGAGCAAGCTCGCCGTACCGGCTGCCCAGCGGGCGATCGTCGCGAATACACCTTCCAGCAGGCCCGAGAAATAGAGCGCCGCGCCGATGAAACCCACGAACGCGAGTGCTACGCCCCACGAGCTGCGGTCTGCTGCGCTAGGCAGCATGGCATTGCCGATCGCGAGGAGCAGGTATACCCACAGCCAAAAGTCGGGCGTGCGATATGCGAGCCGGACCTGGCGCCAGAGGCCCGGGCTGCCGAACAGGGGGAGCGACTCGACATTGGCGATGTGCCGGCCAATGAGCAAGGTGATGCCACACCCAGCGATCAGTGGCGCCAGGCCGATCAGGCTGGAGCGGAGCGCATCGGTGTCGGCAATGTCTACCGAGCCCAGCGACACCTGACCGCTTTTGCCCTTGGAGCGAAGGCCGATCGAGAAGCGCCGCACGGGAACCCACAAGAGCAATGCAGCGACGGCATGGCTCAACTCGTGTACGAGGACCCCGGGCAAGATGACCAGGAAGTACAGCACGAGGGCAACGCGGCCATCGCCTGACAGCAGGTATCCCAGGCCCTGTATGTGGCGCGTGATCCACTTTGAGAGCAGCAGTAACGCCGCAAAGAGGACCACCATATAGAGGTAGGCCAGCCGTTTCCTCCTTGCCTACGTGTACTCAGGCCTTGCTCTGCTGAGTCAGGCGGACGATCTCGGCAAAGTCGTCCGCGTTGAGGCTCGCTCCTCCGACGAGGCCACCGTCGATATCGGGCATGCTCATCAACTCTGCGGCGTTACCGGGCTTGACACTGCCACCGTACTGGATGCGAACCGCCTCGGACACCCTTGTGTCGTATAGCTCGGCGATTGCAGGCCGGATGACGTCGCCAATGACCTCCTGGGCGTCCTGGCTGGTTGCTGGCACGCCGGTACCAATCGCCCAGATAGGCTCGTAGGCAACGATCATGCCCGCTACCTGGGTTGCGCTGAGACCTTCCAGCGCGGCGACGACCTGCTTCCGAACCCAGGGGGCCGTCTCGCCCGCTTTGCGAAGCTGCAGCGTCTCACCGACGCAGACGATGGGGATCAGGTCGTGCGCAAGCGCAGCCTTGATCTTTTTGTTCACCATCTGGTCGGTCTCGTCAAAGTAGCCGCGACGTTCCGAGTGCCCGATAATGACGTACTGGCAGAGCCCCTGCAGCATGCGAGGAGAGATCTCACCCGTGTAGGCGCCCTCCTCCTCAAAGTATACGTTCTGTGCGCCGAGACCAATCTCAGCATCGCCGATCGCCTGCTTGACTGCCGAGAGGCAGACTGCCGTCGGGCAGACGACCTTGTCGACGGCATCGATCTCTGCGAGCGATCCCTTGAGCGCGTTGACGAGTGCAACCGCTTCCGGGATGGTCTTGTGCATCTTCCAGTTGCCGGCAATAATGGGCGTACGCATGTGCTTTGTCTCCTTGTTGATACTTTGCGATCTGCTCGTTCACGATGATTACCCGCAGGAGGTCCGGTGCTACCCGCCGCCCACGAGCAGTTGCCTGATCTCGGTTGGTGTGCGAAGCTCTACGCCGCTCGTGCCCTCGGCGGGAACGTCGGAAACAGTGACCCGAACACGGGCCTTTTTTCCTGCCTTGATTGTCCAGTCTCGACGGTTCACGGCGATCCAGTCCTGCAGGGGTACTACTTCTACTCGCAGCGTACCTTCGCCTACGTTCTCGATCTCGAAAGTAGATTTTCCGGACTCGTCGATCTGCAGATCTTCGGTCGACACCTTGAGCCTCGGCGTGAGCTCGAGGGTCAGGGTGGCCTCAACCGACTCTGCGCCGGCATTGCTGGTGACCTGCAATGCGTCGAGGGCGTGGTGGGTACCTTCGCGTAGTTCTTCCGGAACGGCCTCCACCTCGATAGGGGCCGACACCCCCGTCTGGCACAAAAACGACATAGGGCGACACGTAAGCCAAGGGACTCGGGACTCGATGGTGCCCTCCAGGTTTCCTACGCCTCTGTTCGAGACGCGCAATACCTGGGAAGCCGGGGCATGGTTCTCGCTGTGCAGCTCGAGCGAGAGCGGTTCGACCACCAGCATGGGTGAAGAGAGCGCCACGCTGGCGGGCAGGTCCACGCGCCCTCCGTTGCTGTGAACTGTCAGCCACGCCTGCCCGCTCTCGCTGCCCACTGCGAGCGCATAGGCGTTCACCTTTACTGTGGAGGTTTCGCCGGCTTTGCACGTCCCGGATGATGGGATCACCTCGATCCAGGTTCCCTGGACCGTGATCTCCCATGCCAGCTCGCCCGTGCCGCGGTTCACGATCTCGAGTGGGACGCTTGCGATGTCTGTCCGGCCGATGAGGCCCAGATCCAGGCTGTGCCGCCCGATCCCCAGTTCTGGGCGCAGCAGGCGAGCGTGGATGCCGACGGCACGTTGCGCTCCAGCTCCCTCAATCTGGATCGCACTGCCCACGGCATAGTCGCCACCCGATTCGATCGCTTCCGTCCGCAGCATCACTGTGACCGGGATATAGTGTCCCGGCTCGCAACGTACGTGGGTGGGCTCTACGGCCAGCCACGGCAGGTCGGAGCGAACGGCGCCTTCCCAGGCCATGGAGCCCTGGTTGCCGACGACGATCGTCTCTTCGACCTGGTCCCCGTCATGCACATCGCCCAGATCTATGAACTCGGGCCGAATCACGAGCTGAGGCGCAAGAACCTCGACCGAGGCAGAGATGGTCTGGGTGCCTGCATTGGCCTCGATCGTGACCGCTGCTGGCTCTACTGTGCTCCCACCCGGCAACTCAGCCGTGTCACAAGCAATAGAGAGCGTGAGCGACTCACCGGGTGCGCAGACGAACTGAGCCGGGCGGACGCTTAACCACGGCACCTCGCTGCGACCGTGCGCCTCGAGGTCGGCCGTCCCGCTGTTCGACAGGATCAGCGTTCGTTCCACGCGCTCGCCTCGCTGCACCGAACCAAAATCGATGCCGGTCGAATCCAATTCGAGCGCGGGCCGCGCCCAGCTCCACTGCACGTCGAGCTGCACCTGCCCGCTATCGCTATCCACCGCTAGGGCACGCCGGATCCGCACAGCGCCCTTGGGCAGTTCGGCGCTGAGCAATTCGACCGCGATCTGAGCTGACGCCCCTGCAGGGCAACTGAACGCCGGGTGCCGTACCCGCAACCACGGCGCACGGCTGGTCACACGCCCGTTCAGGCGCCCCCCACCGATGTTGTGGACGATGAGCTCTCGCACGCGTGAGGCCCCGCGCGTTGTCGGCCCAAAGTCGAGCACGCGCTGCTCGACGCTCATCAATGGTGGAGAGGAGGATGCTGACGCGCCGATCCACGCCTCGCCTCCATTGCTGGAGATCCGGATCGCCTGGGCTAGCGTCGAGTCACCCGTCGGCAGGCGGCGACCGAGAGCCTCTATCGGTACCTCAGAGGTCTGGCCGGCGCGGCAGCCGAACTCTGGCTCTGAAACCACGATCCACGGGACGCGGCTTTCCACGTGCCCGGCGAGATACCCCTGTCCCTTGTTGCGGACCTGGATCGCGGTCTTGGCCTTGATGTGGGCGGCGATGACTCCGAAGTCAAAACGGCCAGGCCGCGCATCGAGGCTAGGTTGGATGCCTATTGCGCCCAGATCGTGCAGCCAGGAAGCGTATGCGGCATTGTGCACGATCTCGCGGGCAGCGGACGTGATTCCCGGGCGCGCTGTGCGGTGATCGATCTCTTCACGTGCGAGCAGCGTCCGCTTGGCAGACTGTTCCACGAGGGCTGCGTCGTCCTCTCGTCCCTCGGCATGCAGGGCCGCCGCACCCGCCGCCAGCCATTCCGTGATGCGATCGGTCATGAGCGCGAGTAGCCCGTCGTCCCAGTGTGCTGTACAGAGCTGAGCCAACTCGGGCACGGTACTCGCCACCAGTCCTTCGGCAAGTTGGAAGAGAGGCAGACGCACCTCGGCTTCGCTCACGCTGCCAAGCAGCGCCTGGCGCATCTCTGCTGCCGAGCTGTAGCGCTTGTCTGGGTCGCGTCGCTGCGCTTGTCCCACCACGTCCACGAGTTCGTCCGAGAAGTCGTGCGCGTACTTGTGCAAGGGTGGCAGGGGGCGCCGGCGCGGGTCCTGCCGCGTCATGAGCTCGTACAGGATCATGCCGAGCGCATAGATGTCCGAGTGCGGCGAGACCTGGCCCTCGCGCTGCTCCGGCGCGGCGTACCCACGGACGCCACGGGCTGGTCCAAGGAGATCGGACTGCTTGTACCGGATCAGGCCGACCTCGATCAACTGCAACTGCCCAGACTCGTCGACGTGGATCGATGCCGGCGAGAGGCAGCCGACGACGAGCGGCGGCTGCCTGTTGTGCAAATAGTCGAGCAGATCACACAACTGTCCAGCCCAGCGGAGCAATGTCTGCTCGGCGATGTCCTGCTGCCGGTCGCGGATGATAGAGCGCAGCGAGATGCCCACGATCGGGTCCGTGATGAGATAGAGCCGATGATGCTGCACGTCGGCATCGAGGATCCGCAGGAGGTTCGGGTGCTGGCATTCTTGCCAGGCGGCGGCCTTTTCGAGAAACCGGTACTCGACGCGATCGCGATCGTATGGCGCAAGGGAAGTTAGCGCTACCTGGTGCACGAGACAGGGCGCGTTCTTGTTGCGCGTGTCTACGGCGCGATAGATCGAGATGCTTCTGCCCACCTTGACCGGGCGCTGCACCACATATCGTGACCTGAGTCGTTGAGGTGGGCCGAACATCCCAGAGTAGAGGGCAAGCTCAAGCTCGGCTCCACAGACGGCGCACGTGCTTCTGCCTGGCTGGTTGGCAGCACCGCATTTTGGACAGACTTCGGACATTGGCTAGCTTTCTTGGAGGTAACGCGTATTTCGAGCCGCGGTTCTCATTCTACAGTCGATCGGGCATCCTGTCAATCGCCGAGCGCAGAGGCGATGGCCCGATCGGGGTCGAGGGTGGCCGGCGGTGGCGTGAGTTTGAACCAGGCCAGAAACTCAATATTGCCTGCTGGTCCTTGCAGTGGAGAGCGGGTCAGTCCCCAGACAAAGAGGCCGTTGGCCTGTGCCCAGCTCAGCAGTTCATCGAGTACTTGGCGATGCACGGCCGGATCGCGCACCACGCCTCCCTTGCCCACCTGGCGCCTGCCAGCTTCGAACTGCGGCTTGATCAGGGGGACGATGGTGCCGTCGGGCTTGAGCCAGTCGCGGACGCGTGGCAAGATGAGCTTGAGGGAGATAAAGGACGCGTCGATGCTGGCGAAATCGACCGGCTCGGGCAGCGCCGCCAGGTAGCGGGCGTTCGTGCGTTCCATCACCACCACCCGCGGATCCTGGCGAAGCTTCCAGGCAAGTTGGCCATAGCCGACGTCGATGGCGTAGACGCGGTGCGCGCCACGCTGCAGCAGGCAGTCTGTGAACCCGCCCGTCGACGCTCCTACGTCGGCGGCGACCAGACCGTCGACGACCAGGCCAAAGGCCTCCAGCGCGGCCTCTAGCTTGAGCCCACCTCGGCTCACGTAGGGCAATCCCTGCTCCACGACGATGTCAGCGTCCGTTCGGACCCGGGTCCCGGGCTTGACGACCTTTTCGCCGTCGACCGACACCTCGTTCGCCATGATCAGGCGCTGGGCACGCGCGCGGCTCTCGGCAAGGCCGCGCTGGACCAGCAATAGATCGAGGCGCTGCTTGGGGACACGTGCGGCGGACACAGAGCACTCCTTGGTACCGCGCTCCGCCCGCCTTGACCCGCAGGGGAGACTGCGATGTATGGACGACGGCTGCAGTATAGCATGGGGCATCATCACCCGCAACTTTTTGCAGCGTTGGCTGATCCTGTGCTATACTGTGACCATCTGCATGAGGGAGGATATATATGAAGGCAGCACGACTATATGGTCCGCGCGACATGCGCGTCGACGATGTCCCTGTACCAACGCCAGCACCCGGGCAGGTACTGCTGCAGGTCCTGTCGGTGGGCGTATGTGGTTCTGGTGTGCACTATTACATTGACGGCGGGATCGGCGACGACAAGGTGACAGAGCCTTTTGTCATCGGCCACGAGTTCTCGGCCCGTATCGCAGCGTTGGGCCCAGGAGTGGAGGGGCCGCCCGTTGGGACGCGTGTCGCCGTCGAGCCGGCCATCGCGTGTGGCAAGTGCGAGCTCTGTGAAGAGGGGCACCCAAACCTGTGCGAGAACATTCTCTTTTGCAGCACGCCGCCCACGCCAGGGGCGCTGCAAGAGTACATAGTGCACCCTGCGGAGTTGTGCTTTCCGCTGCCTGATGGCGTAAGCAATGACCAGGGGGCGATGTTGGAGCCGCTAGGCATTGCACTGCACGCTGTGCGCCTAGCCAAGCTTCGACCTGGCGACACGGTCGCGGTCCTGGGGAGCGGCCCTGTCGGCTTGCTCACGCTGCAGGTGGCGCTCATCTCGGGCGCGCGCGCAGCGTGGGCCACGGACCTGATTCCGGAACGGTTGGCCATGGCAGAACAGCTCGGCGCCGAGGGTACGCTCAGGGCCGACAAGGCGGATCCGGTGGCCTGGATCATGGAGCAAACCGGGGGCCGAGGCGTCGACGTGGCATTTGAGGCAGCATGGGCGGAGGAGACGGTCGCTCAGGCTGCCTACATGGTACGCAAGGGCGCCAAATTGCTCATGATTGGGATCCCTCGCGAGGATCAGGCCCTCTTTCCAGGGCACACTGTGCGCCGCAAAGGCCTCACGATCAAGTACGTGCGGCGGATGAAGCACACCTATCCGCGCGCCATCGCCATGGTCAACGACGGCCTGATTGATGTGGACAGCCTCGTGACGCACCACTACCCGCTCGAGCGAGTGGCAGAGGCGTACGATCTCGTCGCTTCGCGGGAGGACGGTGTGATGAAGGTGATCGTCGAGGTCGGGAAGTGATGTCTGTGCAGCTCCCCGGCTACCTTGCGCTCTATCGGAGCGGGGAGCTCGAACGGCGTACGGAAGAGGCGTGGCGTTCGCTGTCGCACTGCGAGCTGTGCCCGCACCGCTGCGGCGTCGATCGGCTGCACGGCGACCGAGGGCGCTGCCGTTCGCCAGCTATGCCTGTGGTAGCCAGCGCAAACCTGCATGCGTGGGAAGAGCCGCCGATCAGCGGCGCGCGCGGCTCGGGGACGATCTTTTTCAGCGGGTGCACGGGGCGCTGTCGCTTTTGCCAGAATTATCCGATCAGCCAGCTTGGTGTCGGGAGAGAGGTAAGCCTGGAGCAGTTGGCACAGATGATGGTCAGACTCCAGGACCGAGGCGCCCACAACATCAATTTCGTGACGCCGACGCACTATGTGGCAGCGATCCTTGCTGCGCTTCCGATCGCGGTCGAGCGTGGCCTCTGCATTCCGCTGCTCTACAACAGCAGCGGGTTCGAGCGAGTAGATACGCTCCGGTTGCTGGAGGGCGTGATCGATATCTGGCTGCCAGATGCCAAGTATGCGAGCGAGAAGGTTGGGCGCTCGCTCTCTGGCTTTCCGGACTATCCGTCGCACAACCAACTGGCGCTGCGCGAGATGGTTCGCCAGGTTGGCGATCGCCTGGAGAGGGACCGGGAGGGCATTGCGCGGCGCGGGATGATCGTCCGGCACATGGTGCTGCCGCACGGGCTGGCCGGCAGCCGCGAGGTCTTGATCTGGATCGCGGCAAACCTGTCTCCGGAGGTGCACGTCAGCCTGATGTCGCAGTATTTCCCGGCGTATCGGTGCGTCAACGACGATACCCTGGGGCGCAAGGTCACGGCTGAGGAATACGAGGAAGCGATCGCTGCCCTGGACGAGGCTGGGCTCGTGAACGGCTGGATCCAGGAGCAGGACGAATGGGAAGTGGACGCGGAAACGGTCTTCTGAGGGCCACGCGGGTGGCCCCAGAGCGCGCGATGTGAGCGTGTGGGGTGCTCGTGTCCCAGCATAGTACTGTCGATCCGGCATCGGGTGCGCGCTGCCCTAGCTGTGGGCGGCCAATGGCGGCACAGCGACACTGCCCGCACTGCGGAGCAGAGACGTACAGGCGCTTGAGCCTGCGGGCAGTACGCTATGTCTCGTTGCTCACTGCGTTGGCCGGTACCGCGCTCGTGTGGATAGTTGCGCGGGGCACCGATGTGCTCACCGTCCGGGTCGCTGACATCGGCAGCGACATGGATTGGGCGTACGTCAGGATGCTCGGAGTCATCACTAGGCACCCATCGTACGATCCATCATCCGGGCAGTTTGCCTTCTGGCTCGACGATGGCACGGGTGAGATCAGAGCGGTGGCATACCGGCCAGTGAGCGATCGCCTGGTCGAGGCGCCACAGGTTCCAGTGTTGGGGGATAGGGTGGGTGTCGAGGGGACGCTTCGGTTCCGCACTGATTTCAGCCAGCTTGTTATCTCGCTGCCGTCTGCCCTGCAGATCGAGCGCCCTGTACCGGTTGTCTCTGCCATTGCCGAGCTGACCGAGGAGCATCTGTACCGGCGGATATGCCTGCGCGGGCAGGTGCGGAGCGTGCGCGTTCCGTATGAGGGGCTGGTCGTCTTGTTGCTCCGTGATCGGACGGGCCAGATGGATGTGGTGGCGGATCGAGCGTTCGCCGCTGTACACAGTGCGGTGCTGTCGCTCGAGCCTGGGGATCAGGTCGAGTTGTGCGGTGCAGTAGCCAGCTACCAGGACGAGCTGCAGCTCGCTCTGGATGCCACTGCAACCATCGAGCGCCTCCCTGTGCCGGTGGAGGTCGCGCCGCACAGGCGGATTGCCGAGATCGAGCGCCAGGACCTGGGCCAGCTAGTGCGGCTCCAGGCAGAGATCGTTGCAGTGACGTCTCTGCAGTCGGGGCTGAAGCTGTTGGTCGACGATGGCAGTGGCAGGTTGGTCGTCATTCTGTGGCAGGACGTCATCGCCGAGCGAGAGGACGTTGGGCACCTGGAGGAGGGGGCACTGCTGGACGTCTATGGGCGCGTAGCCGAGTATCGCGGGCAGTTGGAGGTCGTGCCAGAGATTCCAGGCGACTTGGTTCGGGTGGGTCAAGCCACGGAGGCAGTGCCGCTGCTGCGTCTCGGCCAGATCGACAGGACGCATCTGGGCGAGACAGTGAGGGTGAAGGCGCAGATCGTGTACAGCGTTCCCTCTCCATCGGGAGTTCGCTTTCGGCTGCGCGACGAGGGCGCGGAGGGCTATCTGTTGGCGTGGAGCGGTTGGCTCGAGGCGTGCCCGGCTGCGGCGCAACTCGTGCCAGGCGCCTGGGTCTCGGTGAGCGGCACCGTCAACCTGTACGAAGGCACGATCGAGCTCGTGCCGCAGCACGCCGATGACGTGGTCGTGACCGGGGTGGAGGTGCTCGCGCAAGCAGAGCCGACGGCGTCGGTGAAAGAGCCGGCGCTGGTAGTCACGAGCACCCAAGCGGTGCCTACGCAGACGTCTGCTGGGGCAGAGACGCCTGCCAGGGCAGAGACGCCTGCCAGAGCAGAGACGCCTGCTCTGCCAGCACAGACTGTCCTCCAGACAGGCGCCGTCTTGCCGGGTTTGTCTGGGAGGCAGGTGACGATCGAGGGCACGCTGACCGATCTCGTCCTGTACGATTCGGGCCAGCGGTGCCTGGTTGACGATGGGTCGGGTTCGCTGGCGCTGTGGCTGCCCAAGGAGCCGTTTGCAGCAGCCTATGGCGACGCAAGCTGGCAGTTTGGTAGCGTCGTGCGCGCGACAGGGCTGGTCGAGATGTACAAAGAAGCGGTTGAGCTGGTGCCCGGGGTGCTGAGCGACGTAAGAGTGGTGCGGATGGCGCCGCCACAGGCCACGCCGCCGACGCGTATGGGCGACCTTCGCGAGAAGCACGTCGGGCAGCGGATCGTGGTTGAGGGCCAAGTCATCGAGGTGTGGCCGTTTTCACAAGGGACCAAGTACCTGCTCGATGATGGGAGTGGGCGGCTAACCCTGCTGCTCTGGCAGAGCGTGCTCGATGATTTTCCCGGACGAGACTGCCTCGCTCTCGACACCACTGTACGGGCCGCCGGCAGGGTGAGCGCCTACCAGGGCGCTCTCGAGCTCGCGCCCGGCGTTGGACGGGATGTGGTGTGCCTACCATAGCGTGTGGGCAGCAGCGGAGGCGCGGGCTTGCTTGCAGAGGATACGGGAGAGGACAGAGAGATGAACAGGTACCCGCGATGGTGGCTGCTCTTGATCCCGATCGCCGGGGTGGTGCTTTTTGTCATCTGGTGGCGGCGCTGCCAGGCGCAGCGCGAACGCGCTGCCAATACGCCGGTCGAGTTCACGATCCCGATCGATGACAACGAGACCGAGGTGACGACCCACTTTTCGAGGCACGAGGGTGAGGCCGATGCAGAAACGCCGGCAGCCCCGTGCGAGGAGAATACGCCCGACGATATGACCGAGATCGAGGGCATTGGTCCCAAGATCAGCAGAGTGTTGGCGGAGGAGGGAATCACGACCTTCGCTCAACTGGCTGCAACCGAGGTAGGTGAGCTGGAACGAATCCTACGGGCGGCAGGGATCCGTCTGGCCTATCCGGAGACGTGGCCCGAGCAAGCGGAACTGGCCGCCCAGGGGCAATGGGAGTTGCTCGCCGCACTGCAGGCTCAGCTATACAGGGGGAGGCGCATCTAGGGCGCGCCAACCATCATTCACACAGTAAGGAGGCTCATGAACAACAGAGACCGCGCTCTCGCTGTGCTGCACTACGAACCATACGACCGGCTGCCATTGGTCCACTTTGGGTATTGGAACGAGACCCTGGTAAAGTGGGCCAATGAGGGACACATTACCGTAGAGGAGGCGGCCAGTTGGTCCGATGGCAACCCGACGGATGCCGCAATCGCGGCGGAACTGGGCTTTGATCTCAATTGGAACAACTGCTTCAGTCCCCATACGCGCCTCTGGCCTCCGATCGAGCCAAAGGTGGTGGAGGAGCTGCCCGATGGCTCGCGGAAGGTCTTGGGCGGAGATGGCGTTGTCATCCTCCAGAAAGAGGGGGCGACCGGCATTCCAACAGAGATCGACCACCTGCTGAAGGACCGGAAGAGCTGGGAAGAGATCTATCTCCCTCGCCTGCAGTATTCCGAGGACCGGCTCTTGGATGCGCGCGTCAATACCGGTACGGAGCTGATTCCCTTCCGCGAGGGGGGGCTGGAGTATTTGCAGGCGGGCGAGTGGGACGTTCCGCTTGGACTGCATTGTGGCAGCCTGTACGGCGTGATCCGCAACTGGCTGGGGCTCGTGGGCTCGGCATATCTGCTGGTCGATGACGAGCCCTTGTTCGACGAGATCATCGACACAGTGGGCAAGCTGTGCTACCGCTGCACCAAAGCCGCACTGGAGACGGGCGTCCAGTTCGATTTCGCCCACTTTTGGGAGGACATCTCGTTCAAGAGCGGCCCACTGATCAACCCGGCAGTGTTTCGGCGCAAGGTCGGGCCGCACTATAAGCGCATCACGGATCTGGTTCGTAACGCAGGGATCGACGTGATCTCCCTGGACAGCGACGGCCGGATCGACGAGCTGATCCCGGTGTGGTTTGAGAATGGCGTGAACACAATGTTCCCGATCGAGGTTGGCACGTGGGAGGCCAACATCGCGCCGTGGCGGGAGCAGTACGGGAAAGGGTTGCTGGGCGTCGGCGGGGTGAACAAGAAGGTCTTTGCCTACGACCGCGCGGCAGTTGACAAAGAGGTGGAGCGCCTCGTCCCGTTGGTCGAGCTGGGCGGCTATTTGCCATGCCCCGACCACCGTATCGCCCCCGATGCCAAGTGGGACAATGTGCGCTACTTCTGCCAGCGGATGAGAGAGGTGTTTGGCTAGGTAGCCGGCGACAGGAGGGCCGCTGTGCAGGTGCTTGCGTGCCTTCTCTATGCGGTTGTAGGGACGTGCGTCGCGTGTGTGGCTGCTTGTCTCCCTGGGCTCCACGTGTACAACGTCGCGGCGCTGATCCTGCTGGTGATGCGAGCACGGACCTCGGGAAGCATGACTGAGCCGTGGCTGATGCTTTTCGTCGGCATGGTTGTGGGCTATGCAATGGCCAGCGGCATCCCGGCGATCCTGATCTCGGCGCCCGACGATAGCTCGGCATGGATCGTCTCGCCTGGCCACAGCTACCTGCTGCAGGGGCGGGGCTACGAAGCGCTTGCTCTCACTGTGATTGGCTGCCTCGGTGGCTTGTGGGCGCTGGTCGGGCTCGCGCCGCTGGCGGGCCGGGTCACGAGCATGCTGCTCCACGTGCTACAGCCTCACTTGCACTGGCTCGTTGGCGCACTGGTGCTTTTCGTCCTTTTGTCAGAGTGGCCAAGAGATCCAGAGCACGGTTCGGCACCACTCGCACGCCTGCTCGTGGCCTGGGTGCCGCTCGCGGCCGGACTAGCGACCTTTGCCCTCTCTGGCCTGCTTGGGCTGGCGCTCAGCTATCGGCCGATGATACCGCGCGCGCTGTCGTACCAGGGGTTGGTGCCAGCTTTCGTCGGCCTCTTTGCCGTGCCCTGGCTCTTACAGAACTTGATCGCGGGAGGACGGATTCCCAGGCAGCACGTACCGCGCTCTGTAGACGCCGATCTGTCGCTGGCGCTGGGCGGCGTCGCAGCCGGTACGCTGGGAGGACTCGTGGCTACCTACCTGCCGGCGGTCACAGGCAGCCTAGGTGGACTCATCGCCGGGCACGCGACCGCCCAGCGCGATGAGCGAGCGTTCCTGATCGCGCAGGGCGCAACAAAGATGGTGTACTATGCCGGCGCGCTCTTGTTGTTCCTGGCGCCCGGCCCGCCCTTGACGAGGGGGGGGATGGCGTCCATGCTGGCACCGGGATACACGCCGGGTTCAGAGCGGACCTACTGGCTGTCTGTCGCCGCGATGGCCATCTGTGGCGCGGTCGCCTCTTTGCTGACGTTGGCATTCGGTCGCTGGGCCAGCAGGCTGGTTGGATCGCGTTCCTTGCGGTGGCTTGCTGTTGCAGCGCTGGTGGCGTTCACCGGCACGATCGGCGGCCTCACGGGCGGGCGCGGCATCCTGGTGATGCTGGCCGGATCCGGCATCGGCCTCATCGCTCCTTGCTTTGGGTCGCGAAGGGCAAACTGCCTGGGCATACTGCTCCTCCCGATGCTGCTCGATGCAGCGGGGGCAACGCCTGCAGTTGTAGGTTGGCTCGGGCTGGGCTAGCCGGTTTCGTGGGTGAGCGCTTGCGTGGGGCATTCTTTTGTTGTAGAATTGCAAAGATCGGTGCAGTCCGCTGGTGTAAGCTTACGAGGATCGACACAGGGAGAGGAAAGGGCTTCTCATGTCTGAAGAAGATCGGGTGGCGCCAGAAGCACTTCTGGATCTGATGCGATCGAGGCGCAGCGTGCGGCGCTATCTACCCAAGCCTGTTCCGGACGAGGCGCTGCAGCAGATCCTCGAGGCTGGGCGGTGGGCGCCGTCTGCCAATAACCAGCAGCCCTGGGCATTCATCGTGGTCCAGGAAGAGGAGATGCGGCAAAAGGTGGCTCGACACGCGACCTACTACCTGGCTCGGCACGCGCGCGTCGAGGAGGCGCCGCTACTGATCGTGCTCTGCGGCCAAGTCGGCAGCCGGATGGGCCAGCGTTTCCTCCGAGGAGAGGTAGGGATGGCTGGGATGCAGATGATGCTGCAGGCCCACGCCCTGGGGCTGGGGACATGCTGGGTCGATGGTCTCGACCGGGACGCGATATCCGATGTGCTCCAGATCCCAGAGCCTATGCAGATCGTCGGGCTGCTGACCGTTGGCTATCCAGCAGAGACGCCGCCAGTTACGCCGCGGAAACCGCTGTTCGAAATCGTGCATTACGATATGTATGAGAGCCTGACGTTTGGGGCTAGCGCAGGAGACCGGGGCGAGAATCCCTGATGTCAGCCGGGGCCGTCTGCTCGTGTCGAGAGGCTGTCCAGCTTGTGCCAGCGTGGCTAGAACGCGGAAAGTAGCATGGACCCAAGGTCTATCGTGTTGGAGGCCTCGACGGGCATCCATGTCTCGCCCGACCAGGTACGTGAATGGTTCTTGTCGCTCGGCGAGCATCCCGAGCGGTACACGTTCGGAACGCACGGCGGATTCACGTTCACTGAGGGATCGTTCGCTGAGGAGGGGGCGCTGTTCGAGACGCGAGAGCAGTTTGCCGGCGTCCATATTGGGCTGCACTTTCGGCTGACAGAGGTCGGCCAAGATCATTTTGGGTTTGCGTTGGTGCAGCCTCCCCTCGGGGTGGAGGGTACCTTCGAGATGACCTCTGCAGAGGAGGGCGGATCCAGGCTCTCGCTGCTGATCGGCAGCAGGAGCGGCTGGGCAAGGGGCTTCCTTCGCTTGCCACTACTCCACGGCGCAGTGCTGGGCCAGATCCAACGAGAAGTGAGACACATAAAAGAATCAGTGGAGCGCCTGTATGCGTAGCGAGCGATTCAGTATTGCTCACGAAAGATGCTACAGAGAAAGCGGATCTGACTAGAAATAGAAGTAAGGAATGACAAATAGAAAACCAGATATCCTACTGATCGTGCTAGACACGTTGCGTGCGGATCGACTGTCGTCATATGGCTATGACCGCGAGACGTCACCACACCTCGATACGTTCGCGGGGACGGGCGTGCTGTTCGAGCGCGCCATCTCGCCCGCACAGTGGACGATCCCAGCGCATGCGTCGTTCTTTACCGGTGAGTACCCCACGACGCACGGCACGACCCAGATCTATGACAAGCACAGCGAGCAGTATCCGACGTTGGCCGAGATTCTTCGCCGCGAAGGGTACGATACCGTGGGTTTCTGCAACAATCCTCTCCTGGGAGTGGTGGACAATAACCTGGATCGGGGCTTTGAGGCGTTCTATAACTATGGGGGAGCCTTTCCATCGCGGCCCCCGATCGCCGATTCGCGACCGCGCACGTGGGGACGGATCATGCAGCGTGTCGTGCGGCTCCTTCGACGGGTCACTTCCCCCATCCAGGACAGTTTCGCGCACAGCAACTTCATGCTGCGTATCGCCCTCCACCCATGGATCGTGCCGCTGTGGCGCCGGTATGCGAATTTCAAGGGCAACACGATCCAGTCTATGCGCGATTTGCTGGGATACCTGCGGGCCCGCCACGACAAGGGGTCACAGCGGCCGCTGTTCGCGTTCGTGAACCTGATGGAAACGCACCTTCCCTACGGTCCAAGGCCGCGCTTTATCCGCAAATTCGCACCGTGGTATCGCCACGACCACGAGGCACGCGCGTTCATGGACCGCTATAACCACGAGCACTATCGCTGGATGGTCCCGCTCAGGGAACCGCTCACCGAGATGCAGGACCGGGCAATCAACGACCTCTACGACGCCGAGGTTGCCTACGAAGACCATTTGCTTCGCCGCTTGTACCACTACCTGGATGATCCCGAGATACGGGACAACACGATGGTGATCGTCACTTCCGATCACGGCGAGGGACTGAACCACCACCATTTCGTGGGACACTCGCTCGTGGCCTACGACGACCTGGTGCGTGTGCCGCTGGTCGTGCGCTACCCCAAGCTGTACCCGGCAGGCAAGCGGGTCACACAGCCCGTGTCCGCGCGGCGCATCTTTCACACTGCACTCGAGGCCGCGGGTGTAGAGTCTGTGTACGGCGATGCGGAGGATAGAGCACCGATCGACATCCACGGCCTCAGCCTGGCGACGGCTGCCAGCGGATCGGATCCAGAGGCGGGCGTCGTGTTCAGCGACGCCTTTACCCCGGATACCCTGATCGTGCTGATGCAGAATGCGGACCCAGAGGCGATCGATCTCTACCGTTGCCGGTCGATGAGGCGTGCGATCTATCGCGGAGCACACAAACTGATCACGGTTGGTGATCAGCCGGACGAGTTGTTCGACGTTGTCCGCGATCCTGGCGAGCTTGCAAACCTGATCGACCAGGAGCGGCCTCTGTCCGAGGAGCTGGACGGACTCTTGCAGAGCTTTGTCTCCGAGGCACAGGGACGTGTCCCGGAAGCATGGAGGGCCGCTCGCCTCCAGCTCAAAGACGATGAAGAGCTCAAGGAACGGCTTCGGGGGTTGGGCTACCTGAACTGAGCGGGTTGTGTGCGGCCAGGCAGGATGGAGACCTGTCGGGAGCCAGGATCGCTGCTATCTGACACGTGGGCGGCGAGCTCAGTGCCCCGTACCGTAGAGCTGTGTATAGACATCATAGTGACGGTAGATTTCACGCACATAGCGCTGCGGCTCGTCTCGATCGATGATCTCGACAAACAGATCGGGGTCTCCCTTTGCCGCTTCGAGCCAGTGCAGCGCGTTGCCCGGCCCGCCGTTGTAGCCAGCTAGCGCCGCAGCAACGTTGCCTTCGGTCATGTCGAGAATGCGTGACATGAACCATGCGCCGAACTTGGCGTTCAGGTAGGCGCGCTCGAGGTCACGCTCTGTATATGCGGGCCAGGGCATCATCTCTGCGATCCATTGACCTGTACTCGGCATGATCTGGGTCAAGCCAACAGCTCCCGCCCACGATGCGATCTGGTCATCGAAGAGACTCTCCTGGCGGATCAGTGCGAACATCAGCAGCGGGTCAAGGTCATAAGCGCGGCTCTCTTCTGCTACCAGGTCGGGGAAGTAGGTAGGGTAGAGAAGCTGCTGGATGAAAAGAGGCATCTCGAACACGGACTCCTCTGGGGCCAGGAGCGTCACGCCCATCGCTGCTCGTATTGCGGGTGCATAGAGTCCCAAGTCACGGCTCACCAGCGCGATCTGGTAGAGGGCAACCGGGTCCTGGCCATACTCGGCGCGCAGCGTCTCGATTTCATCTCCCGCCTCGCCGCGCCTTTCCAGAGCCGCAAACGCTATCGCCCTGCGAAAGTGGAGGTCTGCGGATAGATCCTCACGCACGGCAGCCAGGTCCGCTCCTGGCTCCGTACCACTCCATTCGTGCAACCACGCCTCGGCCTCTTCCTGCAAAGCCGTTCCCTCCGCGGTAAGGTGGAGGCCCTGAGGGGATCCCGGCCAATCCGGTGGCCGGCCGCTACTCGCCAACAGTTGTGCGGCGCGAAGCCCATAGTAGTCGTAGGGGTGCTCGTCTGCCAGGAGCTGGAGTGTTTCTCGTGCCTGCTGCTCGTTTCCCTCGGCCCATAACACCTTACCGATCCAGTAGCGCCCGCCCAGAGCCTGTGCATTGCTGGGGTAGCCATTGGTCAGCTCACGCCATGCCACGAGCGCGCCATCGAGGTCGTCGACTCGATAACGGGCGATCCCGGCGCGGAACCGGGCCGTCGGGGCGCGCTGGTCATTGACGTGACGGTCGGCAAGCGAGGTATAGACGTCGGCCGCCTCTGCAAGCTGTGCATCTTTTTCCAAAAGCTTTGCCGCTTCCCAGAGAGCATCGGGAGCTTGGACGTGATCGCGGTTCTCGTCGGCAAAGGCAAGATAGGCGGCGACAGCGTCGGAGGTGCGGCCCTGAGCGGCAAAGGCACGGGCGCGGGTCAGCCACAGGTCTCCCCAATGCGGGATGGTCTCGGGAAAGGCGCCCAGTGCCTCGTCACACTCTTGCACGGCCCGCTCAGGGTAGCCGTCCGCCAAGTAGGATAAGGCGATATAGTAGAGTGCATCGCTGTCGTATTCGGGTGTATCCTCAATGTAGCTGCCAAAAGCCGCCGCTGCAGCAGCGTAACTGCCAGCATAGTAGTCGATCAGGCCGCGCTGGAACTCGTCCACCTCGACGAGGGACTCTACCAGTGCCACCAAGGCCGCGTGCGCATAGCCGGCCTGCGGATCGCCATACACGGCCTGCGAAAACGCATCAATCGCTTCGCTCTCGCGGCCGGCTTGGCGGTCGATCTGGCCGATCAGATACCAGATGCGGGCCAGACGGAACGTGTTCTGCGAGTCGTCAGTGATGCTTTGCAGCGATTCTACCGCTTGGTCGTAGCGACCCCAGTTCGCGTAGGCAAGCCCCAGTTTCTCGCGCAGGTCATACTGCTGGGAAAGATCAGGCGCTGATTCCACGGCCCGTCCGTACGCTTCTGTCGCCGTTTGGTAGTTGCCTTCCAGCACCGCATCTTCCGCGATCTGCGTATAAACGACGTCGGTAAGCACGTCCTGTTGCTCCAGATAGGCAAGGTAGCGCTCGCGTGCTTCTCCGTGCCGTCCCAGTCCGTCGAGCGCCCGAGCGAGATGGTACTTGGCGGCTACCGCCCTGGGATCACTTTCGTTCTCGGTGAGGAATTGCCCGAGGAGGGCCTCGGCAGCCGCATATTCCTGATCGAGCAGCGCACATACCCCAAGCTGATAGAGCGCTTCCTGCTGCGTCTCTTCGTCCTCGGAAGTATCCAGCACGGAGCGAAACTCGGTCCGGGCAAGGCGATAGTCGCCGTATCGCTTGGCAAGATACGCGTCGGCGAGCTGCGCTGCAGGTAGCGGGGAGGGCGTCGAGCTGGGTGTCAGGCCGAATGGCGGGCTTGGCGTCAGGCTCGAGGTAGGCGTCGGCGCGGCCGTCACCACCGGTGAAGGGGTAGGTGGCGGCGTTTCAGTTCGGGTAGGCGTCACCAAGGCGGGAAGTGGCTCGAGGGTCGGGGATGCCTGGCCATCTGGCGTCGCGGGGAAGGTCACCTGTATCCCCTCGGCGGCTGTGGGTACCTGTACCACGGTGGGCTGCCGCCAGACGTACACGTAGAATAGCACGGCCGCACCTACCACGGCAGAAAGGATGCAGAGCAAGAGCGTGAGGATCAGGACCTCGCGTGGTCTCATCTGGGGTGCCTTTCCGCGTTAGCTGCGACCGCGGGCCATAGGCCAGTGATGGCTGCTTCGACGCATTGCTCAAGGTTCCCGAACCGCACTTGCACGCCAGAGTGTGAGGGGGCATAGGTCGCCATCTTGGCCGAATTCGTCGCCAGCACCCGGAACCCGAGCTCCTCTATCGGCGCGACGATCATGCAGGTGTCCGCAACGACCTGTCCGCCAGCATCCTCGATGGCAAACACCGCGTGCGGCATGCGCTCCCGCGTCTCACGGGCCGTCGTCACCCACAGGGCGGCTTGCAGGTGCTGGCCCGACACGGCACGAGCGATCTGCTCGAGTTCCCGCGGGGAGGCGTGCGGGCAGCCCACACTGACCAGATCCACACGGCAGGTCCCGCGATTGAGCGCCTGATAGCCATCCGCGAGATCGTCAACAACGAGCCGCTGTGCATCGTCAGCCAGCACGTCTCCTTGCCGCGCCTCCGGCGTGACGCCGCGCACGTGATAGAGAGCCACCGCGCCACTGGCTGCCAGACCTGCTCCCAGCGCCTTGAGCTGGTCGGCACAGAGATCGCTGCCGAGCGTATCCGGTTCGGGAGGGGCGCACCGTTGGTCGCCCAGATCAAAATAGGGCACGGCGTTACGCACCTGGCGTCCGACGATGTAGCCCAGTACTCCCCAGTCGGAAAGCGTGTGCAGCGGGCACCTAACGTCCACGTGAAATCGAGCGCGCCGACCCGGGTCGAGGTGAAAGCCGTAGGCTGCGGTGCGACCGCAGATGGCTGCCGCCAACGCGCTGGGCCCGCCCTCGCGGTTCGTGCGCGCACCCAGCACCGAGTTGGCGAAACAGACCGCCGATGACTCGGCCCAGGCGATGTGCTCGCCAAAGGAGGGTAGGTTTCCTACCAGATAGGGCGTGCAGGTACACGTTGTCTGGATACCCATTCGAGCATAGGCCTCGATGACGCGGCCTTGTTGGCGCGCGAACCGCTCGTCGAAGCCGAGGATGCTCCAGCGCACGGTATCGATCCCTGCCGGGTTCAGTGTGGTAGGTACACGTACCTGTGCGCCCTGGTCGGCCCACTCCTGCAGGAAGGCCAGACCGGCCTCGCCGAGGTTCTTGAAGCTTACGCCCGATACCTGGACGCTTCCCACAAGCACGAGGTGCGGTGCGCCATAGATCTTGCCGAGGGCCACCACGATTTCCATGGCTCGTTTCACGGCGGGACCCTGCGCGCCGTGAAGCATACCTTTTTCTTCGCGCGTTAGTCTTGGCTGATCCACGACCCCCTCCCGGACCGGTGCGGCCAAGTGTACGAGGCACGCGCCCGGTTGTCAAATTGCGCCAGTCGCCGCACGTGAGGCATACGAAAGCGGCCCGCCAGAGCAGGCGGGCCACTCAGTATTCGCTGGACAGGGATCACTCGCTCAGGATCGCTGCACCATTCAGAGTCTGTTGTGCCTGGCCGAGCACGACGTCGTAGAGATGCGCGAGGTTCGCCTGATGCAACTCCTCAGCAAGGCCGTTCAGCGGGATACGTGACTTGTGGCAGCGCTCGATGGACAATCGGCGCAGATTACCCTTGGGGATCCCCCGCTCGACGCGCCTCCACACCTCTTTTTCGATCGTGTCGAGGTAGCGAATGCTGGTGTCGATGGCTTCGGGAATCTCGCCACGCAAGAGAACGTCTCCGTGGCCCTGCACGATGTTATCCAACTGCAGCTCTTGAATCTTGCGCAGCGATTGGCGCATGACCTCGTGGTCACCGTTGACGATAAAGGGGACCGGCATCACCAGATCGCCTGCAAAGAGAACCTTGTCTTCCTTGACATACGCAGAGACGCCATCGCTGGTGTTGCCCGGTGTGTGCATCAGCGTGATGGTCTTTTGGCCGACGTGGAGCGTCAGGCTGCCCCGGTCGAATACCATTTCGGGAAGGCGAATGCTCACCTCACACAGTTCGGGGTTCTGCAGCCGGTCCTCTTCGAGGAGCTGATCGCCGTGCTTCTCGAGGATGCGACGGCATCGCTCGTGGGCCACCAGTTCGCCATCGATCAGGCAGGCGCCATAGCTATGATCGGGCTGAAAGTGGGTAAGGACAAGATAGCGAATTGGGGCCTGGCTGCGTCTGTTGACGAAACGCAGCATTTCCCTTGTCTCCTGGGGGAAGGGCAGTGTATCGATGATCACCGACCCTTCGGGGGTCAAGATAGCGCTTGCAGTTGCTTGCAGGTACAGCTCGCTCGTAAAGACATAGATGTCTTCGGCTACCCGCTCTCGCAGCATACAACCTCCTGCTTGGACCGGCACGTGGCATACTCGTGGGAGAGGATACCATATGCGAGATCGCTTGTCAAGGAAAAACTAGGATTTTCGGTCAAAGAGGGGGACGAGTTTTCGCCATTGTGGCTGAGGACGGGATACAGAGGCGAATACCATGGCAATGAACAGGGCAGGCTGGAGTGAAAAAGGCGGGTGGGACACGTAGGGAGCCCTACCATGCCGTGTGCGGATTGGTTTTGAACCTGCTTTCGCAGGTGGGGGCTTGCCTGTAGAACCAGCGGCCCGAAGGACCACTGTGTTCCCTAAAAGAGCGCAGCCCCCATGATAGTAGGTGTTGGCTCAAAACGTCAATAGCGCATCACTAACACAGTAGGGCACGTAGCTATGGTAGCACGAAACGCCAGAAAGCGCAAATCGCATTGCGCCCTGTCCAAGGGTAGTTCGGAGCGCTGGCGTGCCCGGTGATTGTCTTTTCCCATAGGACGTGGTACAATCCGTGCGCAGCGCTGGCTGCGCCGTTTGTCCTTACCCCTCAGGAGGGAGAGCGCATGGCATTCAGGGAAGTGCCCTATACCCATCAACTCGACACAACGCTAGAGATGCTGGCCAATGGTGGGATACTGCTGGCCTCGACGCGCGAGGATGGCTCATCGAACGTGATGACGATCGGCTGGGCGAGCGTCGGCGTCATCTGGGGCCTGCCGGTGATGGTCGTGTTGGTGCGCCCGTCACGCTACACCTACCAGTTCATCGAGGCATCGCAGGCATTCACGGTCAACGTGCCCACGCGGGAGATGAGATCCTACGTGAACATGTGCGGGACCAAGAGCGGGCGGGATGTGAACAAGCTGGCAGAGGTCCCAACCTCAATGGGGCAGAAGGTAGAGGCGCTGGTTCTCGACGAGTGCCCGCTAGTGTACGAATGCAAGGTGGTGCACAGCAACGACGTGATCCCGGCGAATCTCGTGCCGGACGTCGCGCGTCGCTCGTATCCGCGGGGGGACTATCACCGCCTGTACTATGGGCACATCCTGGGTACATTCGCCAAGTGAGCGATCCTTCAGCCGGGAAGGCCCAGCACGAGGGCCCGTCGTCGGGAGCCATCTCCTACAAGCGAGAGCTGATCCGCTCGCTTCTCGCTCCGGCAGATCCTGCGGATGCAATGACGGCCTACTATGCGCTGTGGCACGATGCGCGACGGGTAAAGCTCACGCTGCATCGTGGCCCCACGGGCACGACAGACGGCTTTGTTGCGGTATGCCAGACCGGGCGGGATCTATTTGTGCCGCTGGTGGTCCTGCGAGCGCTGCCAGACGATGTGGGTGGCCTCTTGAAGAGCGCGCTGATAGCGGGGCGACCGTACACACTCGTCACCTCACCGGGCCTGCAGGACGCGGTCGAGGCGGCTCTGGTGCTGTCCAGCAGGCAGCGCAACGCAGTCTATGAGCTGGAGCCCGAGGTCTACCGGCCTGTGATCAACGTGATGGTACAGCCCGGAAAGGGCGCATTCCGGCACGAGATCCGCGTGCAGGACCAGGTCGTCGCGGCTGCCGGCGTGAACTGGCAGACGGACCGCTTTGCCGATATGTACGTGTATACCGATCCCGAGGTGCGAGGCAGGGGATGGGGCAAGGCGGTGGGTGCCGCATGCGTACAGGATATCCTGTCTGCCAGGCTCCTGCCGCTGTATACGGTCGGAGAGGACAATGTGCCGTCGCAGCGTCTTGCCGAGTCGCTGGGGTTCAGGGACAAGGGAGCCAGGGAGTTCGAGTGCCAGGGATACCTGTCGCCGGGGGACGAGTAGAAGCGAGTGATTGAGATTGACGGCGCATATGGTGAGGGCGGCGGGCAGCTCCTGAGAACGGCACTGTCCCTGGCGGCGGTGACCGGACAGGGATTCCATATCGAGCACCTACGCGCGCGGAGGCCCAAACCGGGACTGCGTCCCCAGCATCTTGCTGCTGTCCATGCCGTGGCGGAGCTGTGCGATGCTGAGGTAGAGGGCGCGGTGCTGAATTCGAGGACGCTCACGTTCGTGCCGCAATGCGCACCGCGCACGGGGAGCTATCGATGGGATGTGGGGACGGCAGGGGCGACCACGCTCATCTTTCAAACGGTGCTGTGGCCACTCGCGCTGTCGGGCGAGCCCTCGTTCGTCGAGCTGATCGGTGGGACTCACGTAGCGTGGAGCCCGCCGGTCGACTATGTGCGGGAGGTGTATCTGCGGACACTGTCGGCCATCGCGAGCGGGGCAGTGGCGGAGGTCGACGCCGAGAGGTGGGGGTGGTACCCACGCGGAGGCGGGCTGCTGCGAGGTCAGATCCACGGCGGCGCCGCGCTCGACGGTCTCTCTCTGATGGAGCGTGGGTCACTGCGCGAGGTGTCGGTTCTCTCGGCTGCATCGAACCTCCCGCAGCACATTGTCGATCGCCAGGCGGCCCAGGCCGATTTCTACCTGCGCAAGCAGGGGATCGTGGCGCGCATAGAGAAGGACGCGCCGCTGTCCCCAGGCCAGGGCACGGTGGTGTTCGTCCTGGCCGAGTATGAGCACGCGCGGGCCGGCTTTGTTGCTTATGGCCGGATCCGCAGACCGGCCGAGGAAGTGGCCGAAGAAGCGTGTCGCGCCTTCGTGCGCTATCACAGGCACCGCCAGCCGGTAGACGAGCACCTGGCAGATCAGCTCCTCTTACCCCTGGCGCTGGCCCAAGGGGCGAGCGCGTACGCCGTCTCGGGTATCACGCAGCACCTCCTCACTAACGCGTGGCTGATCGGTCAGTTCCTGCCGGTCGAGATCCTGATCTCGGGCAAGGAGCGCAAGGCAGGAACTGTTGCGATCCAGGTCTAGCTGTGGCGACGAGCAAGGCAATAGGCAGGGTTGATGTTTGAACTCGTTTTCCTGGGCACATCTGCATCCGCTCCATCGGTCCATCGCGGCCTCTCGTCGGCGATGGTGTTGTACAAGGAGTACCGTTTTCTCGTGGACTGCGGCGAGGGCACCCAGCGGCAGTTGCTGTGCAGCGGGCTGGGCTTTCGTCGGCTAGACCGCATCCTGCTCACGCACGGGCACCTGGATCACATCCTTGGGTTGGGCGGGATCATGTCCACCTTTGGCCGGTGGGAGGCGATCGATCGGGTCGAGATCTGGGGCGGGCGATGGGCGCTGGATCGGGTCGAGAGGTTGATGGAGGTTGTTTTCGGGCCGAACCGGCGCCCGCTGGAGATCGAGCTGTACGACGTGGCGCCCGGCACGTTGATGGAGGACGAGACCTTTACGCTGAGCGCCTTTCCAGTGGTGCACCGCGGCCCTGGTTGCTTCGGCTATACGTTCGAGGAAAAGTCACACCGGCCGTTCCTAGCAGAGAAAGCGGAGGCGATCGGCGTTCCTCGCGGCCCAGAGCGCGCGCTGCTGGTGCAGGGCGAGTCGGTCGTGCTGGCGGACGGGACGGTCGTACATCCAGATCAGGTGCTGGGGCCGGAGCAGGCGGGGGCGCGGCTCGTCTTTGTCGGGGACGCGGGCAGCACGGAGAGTCTGCACGATCTGGCGCGTGGTGCGGATGCATTGGTGATCGAAGCGACGTACCTGGAGCGAGAGCGCGATCTGGCGCGCAATTTCGGGCACCTGACCGCGCAGCAGTCAGCCGAGCTGGCGCGGGGCGCAGGCGTGGACGCGCTGATCCTGACCCACCTCTCGCGGCGCTATTTCGAGCGTGAGGTGCTCGAGGAGGCACAACGCGTGTTCGAGCGCACATTCGTTGCGCGTGATTTCGACCGGTTCCAGGTGGCGAAAGGGGGCGAGGTAAGGCTAGTGCGCGAGCCAGGATAGGCCCTGCTCGTGCGCTAGCAGCGGCACATGCAAGAGCGGAAGCGAATGCCGGCCAAGAAACAGAGACGTATTGCAGTGCAGAGTGCGGCAGCGGTGCAGGCTGGACGCGAGCGAGCTGCGCGGATCCGTGCCTGGCGCGGATGGGCCTTCGTGGCGGGGGTCCTCGTGCTCGCGCTCGTGCTGCGGGCAGCGAACCTGACCGCGCAGAGCCTGTGGGCTGACGAGGGGAACAGCGTGCGGGTGACGGAGCGGCCACTGGAGTTGGTCATTGACGCGGCACGCGCTGACGTGCACCCCCCTGGGTATTACGTGCTCCTATGGGGATGGGTTAAGGTCTTTGGCCAGAGCGAGGCTGCCGTCCGTGCCTTGTCCGTCGTGGTGGGCGTAGCCCTGGTGGGCCTGGTCTATCTGCTTGGGGGCCGGATCTGGGGAGCACGTGCGGGCTGGTTGGCGGCGTTCTGTGCGGCTGTATCGCCGTTCCAGGTGCAGTACTCGCAAGAAGTGCGCATGTATATCCTGGTCGCGTTCCTCGGTGCACTGGCGGTCTATGCCTTAGTGCGGTGGATAGATGCGTTTGTGCGTGAGGATCACCCGAGCCTGGCCTGGTCCGGCACCTATGTCGTGGCGAGCGCCGCCGGACTGTGGGTGCATTATATGTTCCCGATCGTCATTGCCTCGGTCAGCGTGGCCTGGCTGGCGTGGTGGCTCGGACGAGGGCCGGAGCGCAAGAAGACTCGCATCGCACTGTGGTGGGTCGGCATGCATGCGGCCATCCTCGTGTTGTATCTGCCCTGGCTGCCGGTGGCCTGGCATAGGATCACCGCCTACGGCCCAATCAGCGGGGCGTACACGGTGGGGTTCGTGGTCGAGCAGTGGCTGCGGATGCTCAGCGTCGGAGAGACCGCGCCGAGCGGTGACTTGACGCGGTGGATCGTGCTCGGCTGCACAGTCCTGGCGATCCTGGGCGCGTGGGCCGGGCTTGTGGGTTTTGGCGAACGAGCGGCCAACCGCAGGCGCGGTGCGGCGACGCTTGGCCTCGTCGCGCTCGCCCTCGCCCCGGCAGTCACGATGGCTGCGCTGGCCGCTACCGGGCGCCCTGCCTACAGGCCCAAGTTCTACCTCGTCGCCAGCCCTGCATTCGCACTGCTGATGGGGGGCGGCATTGCACGCCTTGAGCGATCGAGCGGGATGCAGAGAAGCCTCGCGAACCGCCTGTGGCTGCTGCTCTGCCTAGGCCTGGTTGCCGTTGGGGCTGTACGTTCACTGCGGAACTACTATCTAGATCCTGCCTATGCGCGCAGTGATTATCGCGCGATCGCCGCCGATATCGCCGCCGCGGCGCAAGAGGACGATGTCATCTTGTTGAATGCGCCGAATCAGTGGGAAGTGTTCACCTACTACTACCGCGATGGCGTCCCAGTGTACCCCCTTCCTCGCTCGCGTCCGCCAGTCGAGGCGGAGCTGGTGACCGAGCTTCAGTCGATCGCAGCGCAGCACGACCTGCTGTACGCAGTGTTGTGGGCGGAGCAGGAGAGCGATCCAGAGCGGATCGTGGAGCGGTGGCTCGCGTCGAATGCATACAAGGCCAGTGAGACGTGGTACGGCGATGTACGGTTGGCCGTGTATGGTCTGCCGGTTGCGGAAGAGACGCCCGCGCTAACACGTGCGCTCGACGACGTGCGCTTTGGCGAGGAGATTGCACTGCGAGGCTATCTCATCGAGCCGGCACAGGTGCAGGCGGGCGACGTCATTCGTGTAGCATTATCCTGGGAGGCTCTGGCAACGCCCAGCGGGCGCTACAAGGTTTTCCTTCACCTGGTTGGGCCAGATGGCGAGATCGCTGCCCAGGTGGATACCGAGCCGGGAGACGGGATGGACCTGACGACCGCGTGGCAGCCCGGTCGGGGCGTGATCGAGGACCGCTACGGCCTGCTCGTGCCGCTCGGGGCGCCCAGGGGAACTTATCAGATCCTGGTGGGCCTGTACGACGTGAGTGGCGCGCCACGTTTGCCCTTGAGCGTAGATGGTCAGCCTGCGGGCGATGCGCTGACGCTCGGCACGGTGACGGTCGGGTGATGGCGGCAGGCAGGGCAGTGAGGAGGGAGTCGGGATGATCACGCCTGCTGGCAAAGAGTGCAAATTCTACTACGAGGACTTTAACCGGGGCCGAGAGGTGCAAGAGTGCCGCTTGATCGCCCAGAACCCGCACTCGGCGCCGTGGCGTCCTCGCCTGTGCAATACGTGTCCCGTGCCGGACATCCTCCGGGCCAATGCCTGCCCGAATATGGTGCTGGAGGGCTGGGTCGCGCGGCAGTGGCTCGTGGTGAGGCAGGTCAAAGTGCGTGCCTACTGCACAGAGACGCGCCAGTACGTCGAGGACCCGTATACTGGCTGCGGAGAGTGCCACGGGACACAGTGGCGCGAGACGGTGGGTGGATCCACCCAGGGACCCGATTTAGGAGGCTGAATCCGTGACGATTTGCCTCAAACAGGGTTTCAATATGTGGAGCAATCTGGTAGCCCGGGGTACGAACGAACTCTTGTAGGGGAAAGCAAAATGGCCTTCTCGGGGAAATACGCGATCGTGACCGGCGGCTCGAGCGGCATCGGGCGGGCGACGGCACATCTCCTGGCTCAGCGAGGAGCGCACGTCTCGATCATTGCGCGCTCACAGGCTCCTCTCGACGAGACGCTCGGTGAGCTCGATGCGCTGCGCGTCAATGCGGAGCAGCAATTCCGCGCCGTGTCTGCCGATCTGGGGGACTGGCCGGAGGCGCGTGACGCGATCGCGGCGTTGAGTTCGAATGGTCGCGTGCCCGACTTGCTGATCAACGCGGCCGGATACTGTCATCCGGGCTATTTCGAGGAACTTGCTGTTGACGTGTTCCACGATTCGATGCGGGTCGACTTTTTCGGGACGCTTCACCCGACCAAGGCGGTGACGCCGCTGATGATCGCGCGGGGCCAGGGGCATATCGTCAACTTTTCCTCGATCGCAGGCTTTTTTGGACTATATGGCTTCGCAGCGTACAGCGCAGCCAAGTACGCGATCACAGGTTTCTCCGAGGTTCTACGGCAGGAGCTCAAACCGTATGGCATCGATGTTTCGATCGTGTTTCCCCCGACGACCCGTACGCCAGGGCTAGAGCGCGAGAACCGGCTCAAACCACTGGAAACGACGCTCCTCGAAGGGCAGAGCAAGGAGCGCTCGCCAGAGGAAGTGGCAGAAGCCGTGCTGCGTGGAGTCGAGCGCAGGAACAGGTATATCTTGCCGGGGGCGGATACCAAGCTGTACTTTCTCTTCGCCCATCTACCTCCCCGGCTCATGCGCGTCTTTGAGTACTGGTTAGTCGACCGTGTGATCGCCAAAGCACAACGGATACAGCAGTAGCCGTCCTCACTCGTACTCCCCTGGGCAATACAGGGGCGATGTCAACCAGAGAAAGGTGGGTGGATAGGAATCGTGGAACTCTTTCAAAAGTGCTACAAGTTTACGCGGGCCCGGGAAGCGATGGAGACAGGCGACTATCCGTATTTCATCCCGCTTTCCGACACCGAGGGTACAGAAGTCACAATCGATGGTCGAAAGCTGATCATGATCGGCTCGAACAACTACCTGGGGCTGACCACCCATCCCAAGGTGCGGGAGGCGGCGATCGAAGCAGTACGCCAGTATGGTACGAGCTGTACGGGGTCTCGTTTTCTCAACGGCTCGCTGCGACTCCACAACCAGTTGGAGGAGGAACTGGCAGATTTCGTCGGCAAGGAAGCAGCCGTAGTGTTCAGCACCGGGTACCAGGTGAACGTGGGCACGATCTCGGCGCTCGTGGGGCGGGGCGACGTGGTGATCACCGACAAGGAGGACCACGCCAGCATCATCGATGGTTGCCAGATGGCTCTCGGCGAAATGCTCCGCTTCCGGCACAGCGATATGAATAGCCTGGAGCGGGCGCTCTCGCGGTGCGAGCCAGATCAGGGCAAGCTGGTGGTGATAGATGGTGTGTACAGCATGGGCGGCGACATTGCGCCGCTGCCGGATATTGTCCCGCTGTGCCAAAAGTATGGCGCCCGGTTGATGGTGGACGACGCCCATGCTGTCGGTGTGCTCGGAGACTGCGGGCGGGGGACGCCCGACTACTATGGGGTAACCGATGGCGTCGATCTAATCATGGGCACCTTTTCCAAGTCGTTTGCGTCGTTGGGAGGGTTTCTAGCAGGCGACGACGCGGTGATCCACTATGTGCAGCACCATGCCCGCTCCTTGATCTTTAGTGCCTCGATGCCTGCGGCGAACGTGGCGGCCTGCCTGGCCGCGCTCGACATCATGCGCAGTGATCCGGGGCTCTCGCAGCGGGTGTGCGACATCGCGGCGCGTATGCGCGAGGGCTATCAGGCGCTGGGCTACAACACCGGTGCGAGCGAGACGCCGGTGGTGCCAATCATTATCGGGGACGACGACAAGACGTTCATGATGTGGCGTGCGCTCTTTGACGCCGGGGTATACACCAACCCCGTGATCCCGCCTGCCGTTCCGCCGAGCAAGTCGCTGCTGCGGACGAGTTATATGGCGACGCACACGGATGAGCAGATGGAACGGGTGCTCGGCCTGTTCGAGCAGGTGGGCAAGCAGGTCGGGGCGATCTAGCCGATACGAGCTCATTACAGGGCCGCCAAAGCTTCTTGGCGGCCCTGTGTTTTACTGTCCTACCTTGGGCATGTCCCGGAGGGCTTCATAGGCTGGCTTGAGGCTGGCTTCCGGGTAGCCGGGGTAGGTGATCGCCCACCAGTATTCCTCTCGCTCCTCCGTCCAGTCCGAGTCAGCGATATAGATCGTGCTCATCAAGGCAATCCAGGGCTGCCAGTGCTGCGCGGCATACTGGTAGGCACGCACCAAGTAGTCGGCCTGCTGTTCCAGTGTCACGGCGTGCCAGGAATAGCTGGGGTGGATGGTGTCTGTGGTCCAACCGAACTCGAGCAGCACCACGCGGCGCGCGCCATCGCCGTGCTGTTCCATGATCGCGCGCAGGTCCTCGACGTGGCGGAAGCAGAAGGTCCGATCCCCTCCATAGTCTTCATTTGCGGCGACTTCGTCGGGTGAGATCTCGGGCGGAGCCTTGTAGCCGGCGGCGTGCATGCCGACCATGTCGGCATAGTTCTGGAACCCTGCCTGGTACATGCGCTGCAAATAGTCCGCGTCGGGCATGACCTCGTCGTTCCAAATGCCTGTCGGGCTGAGACCTGCGCTGACCACGATCGCATCGGGGTCCGCCTCCTTGATGCGGCGGTAGGCGATGCTGAGCAGACGGGTGTACTCTTCCGGGCTAGGAGGCTGACCGCCCCATTCGCGCGCCAGATTAGGCTCGTTCCAGATCTGGTATGCGGCAATGCGTCCACGATAGCGCTCTGCCATAGCATAGCAAAAGTCCCCAAAGTCGTCATAGTTCTGCGGCGGCCCGTTCGGCGCGCCTGCACCGGTCCAGGCCGGCGCGCGGTCCAGGCGCGCGATGAGCTTGATCCCGGCCTCCTGGGCGTGCTGGACGACGCCGTCCGCTTGCGTCCAGTTAAAATGGTCCTTGGCTGCGCCCTCGATGTCGGACCAGGCAAAGACCTGCTTGACCCAGCGAAAGCCCATATCGCGGATTAGCCCCAGGTCGCGCGACGCCACTTCGGGCCGCCACCATAGGAAGGCCTGGATGCCATAGTCCGGAGAGGTCATCGCGACCGGGCCCTGCTCTGCTGTCGGCGTAGGCGTCGGGCTGGGCAGCTCCGTTGGCGAAGGGGCTGGAGTTGGCGTGCTGGTCGCGTCCGGTGTGAACGTCGGGACGACGGGCGTCGCCGTGGACGTCGCCGTCGGTACCGTCTGTGGCTGAGCTGTCGACGTCGCTTGCTGGTTCCACGGGACGGGCGTCGGTACGCTGGGTTCCTGGCGCTGGCAGGCTGCGCCCGCGAGGACGATTGCGATCAGGCAGGTAGCCAGCAGTGCGTAGCGGCAGTGAGCCGCATTGCGCAATGGATTCATGTTTCCGTATCCCCCGTATGTCGTCAAGCAAAGGAGCACGGACCAGTGTCCGTGCTCCTCACCTGCAGCCATGATATGGCCCTACTTGGGCATATTACGCAGCGCGGTATAGGCAGGGCGCGGCGACCAGTCGCCACGCACGATGCTGTACTTGGCCATCTCGTTCTCGGCGCCCGCTGCGGGCCAGAAGTTGAGGTTCCAGAGGAACATCACCCCGGCATGGCCCCAGTTGCGCGACCAGGTGTAGGCGCGGACGAGATAGTCCGCCTGTTGCTGCTCGTTGATGTCGTTGGCAAACTCGTAGCCTGGGCTGGCCGACACGCCCATGCCATCTGTCGTCGGCCATCCGAACTCGGTCGCCCAGATGCGCTTGCCGCCGTCACCGTTGGCGGCCATGATCCGATAGTAATCTTCCATGGTGTTGCGGAAGAAAAAGCTCGGGTGGTCATCAAAGCCACGGCTGGGATCAAAGTTCCCTCCGGTGTAGCGAACGTCGGGCGGGTTTGCATAGCCACTGGGATGCGCGCCGACCGCGTCGCAGTAGTAGCGCAGACCAGCATTGTACATCTGCTGCAGGTAAGCACGGTCGTCGATCGCCCACACGCCATCGCTGATGCCGGTAGGCGTCGGCGCACCGCTGACCACGATCGCGTTGGGGTCGGCGGCCTTGATCGCCTGGTAGGCACCTTTCAAGAGCCGTACATAGTCGGCCGCACTCAACGGGGCGCCTTCCCACTCGCGACTGAGGTTCTGCTCGTTCCAGATCTCATAGGCCTGCACCCGCCCCTTAAAGTGGGCAGCCATCGCCCCCATAAAGTTGTAGAAATCCTGATAGTTGTCGGGCGGGCCAACGCCCGATTTGCCACCGCGTGCCCATGCGGGCGCAGCCACCACGCTGAACAGCACCTTTACCCCGCTGGCGCTCGCAGTGTCGGCCAACGCATCGAGGCCGCCCCATCCGCGGTTTCCCCTGTCATACTCGATCTCTTGCCAGCGCACCTGCTGCTTGATCCAGCCAAAGCCCATGTCACGCACCGCAGTGGCAACGCGTGCCGTATCCAGGTGGGCTTGTACGCCGTAGCCAAAGCCGGTACCACGTGGCGCGGGCGCCGCTGGTGCGCTCGGCTGGGCCGCCTGCGGGGCCGGCGTCGGCGCTGGAGGTGCCTCGACGACCGGGAGGTCGCTCACCGAGACATTGACGCTCACGTAGGTCAAGATGACCCACGCCTCGTCCCCATCAGGGGTGACGACGACGACCCAGGTCCCTTCCTTGTTTCGGCCGACGACCTCAAGCGTGGTACCCTGGCGTACCTGGGTCACGCGCGCATAGTTGGTGCCGGGCCCGGCGCGGACGTTGAGAAGGCTGTTCGAGACCACCGCCTCAGGCTTGGCCTCTGCTACTTGCTGGGTTGGAGTCGGGGTCGGCGTAGGCGTCGCCTTTGTCGCTTCCTTCGTGGGTGTAGGGGTCGGCGTCGCTGTAGCCACGGGTTCGTCCACTTGGATCAGCGCCTGGCCTTGGACGGTTGCGCTCTGACCGTTGTCGGACGAGAGTCCGGCGATCACCGTGTAGCGGCCTGCCTCTTCTGGCGCAACCCACACGAGCCGTGGGTCGTTCAAGGGGGCCGTGAGCGACTCGACCTGGCCGCCGTCGGCGTCGGTGACTGTCCAGACCACGGCAAAGGGATCGCGCATCTCGGGAATCGTGCGGGTGTGATACTCGCGCACTACCTGCCAAACCAAGGGATCGTTGCCGTCTTCGAGGAGATAGGCGAAGGCCGCCCCGCCAAGGTTGTACTTGGCCAGTTGCTGCAGCTTGTGAGCAATGCTGGCGGCGTTCTCCAGCCATACGGTATGCTCTTCGCCACGCGCGTCATGGTAGCGGAACCAGTAGGCATGCGCTCCTTCGTCGTACATGATGCTGGTGCTGCCCTCACCGGCGCTCAGCTCAAAGACCACCTGCTCCTCCGGGCGGACCGCGTCGCGCTGGCCCTGTACCTGCACCTGGGTAAAGGGGGTCATTGCCTGCTCATAGGGCAGGTAGAGAGGATTGCCGCCGCGCATGTCGATGCTGCGCGTGGACAGCACGAACTGCAACCGCTGGCGGTTGACCTGGCCAACTGCCCAGCGGATCAACTGCTCCATCTTGCCGTCTGCGACGTAGGCTTGCGGGTCAAGGATGGCCGGCACTTTGAGCGTGTCCGCCGACTGCCCAAGGCGCCGCCAGTCATAGACGCCTGTATCCCATTCGTCGTACGAGATTTGCCGTGGCAGGTCGACGCGCAGGCTGAGCGTTTTGCCAGCGTCGTGCAGAGCCTGAGACAGTTGACCGGCAAACTCGGCCAAGGCGTCGCGTAAGCCAGGGTTGATCGCACGATAGTCCAGTTCTATGCCTTGATAGCCCTGTCCTTCTACGAGCTGGACGATCTGCTCCACGTGCGTCTGCCTTGAGGCCTCATCAACCAGCATATTGTCGACCAAGTCGTTACGGATGGTGCCATCGGGATTGACGTTAGAGAGAACGGGGCAGATGGCGTACCCGGACGCCGGGTCGACCTGCAGAGCCACCTGACCTGCGATCTGCCCTGCGTCGGCAATGGTCAGCCCTCGTGGGTTCAGTTCCACCAGGATGGCATTCGCCGATTCGGGCACTGCACCGACCGTGGTCTCGGCGGAGATGATGGGCGGGAGGGGGCGTGTCTGTGCTACGACGAAATCGAGCTGCTCTGGAAGCTGATCCATCGTGCAGAGAACGACATCCTCGCTCGCGATCACCTGGCACGGCAGCCAGGCCCACGTCTCCCCGTTCCAGCCATATCCATCCAGCGTCTCGTAGGGAAGTGAGTCGTTCGGGATGGGTGCCGTGAGCAGCGCTTCGCCAGAGGACGCGCCACGCAGCGCGAGACGGTAGAGAGGGCTCTTGACGTCTAGGAAGCTGGGAAGGCTCTCTACGGCGGTGAGCAATTCATCACCGGCGGTGCCATCGAGGAACTCTGAGCGAGGGACTGAGGATAGCTTGGCCTTCACGCTTCCGTTCAGGGTGTCTGGCAGCACGGTGAACTCGGTGCCATCCGGATCGGCAATCGACCACGTTCCCTCGCCCAGTGTGGCAAAGCCGCCCTGTGTCAGGCGCTTGCCCAGGGACAGAGGAGGCAACCAAAGGACGCTGAGTACGATCGCCACAGCCAACACGACGTTGATCACCACCCCTCTAACCAATGGGCTTTGCCCGGTATCGTTGGGGGGTGGCGGATCGGAAACAGTCGGTTCGGGTTCGTATGCACTCATTTGTCCGTCTCTACTCCTTTTCTGCTTGCAGGGACGACAACAGCACTATGTAGGTTGGATGATGTGGGTAACAGAAGGCCGTCGTGGGTCATCTCCCCCGATGCCGAATGCCACGACGCCTCTTCCGCGGTGAACGCGGCGTATTGTAACACGGTTCAGCCAAATGTCAAAAACCGGAATGTTGACCCTGCGTGGTGGCTGTGCTATCATAGAAGCCGTGGGTACAGGGGGGT
>CAZLMZ010000003.1:0-4468 GCA_964560475.1 uncultured Anaerolineae bacterium
GCTCTCGATGCACGTCGAGTTGTTCCAGTCTGTATCGCCGATCTTGACCGCCTTGGTCCAGGTCGGGTCCGTGGTATAGAGCGAATAGCGCGTCTCGTCCACCTGGATGGTAAAGATGATCTGCCCGAGTTCGCCTGGGGCTGGCTCTCCGGCCTCGGAAGTAGGTAACGCTTCTGGAGGTGCGTCGACTGCGACCTGAGCGACGGCGATATCGTCAACGTAGACCTGTCCTGCTGCGGGACCGGCGCCAGGGCGGTCGAGGACGATGGCGTAGAAGCGGATCGGATAGTCGATCGTGCCGTTGTCGGGTCCGGATACTGCTCCTGATGGCCAAGGGCGATCGGCATCGATGAGGCCGCTCAACTGCTGCCAGCCAGTGTAAGACACAGCTCCCAGGTGAACGGACCATACTTGCTGCTGTGCGTCCTCGATCCAGGCGTTGATCAAGTGTCCCGAGCTGTCGCCATAGACCCATGCCGTGATCACGTTCGGCTGCCCGCTCAACCAGGCCGGGTTCGCAAACACGACGAAATCGTCGGTCGGCCCGGCAGCCTCAAAGTCGTAGGCAAGCTTGCCGGCATAGCTGCCAGACTGCACTTGCTCCTGGCTCTGCGTGAACTGGCCATACGGCTGGTCACCGCGCTTCCAGGCGCTCGGACTCTCGAACGAATAGATGACCCCGCTGCTGGGAGCCGGCGTTGCAGTAGGCTCGGGTGGAGTAGGTGTCGGTGGCACCGTCGCCGTGGCCGTTGCCGTCGACGGCAGGGCCGTCGGTGGTACTGGTGTAAGCGTAGGCGTAAACGTCGGCTGCGGTGTGTGCGTGCTTGTCGGTGTTGGCTCGACGACCGTGAACGCGATCCTCGCCGTGGACACCAGGTCGCCGTTGTAGGCATAGAGTACGAGCGTCGTGCTCTCCTCGGCGACCAACGCGAGCTGGTCCGTGGAGCCGAGTCCCTGGATCATCTCCGAGCCTCGTTCGATCTCGACCTTGTCCGTTTCACCGCTGACCTGCCACGACAGCGTGAACTCCTGGCCCTTGATCTGTTCGAGTGGCTCGGCCCGGAAATACTCGATTGCCGGAGCACTCGGCGCGGGGTAGACGACTACACTCACTTCCCGCGTCTCCCCTCCTGGTAGTTCGAGGCGGTACGTTGTCGTCTCGGTGGGACGATGTACCAACGTGTCTTCCGGCAAGGCAGCCTCGCGCAGCCCTGGCTGGATGGTAACGCTGTCGACGCCAGACACGTGCCATGCCAGAGTTACACTTTCGCCCTGCGTAATCTCCGGAGGCCTTGCCTCAAAGAGCAAGATCTGTGGTGCTGGCGTGCTCGTCGCCATCACGGATACGACCGCGGTTGGTTCCACAGGCAAGAGCAGCGCCCGAACCTGAGGCCAGACCAGAATCCCTAGTATGACCAGGACGGTGACAACTGCGAACGAGGCCAGCCCAAGCACGGGCCACACCCAGTTGACTCGCCTGTCCACTGCTGGCACGGCCGGTGTGGATTGAGATGGGGCGGGGTGCCAAGAAGGCGGTCCTGCCCCCTGGTTGAAGGATCGCGTTGCTTCTCCATATTGCTGAGATTGCTGTACCTGGATCGTAGAGGGGGGGTACATCGACGGGCGGTCCGGTGGTGCGATGAACGCTTCAGGCTGGTGAACGGCCATTTCTAGGTCAGCGGCCAGATCCCCTGCCCATTCGTATCGGTCGGAGGGAACCTTTGCCATCGCTTTGCGGACCACAGCCTCGATCTGGCTCGGGATCGTGTGCTCTGCAGTCGACATGGGCGGGGGATCCTCGATGATATGCGCCAAGAGGACGGCGTGGGGCGTCGATTTGGTGAATGGAACCATCCCGGTGAGCGTATGGTAGAGGGTGACCCCGAGCGAATAGACGTCGGTGCGGTGGTCGATGGGGTCGCCCTTGGCTTGCTCGGGAGACATGTAATCGGGCGTGCCCATGATGAAACCGGTGCGCGTGATGCGACTATCTCCCGATACCTGGACCAGGCCGAAATCCATCAGGGTGACGTGATCCCCTCGATCAGGATCGATCATGACGTTGCTGGGCTTGATGTCGCGATGAATATACCCACGGCTGTGTGCATAGTCCAGCGCGCTGGCTACCTGGCGGATGATGTTGGCGACTCGCTCTGGATGCAGCGCGCCTTTCTGCTGCAAGAGCTCGGCTAGCGTAATCCCTTCGAGGAGTTCGGAGACGATATAGTGAACGTCGCCCTGGCTGACGACATCGTGGATGATCATCACGTTGGGGTGCCGCAGCGCAGCCGCCGACCTGGCTTCGCGCAGGAAGCGCTTTACCAGATCGAGGTCGTCTGCTAACCTGGGGGACAGCACTTTGAGGGCCACGTATCGCTGCAGGCTGGTCTGGTAGGCCTTGTAGACAGTGGCCATCCCCCCCTTGCCGACCTGAGCGACGATCTGATATTGCCCCAGAGTCCGATCAACCAGATCCATCGACTATGTCTCCCCCCACGTGCTCGCTACAATCGTCCGCACACATTATCTGGCTTGAGGCTAAACGAAACAGAGGTTACTCATCCCTCCGGTCTGCCTGTTGGTGATCGAGCAATGCCTGGATAGTTTCCCGCAGCTCCCGCGACGGGACGGGCTTGGCGATGTATGCATCCGCGCCGACCTCGCGCGCGTAGGCACGTGACGAACCGGCCAGTGCGGTCATCATGACGATCAGCGTGTCACGCGTTGCCGGATCCTCCTTGATCTCCCGGCAGACCTGGTAGCCATCCATACCGGGCATCACGATGTCGAGGAGTACGACGTCGGGGCGCTGCTCACGGACCAGGTCGAGTGTCTCCTGTGCGTTGTCGGTGGTGAGGACTTGATGCCCGTCTAGCGAAAGGAAAGCCGCATTTAGCTCGAGAAAGGCTTTGTTGTCGTCGACGATCAGCACTTTGGCCATGGCCAGTCCAATCAGAACACGAGGCACGATCAGGTGCTTTGCGCCTGGAGTGGCTTGTGTCGTACCCTCAGGAGCGGTCCAAGGAGGACCTGCCTATGGGACCGAGGCTCATACCGCACGACACATACATTGTCATTATACACGCTTTTGTCGAGGCCTACAAGGTCTTGAGAGCGAGGCTGTGGTTCGTTATCCCTTGACGCAGATCAGCGGCTGGACTCGTGCGACCTTGCGGATGATGCCAGCCTCGTGCATGACGTCCACTACATCCTGGACATCCTTATAGGCGCCTGGCGCTTCCTCGGCCAAGCCTTTTCTTGAGTGGCCGCGGATCACGATCCCGCGCTCGGCCAGATCCCGGGTCAGCCTATCGGCGCGAAACTGCTTGCTCGCCTGCCGGCGTGACATGCTCCGCCCTGCACCGTGCAGGGCGCTGCCAAAGGTTTCGTGCATAGCCTCGAGTGTGCCACGCAGGATGTAGGAATAGGTGCCCATCGTCCCGCCTACCAGGACCGGCTGGCCCGTGTTGCGGTAAGGCTCGGGCAGCTCGCGTCGTCCCGGCCCAAAGGCGCGGGTGGCCCCTTTGCGATGGACGACCACCTCTTTCTGCTCGCCATCGATCTCGTGCTGCTCGACCTTGGCCGTGTTGTGCGCAATCTCGTACAGCGTCGTGATCTCCCCGGACGGCGTGCCGAGTACCTGGCGAAATGCGACGCGTGCGTGATGGGCCAGTGCCTGGCGATTGGCAAAGGCGCCGTTGATCCCACAGCGGACGGCAGCCATATATCGACGGCCCTCGGGGCTGTCGTAGGGAGCGCAGACCAGTTCGCGCTCGCGGATGGGAATTCCATACTTGTGGCTTGCCGCTTCGAGGAAAGGGAGATAATCGGTGCCAATCTGGTGCCCGAGGGCGCGGCTACCAGAGTGGATGCTGATCAGGATCTGGTTGGGGAAGAGGCCAAAGGCCTCGGCAGCTTGTTGGTCAAAGATCTTTTCCACCCACTGCACTTCGAGGTAGTGGTTGCCAGAGCCAAGTGAACCGACCTGTTGTAGCTCGCGTTCCTTTGCTTTGCGGCTTACTGTGTCTGGATCGGCTCCGTCGATCCGGCCTCGTTCCTCCACATACTCCAGGTCGTCAGGGGTGCCATAGCCATACTCGACTACCCAGCGGGCACCATCGACCAACAACTGGTCCATCTCGTGCATCGATAGGCGGATATCTCCCTTCGATCCAAGCCCCGCAGGTACTGTCCGGAACAGCTCGTCCGCCAGTCTTTCCTTCTTGGGCTCGATGTCGCTGCGGCTCAGCATCGTGCGCAGTGTACGGACGCCGCAATTGATGTCATAGCCCACACCGGCCACGCTGACCACACCCTCTTGCGTGTCAAAGGCTCCCACGCCGCCGATCGGAAAGCCATAGCCAGGATGGATGTCGGCCATAGCGAGGGACGCTTTCTGAATGCCGGGCAGACACGCGACATTGATCACCTGGCTGAGGGCGTTCCAGGATTGGCCTCGCCGGACCTC
>CAZLMZ010000003.1:4568-21753 GCA_964560475.1 uncultured Anaerolineae bacterium
CCCAGCCGGTGCAGCGCATAGCGAAGCGCAGCCTCCATGTCGACGTGAGCCGTCGCACCGCGCAGATTGACATCCAGCTCCACCAGTTGAGCAGCAAGGCGAGGGCCGATGCCGACGAGGCCGACCTCTGCGCCCATCAAGCCTGCCCCGGCGACGACACGTCCCAGGCTGTGTGCCGCCGCTTCGCGGATGACCGGCACGTGGCTCACGTCAAGCAGGACGAACTGTGCATTGTGCTCCACGATACCCTGCAGCAGCTCAGAGAGAAGTTGCGCACCAAGCTCGGCATCGAGTTCTCCGCTCACGGGTAGGACGACCGTGCCGCGAAACAGGTCCACGACGGGAATCGGCGCCCGCGGAGGACGCTGGGACTCGGGCGGTTCCGCTGAAGGCAGTTGCTCGCCAGTTATGTCCTCGCTCGTTCGTTCCACCTGCTCACTCGCTAGGACAGCCTGCAGTTCTTCTTGCGCCAGCTCGTCTTCCTCTACGGGCTGGTCTCTATCCATTGCGGGTCGGGGCTCACTTGATGCGGATGGGCCGATCGCGTTTCGAGGGGCGCTGGCTGCCCACAACCAGGCCAGCACGCCGCTCAGCCCGAACCCCATCACCGCGAGCGAGATGGACAGGGCCGCCGGGACCGCCTGCCTCAGATGGGACAGCGGCGGCTCAAAGCCGCCAAGCTCGGCCAAAGCCACGACGAGGTACGTCACGCTCCAGGCGAGGGCGAGCCATACCGATGCATGCGACGACCAGAGGAGCGCCGTAGCTAGGACGACGAGGGGCACAAAGGCCAGGACTGGGCCCGTTGTTCCCAAGGCACCCAATAGGACCAACAGCATGACATTGAGCACGGTCTCCAAGACAGCAACCGCGGGATGCAAGGCCCCTTGTCGAGAGAAGACATAGGCGAGGGTCATGCCGGCGGTCACACCGCTGGCGATGAGCCCGAGACGCTCATCGAGTGGGGTGCTCGTCTCGTGTGCTGCGACCAGTGCGACTGTGACCAGCCCTGCCAGAGCGAGCAGGAACCACAGTGCAAAGGCGTTGAGCATCCGTGCGCGCCGCGCGACTATGGGGTTCTCCAGGTCGCTCCTGATCCACGTCTCAAACACAAGTCGTCCTTACGTGCGATGCCAGGAGCGGACAAAAGCGAGCCCTGCTAGTCAACAGCCACGATCCGGCGTCCAGTCTGCGCCAGTGCGTACTCGATCGCGCTCTGGAGATCGCGCTTGCCAGTGAGAGCGCTCAGATCCACACCCAGATCGAGTAGCGCCTTTGCGGCGGCGGGGCGGATTCCTACCAGGACACACTCGATGCCCAACAGGCTGGCACTCTTGACGAGGCGGATGAGGCCGTCTGCTCCGTATCCATCCATGCCTGGCATCTCGGTCAGGTCAAAGATCGCCAGGCGCGCGCTATGGCGCTCGAATTGATCGAGGACGTGTTGCAGCATGTCATCGAGTGGTTGCTGATGCAGATCACTCGTGATCGGCACGATCACAACTTGCTCCAGCACCGGGATCACGGGTGTCGCCGCTTGCTGCAGCGTAGAGCGGAGCGCATCCTGCTCGTCGTTGCTTGCCTGCAGCCGTGCAGAGAGCTGTCGTTGCTCGTTTGTCTGCTCTTGCAGAGACTGCAGGAGCAGCTTTTTTTCGCGGTCTGAGGCCTGGAGCGCCGTCCACTGCTGGCGCAGGGCACGGGCATAGTTGCGCATGGAGCGCTTGCTGCTCTGCCCAAATACGGCTATTAGCCCGGCGGCCAGGTAGGCGAAAACGGCAAAGACGAGGATCTCCTCGAAAGAAGGCGGGATGAGGCCGGGTATGGCCCACCCTCGTACCTGCAAGGCTGCGGCCAGGGCATACACGACGGTAGCGACCGTGGCGACGACAAAGCCGGCGTTTGCCCCCAGTGCCAAGCCAGAAGCGATGATCGCTACGATGAACAGGACTGCGTTGGCGCTGCCAAAGCCCTCCCGAAGAACGTAAAAGATGGCGATGTCGAGATAGATCACCAGCAGAGAGATGCTGCCGAGGCGGATCCAGCCACGGCGGGTGATAGCGTACACCGCCGTCATCGAGATCAGGGCAAACAGGTCAGCGATTAGGTCCTCAAACGTGCCTTGCCCGGACAGGTATGTGACACCATCGACGATAGAGAGGATGAGAAAGAGGACGATCAGGGGCAGGTTGAGAGCATAGATCACACGCTCGCGCAGCGCTTCCCACTCATTGCGCGAGCGCGGTGCGACCCATCGGCTCAACCACTCAGAGATCGATGATCCGGATTTCATCAGCGTATGCCCTCTTGCTTTGCGTCCACCGCGCTGGGCCAACGTGCGGCACGGCAGGATGGTCGCTCAGCGTCGCATGCGCTAGCAGTACGAGCATACGTCCTCTGCGAAAGACGATGCTCAGGCCGCCTGGACTGTACGCTGCAAGACTCAGGAGCCGACCAATGGCCTTTCATAGAATGTGCTCGCGCTCAACAAGCGCACCTCTCTTTTGGCATTATAGCATCAAACGAATGGCATTTCAATCGAGCGCGAAATGCTCCTATGGGAGCAACTGCTGGTGACCCAGCAGCGCGCTGATCTTGGCCCACAGCGGAGGGCCGAGGATCAGCAAACCGACGATGAGAGAGATCAGTGCGGTCAGCAGGACGGCGCCGGCTGCAACGTCCTTGGCCGTTTTGACCAGGGGATGGAAACCGGGGGCAGCGGCGTCCAACGCCGCTTCTGCAACCGTGTTGAACATCTCGGCGACCAGGACAAAACCAATGGTCAGCGCCAGCAGCGCCCAATTTGCCCATGTCAACTGCAGATAGATCCCCAGCAGCAG
Organism: uncultured Anaerolineae bacterium; assembly: GCA_964560475.1. Classification (GTDB taxonomy): domain Bacteria; phylum Chloroflexota; class Anaerolineae; order JAFGEY01; family JAFGEY01; genus BS750m-G44. The sequence goes on from CAZLMZ010000003.1 coordinate 7,406, forward strand.
GACAACCGCAGTCACCGAGAGATGAATGCGCATATTGCGCTGTGTACGGATCGCGTGCCAGAGCCCAGCGAAAGCACACACAAAGCTGCGTCCGAGGGACGTACGTCTCGTGCATACATTCGCTTGGTGCGACACTGCCGGTTCCTCCATATGCGCCTCGCTCACACGGCGAAGGATCTCGTTCTGTCTGGCCCACATGGCAGCCTCCTCGTCCGGCGCAGCATGATCGTAGCCGAGCAGGTGAAGCACACCGTGTGCGACGAGCAGGCGTATCTCCTGTGCTGTGCTGTGCCCTTGTTCCGCTGCCTGTACGCGCGCTCGAGGAAGGGACACAATCACGTCGCCAAGGTAGGGGGGTTCGTTCGATCCATCCACAAACACCTGGCCTGCCTCCTCTTCTGCAAAGGCGAGCACATCTGTTGGGGCGTCGACGCCACGGAACTGCCGGTTCAGCGCCTGGATCTCTTTGTCATCTGCGATCACCACGGTCAGTGACGCTTCTGGAGCTACGTGCTCGAGATCGAGCACGAGCTGAGCGGTGTACTCGATTTCCGCTGTATACACCCTAGCCTCGGTCGTTGCCTGAACGAGCACTCTAGCCACTGTCTCCATCTTCTTCTCCACTCTCCTCTGTGGCATACTCCCCTGTTGCTTCGCCAAGCTGGAGTGGTTGCTGTTGAGTTGCGGGCTGAAGCTGATCTGTTCCTGCTCCCTCGATTTGCCCTTGTGCTGCCTCAGCTTCTGCCGACTCGGTTCCTGACTTGCCGATCAGGTTGGGCTCTTCGGTATCGGGATAGCGTATGCGGGGATGAAAGACGCCCTGAAGTGTGTCGACAAAAGAGTCGGTGACAGTATGTATCTCGCGAAGCGTGAGTGGTGCATCGTCGAGTTGCCCGCTGGCGATCGTCTTGGCGACGATCTTGTGGATCAGGTGCTCCAGCGACTCGGCATCTGGAGGACGTATGCTGCGGACGGTGGCCTCGCAACTGTCTGCCAGCATGACAATGGCAGTCTCTTTGCTCTGCGGTGTAGGTCCAGTGTGCTCGTACTCGGTCTTGTCAACTGCTGCCTCTCCGTACTCTTGGACAGCTTTGTGGTAAAAGTACGCGATCTCTTTCGTGCCGTGGTGCTCGGTGATGAAAGATTGGATTGCTACGGGAAGATGATACCGGCTCCGCGCCAGTTCCAGGCCGTCTTGAGTGTGACGGCGAATGATCTGCGCGCTCGTTCCGGGATCGAGCAGGTCGTGTGGGTTATTGCCCTCCATCTGGTTCTCGGTGAAAAAGTAGGGGCGCACAGTCTTGCCGAGGTCGTGATAAAAGGCACCGACGCGCGCGAGGAGGGCATTCGCGCCAATGGCCTCCGCTGCTTGCTCAGCCATATTGCCAACCATGATGCTATGATGGTAGGTGCCAGGCGCCTTGAGCAGCAGCTCGCGCATCGCCGGATGCGTGGGACGTGCCAGGTCGAGAAGCTGAAGCGTGGTCGTGATATCAAAGATCATGCCGAGCAAATAGTAGCCGCCCAGGGTCAAGACCGCCGCAAGTGCCCCATTAACCACACCGACGATCACGAGCCGCCCAATGACGAGCGTATCGGGCTCACCGGAAAGCAAGACGAAAGCCAGGGCGATGGCCACGTTCGCTACCATCACGTAGATGCCGGCCCACGTGAACGCGTTGATGCGCTTGACCTGGCGCAAGGCAAAGAGCCCGATCAACCCGCCGCCGAGATAGTATACGAATAGATCCATCTTGCCACCGGCCAGGTAGAGCGCGATGAGCGAAACTACGATGTGGCTCACCAGACCGATCGGGGCGCCAAAGAGCACCGTGACCAGCATGCCGAGCGTCGCCAGCGGCACGAGGTACTGCTGCCAGGGAAGCAGGGCCAGGCCCCACTTGGCGAGCAAGGAGAAGGTCAAGATAAGGAGGAGCAGGAGGAGCAGATGCAGCGGGTGACGAAGCAGTTCGCGTTCGCGATGCCACAGGAACACACATACCGCGATCGAAGGGACCACGGCGAGGAGAAAGCTGCCGCTCACCGCCACCCAATCCGTCTCGTGCGTCAGCAGCCCCAATGCCCCCAGCGCCTCGACATCGAGATCGGTGACGATCTCGCCGCTGCGTACGATGATCTGATTCTCCTCGAGCACGCGCTGTTGAGGTTGGACACTTTCCAGGGCGGCTGTGCGTGCGGCTTCGGTAGCTTCGGGGTTGTAGACGCGATTTGCCTTGACCAGTGAGCTGGCGATCTCGTCAACGATCTCTGTCTGTGACTCGTTGAGCTCTAGGTCGATCAGGGCACGAACGCTGCGCCGTGCCGTGTCCTCTTGCTCCGATTTGATCTCTTCCTGCATCACGCGCGCCAGCACGTTACGCGTTTCGGTCTGGACGGCCTTCCACTCGTCTTCAGCCAGGGCAAGTGTGTCGGTGATGACCTGGGAAGAGAGATCGACGTTTTCGATGTGGCCGAGGCAGAAACGCTGATACTCTGGGGTGGCGTAGGGATCAGCGCGGACAGAATCGATAAAGTTGAGCACTTGTAGGGCAAGGCTGACTTGTTCGCGTCCCGTCTGGCGGTTCAGTGGATCGTAGACGCGCGTGACGGCAGCCAGGGCGCGGCGGCGTTCTGCCTCTGTGAGGATCTCGCTGACGAACTCGATGCGGCGCGGCGCTTTGATGTCTTCTTCTGCCGCTTGCCCTTGTTCGACCGACAGGCGTTGCGTGAGCAGGAGATCCGACGAGAGGATGAATCCCACTCCTGCCGTCATCAGGATGGCAAACAGTGCCAACAGGCGCGGAGGCCACCGATAGCTCACGCGGCGATTTGCCAAGTGGTCTCTCTTTCGCATCCTCTTACGGGACGCACGTCACCGGCTATCCGTCCGAGGCGAGCAGTTCCCGCACGATCTGGCTGACCTGGCGACCGTCGGCGCGTCCACGTACGCGTGGCATGAGTACACCCATCACCTGTCCCATCTGTCTGGGGCCAGATGCACCTGTCTCTGCGATGATCTGGCGAGCAAGGTCAGTGATTTCTTGCTCGGTCAAGGCTTCAGGCAAGTAAGCTTCGAGTACCGCAAGCTCAGCAGACTCGCTCTCAACCAGGTCATCGCGGCCCGCTTTTGCGAATTCGGCCATCGCATTGCGCCGCTGCTTGACCTCTTGAGCCAGTGCGGCGACCATCTCGTCTTCGCTGAGATCTGCGTTCTTGGCGACGCGTGCGTTCTTGAGCGCGGCAATCGCCATCCGGATCGCGCTCTTGCGCACCTCGTCGCGCTCACGCAAGGCAGTCTTGAGATCAGCCATCAGTTGCTGTTGTAGATCCATCTAGCTTCTCCTGGCAACGGGCCGCCTGCCGAGTCCGTACCTAGCGTGTACGAATGCGTGCGTGCCGGCGCAGCAGCCCGATCAAGTCGCGACCGTATTGATCCCGTTCCCAGTCGTTGAGTGCATCGATCTCTGAAAGCGCTTGTGACGAGGTCGGGTTCTCGTTGGCCAGAACGTGCAGCGTGCGATTAGAGAGGACGACGTCCGGTTCTACACCCCGTTCTTCGGCCCGCTCGCGCCGCCAGTCACGCAGCGCCTCGTAGCGATCCACGGTCTCTTCATCGGGGCGCTCGCCTCGCCGCGCCGGACGCACGGGGATGGGAGCACGGAGTCCATCCTCGATGATCTGCAGCAGGTTGCGCCGTTCACGGGAAGGGAGGCGCCGCGGGATGCCCTTGATTCGCCCCAGCTCGGCGAACGAAGAGGGGGCTTCCTGGCTTAGGCGCACTAGCACCCGGTCGGTGAGGACCTTGAATGGTGGCCGGTCGAGTTCTTGAGCACGGTCATCTCGGTACAGGTACAGCTCGCGCAAGATAGCCAATTGCTGGTCATTGAGCTCGTGGGCGCCCTTGACCTTCCAGAAGCCGTGCGGGTCAAACTCTTGCTTACTCCAGCGTGCCTCGGCGACGCGCTCGAACGCCGCGCGTGCTTCTGCCATACGCTCCTGAGCTTCCAGTTCAGCGATCAGCTTGTCGCGCAAAGGGAGCAAATAGTGAGTATCCAGGCGAGCGTACTCGATCTGGTCCTCGGTAAGCGGGCGTCGCCCCCAGTTGGTGCGTTGCATACGCTTGTCTGTGCGTACCTCAAAGTGCTCCTCAAGCAGCGAGGCCAGTCCATAGCGGGGCCAACCGACGATGCGACTCGCCACCATCGTGTCAAAGAGGTGGTCTAGCTCGAATCCATAGTCCCGGTGCAGGACCATAACGTCGTATTCGGCTGCATGAAAGACCTTCTCGATCCCGGGATGGGCAAAGATCGGCCCGAGCACGTGCAAGTCGTCGAGCGCAAGCGGATCGACCAGGTAATCTTCGCCTGGCACGGAAAACTGGATCAGGCACATACGCTCCTGGTACGCGTACAGGCTATTTGATTCGGTGTCTACTGCGATAGCCGATGCTGCTGTAAGATGGTACAACATATCTTGTAGTTCTTCAGACGTATTGACGAGCATCGGCCGTATAGCTGAATGTGAATATCTTCTCATAAGGTGCATTATAGCACAATCCGGACGCGAGTGAAAGTAACTGCGCGATCGGTCCTCGTCAGAGATGATAGGTTTGACTTCTCAGGAGCCATGTGCTACTATGATGGCGCGATCGGGTGTATCATCTGCGCGCGATCCATTCTTGCTACTTGCTTTTTGCTTCACAATGATACGTTTGATGACAAAAAGGACGTTCGGAATCTCGATGCTGCCAGCGCGAGATGGCAGCTGGTCGTAGCAGAGGCCGTCGAGCCCTCCGGAGCCCTCCGGAGTCCGCCACCTCGCTGACGTCCAGTGCCAGCACATCCTTTACCAAGAGGAATCAGACTCGGCAACGCTTGCCCAACGGGCATCTGCATCCCATATACAGTGCTGTATCGCGGAAAGGAGTCTACGATGGTCAGTGGTAAGGACGAGACAACCACCTTCGGGCGCAAGCTCAAGATGGGCATGGTTGGCGGCGGGCGGGACGCCTTTATCGGTGCCGTGCATCGCCGGGCTGCCCAGCTAGATGGCGGGGTCGAGCTGGTCGCCGGCGCATTTTCCTCTACCCCCGAAAAGTCCAAGGCCTCGGCCACGGACCTGTACGTGCCACAGGATCGTGCCTATGGCACGTGGCAGGAGATGATCGAAGCAGAACGCGCACTACCGGAGGGTGAGCGGATCGACTTTGTTTCGATCGTGACGCCCAATCACATGCACTATCCTGTCGCCAAAGCCTTCACCGAAGCCGGGTTCAACGTCATGCTGGACAAGCCGATGGTGCACACCTCGGAGCAGGCCAATGACTTGATCGCGGCCGTGAGGGACAAGGGCACCGTGTTCGGCGTGACCTACAACTATACGGGGTACCCGCTGGTCAAGCAGGCACGCTACCTGGTTCAGCAGGGCAAGCTAGGCGAGATCCGCAAGGTGATCGTCGAGTACCCACAGGGCTGGCTCTCGACAAAGGCAGAAGCCACAGGGCAGAAGCAGGCGACGTGGCGTACCGATCCGGCGCGTTCCGGGATCGGCGGCTGCATCGGCGACATTGGTTCGCATGCCGAGAACCTGATGACGACGATCACGGGACTCGAGATCGCTGAGATCTGCGCGGACCTGACGACCTTTGTACCGGGTCGCGAGCTCGACGACGATGCCAACGTGTTTTTCCACTTTACAAATGGGGCACGCGGTATCCTCGCCACGTCGCAGGTCGCGGTTGGCCAGGAGAACAACCTCAAGATCCGGGTCTGGGGCACCGAGGGTGCGCTCGAATGGCACCAGGAGCATCCCAACTACCTACAGTACTGGCCTGCGGATGGAGCGATGCAAGTGATGTCGCGGGGAAGTGACTATCTGTGCGAGGCTGCGAAGCGGGTGACACGGCTTCCAACAGGGCACCCTGAGGCGTTCATCGAGGCCTTTGCCAACGTCTACCTGAATGCTACCGACACCATGCGCGCCAAGATCCAGGGGAGAGAGCCAACCGAGCTGGAGCTCGACTTTCCGACCGTGTACGAGGGCGCGCGCGGTGTGTACTTTATCGAGCTTACGGTCCGCAGTGCGAGCAGCGACCAGAAGTGGCTTCCGTTCGAGTGGCGCCCGGCATAGAGGCTGCTCACCTGGGGTTTCCAGTTTCGATCTCTTGCACTGGATAGTATAGAAGGAGGAACGACATGGCACGACCCGTGACACTCTTTACAGGCCAATGGGCCGATCTCCCGCTAGAGACCGTCGCCGAAAAAGCTGCCGGCTGGGGGTATGACGGGCTCGAGTTGGCCTGTTGGGGCGACCATTTCGAGGTCGACAAGGCCCTGGCGGATGATAGCTACATTCAGAGCCGCCGGGACATCCTCGAGCAGCACGGCCTCAAGTGTTGGGCGATCAGCACCCACCTCGTGGGGCAGTGTGTCTGTGACGACCCGATCGATGCGCGCCACAAGGGGATCGTCCCCTCGCGCATCTGGGGCAACGGGGACGCAGAAGGGGTGCGTCAGCGAGCGGCCGAAGAGGTCAAGAACACGGCGCGCGCGGCAGCCGAGTTTGGTGTGGAGATCGTGAACGGGTTCACGGGCTCTACGATCTGGAAGTATCTGGCAATGTTCCCGCCCGTCCCGCCCGAGATGATCGCGGCCGGTTACAAGGACTTTGCCGATCGCTGGAACCCGATCCTGGACGTGTTCGACCAGGTCGGCTGCAAGTTCGCACTGGAAGTGCATCCTTCCGAGATCGCCTTTGACTTTTGGTCCGCCAAGCGCACGCTGGAGGCGATCGGGTCCCGGCAGGCCTTTGGCTTCAATTTTGACCCCAGCCACCTCTACTGGCAGATGGTGAGTCCGGAGGCCTTTATCTACGAGTTCGGCGAGCGCATCTATCACATGCACGTCAAAGAGTCGGTGCGCCAGCTAGACGGCCGTAATGGGGTCCTGGGTTCATTGCTCTTCTTTGGCGACCATCGCCGTGGATGGGACTTTGTCTCGCCTGGGCGGGGCGGTGTGCCTTTTGAGCGCGTCTTCCGGGCACTAAACGACGTCGGCTACGACGGGCCGCTGTCTGTGGAGTGGGAGGACAATGGCATGACCCGCGACCAGGGCGCACCCGAGGCGTTGGCGCTTTGCCGGCGCCTGGACCTCACTCCTTCTGGTCAGGCGTTCGACGCCGCCTTTGCCTCGAAGGATTAGCAGCTAGCAGGTACGGCCTGGCATCGAGCCGCAAGTCAGGGGCGCGGATGAGATCCCGCATCCGCGCCCCTTTGTATGCCTTACCCACCGGAATCTTGTCCGCGCCGAGCACGTACCGCTTGCCCGCTGAGCCAGATCCGATGTATAATCGGTCAAGGTGGGATCAAGGACGGAACAAGGAGGCACTATGGCGGATCGCAGGGGCAAGTACACCACGATCAGCATCCCCCGCGAGTTGTACGAGCGAGTGACCAAGATCATAGAGGACACTGGCTTCCGCAGCCCGACGGAGTACATCGTTTACTTGACACGCCAGGCGGTGATCGCCATCGAGGCCGATCACAATCTGATCCACTCTCTGCCCTACTCGGTAGGGCGCGGGGATGAGCAAGCCTAATATCGGTGAAGGATCCGGTACGTGACTCGGCGTCGGCGTGTATTGATCGTTGGTGCGGATGGGGCCGATCCGCAGATTATGGCTCGCCTGATCGGGGGAGGAAAGCTGCCCCAACTGGCGCGCCTCTGTGTGGAGGGAAGGTGGGGACCGTTGCGCACTACCTTCCCCCCTGTGTCGCCCGTGGCCTGGATGACGTGCCTGACCGGGGTGAGTCCAGCCGTACACGGTATCCGCGATTTTCTGGTCAAAGCCCAAGACAGCTACTTGCCTACGATCGGCCTCTTTCGGGTGACAGGAGGCCGCGATGGCCTCCCTGTCTACCACAGCCAGCGTGCCGTTCCGACTCTGGGTGAGATCCTTGCTGAGGCCGGGCGGACAGCTTATATCCTTCAAGTACCGGGCACGTTCCCGCCCCCACCCATCCAGGGAGGCCTGCTTGCTGGGTTTGGTATGCCTGACCTGCTTGGCACCTTTGGGGTCTCGGCCTGGTATACGACGGATCCAGCGGGCAAACGTGCTGCTGCGCCCGAAGGGACAGATCTGGTCCATGCCCTCGATCCGCTCGGCAGCGGGCTGTGGCGTGGCCGGGTCGCTGGCCCGGCCAAGGCGAGCAGCTCGTTTATCCTCCGACAGGACGGGAGTCGATTCGTTCTCTCCCTGGAAGTGGAGGGGCAGCGCCCAGCAGCCGTGCTCGAACCTGGCGGCTGGAGTGGATGGGTGCGTCTGCCCTTTAGCGTGCCCGGACGAGGAATTGTAGAAGGCATCTGTCGCTTCAAGCTTGTCTCCTCAGGGACAGTACTGTCGCTGTATCGCACTGCCGTGCAGTGTACGCCCGATCGCCCACTGTATCCACTCTCTGAACCTCCTGGATTCAGTGCTCGCCTGGCCGAGTTGGTGGGGCCCTATGCTACGGTGGGTATGCCCTCCGACATGGATGGCGTGCGGCGGGGAATCGTCGATCTCGATACCTTTACCCAGGATGCTTACGCCAATTGGCAGCAGCAGGTCGAGATGGCGCTTGGTCTGATTGCAGAGCGCACCTGGGACCTGTTGTTTTTGCATCTGTTCACGATCGATAACGCTCAACACCTGTTCTGGAAGTACCAGGACCCTCTTCATCCCGGCTACGATGCATCGCTCGGTGTGGCTTACCGTACCGAGATCGAGCGTGCCTATCGCTGGGTCGACGCACAGCTCGGGCGCCTGATCGAGCAGATCGGTGACGACACGACCGTGATCGTGGTGAGTGACCATGGCGGCGTGCCGATCTACCGGTTGGTCTACCTCAACGCCTGGCTCGCGTCAGGAGGCTATCTTGTGCCACGAGAGCACGTACGGGCAGGCCAGGCTGCGCGCCTGGATTGGGATCGCACGCGCGCGGCGATGTATGGCACAGGGAGCATTTGGCTCAACGTGCGTGGGCGCGAGCCCCGCGGCAGCGTCGAACCTGGCGCACCATACGAAGCGCTGCGGGACGAGATCGCTCGTGCTCTCCTTGCTTGGCGCGACCCCGAGACCGGAGAGTCCGTCGTGGTGCAGGTGCTGCGCGGCGAGCAGGTCTATGGTGGGAATACGGGCGGTGGCCCCGATCTGGTCCCTGCGCTGCGGCGTGGCTATGGGCTCGGGCGGGGTGAGGGCCTGGGGCGGGTCATGGCAGGCAGACCGCTGATCGTGTCGAATCAGAGCCCATGGTCAGGCGGACACGAGGGCCCCTACCTACCGTCTGATGTGGGGGGCGTCGTGGTTCTCTGGGGTCCCGGTGTGCAAGAGGGTGATGTGCCGGCGCGTGCTGCTCTGTGCGACATCGCGCCGACAGTGCTCTCTCTATTGGGTATGAGTGCCCCGGGTGTGATAGAAGGGCGCAGTTTGCTCGACTGAGCCCGCTCACTCGCGTGGCCTACCAGGTCTGAACATCCACGTGTGGAGAGTTGGGATGGATTGGCGAAAGACACTGCGATTCCTCGGCTCGATGGTGCTGTTTGTCTCGGGCGTTGCGTTGCTATTTCAGAATGCGGTGCTTGCCCTGCTGATCACGATCAGCCTGGCAGTTCACGAGATGGGCCACGTTTTTGCCCTGCGGCTGTTTGGGATCGAGTCGGAGGTCGGCTTTGGCGTGATTGGCGCCTGGACACGCTCCTCGGCACGGCTGCGGGACGTGCTTGGACACCTTGCCAACTCGCTGATCCACCTGGCGGGGCCAGTTGCCAACCTGGTCTGTGCACTGCTCGCGCTGGGTCTGGGTACCGTGGGGTGGGCGAGGGCAATCGAGGACCATCTGCCGCGGTTGGCCAACCTGAACGTGCTGCTGGCGCTGTTCAATCTGTTGCCAATGGGCAGCATGACGGACGGTGGCAAGGTGATCGAGCGAGTATTCGCCTCGCTGCGCAAGGATGTGGAGGATGAAGTTGTATGGGCGCTCGTCCCCTGGTTGGCATCGCTGCTGTGGCTCATCGTTCTCGTGCGGCGCGACTTGGTCCGTGCCATCTCGGTCCTCTTGATCGGTGTGTGGTTCGTCGTGGAGGTGCTCATCCAGAAGGTGGAGAACGATCCCGCTGCCTCTGCTTCACCACAGGCGATGCAACCTCGCCAAGCGGTTGGTGTGCTGCTCATCACGATCGGCCTGCTGTTGGCGAGCACGTTTGCTGTCGTCGCCATACCGTTCTGGCTGACAGAGGACGAAGTGCGCAGCATGATCGTACGCTGGGCCTCGCTGCTGCTCTATCTCGCATTGCGCAGCCCGCTAGCGTTGAGGATCAGCATAGCTTTTAGCGGGCTTGTGGCGGTCTATTCTCTGGTACGTCTCATTCTCAGTGGGTGGCGTCAGGTTCCAGATAGCAGGGATGCGGAAGAGTGACGTGCAGCTAAAACAAGTGCGCTCAGAAGAGCCAGATGCGGCACGACGGGCGCTCTATCGACGTGCGATCTGGATTGCGATCGGGGGCAACCTGCTGCTCACGGCGCTCAAGGGCATCGTGGCCTGGATCTCTGGCAGTAGCGCCGTCCTCTCTGACGCCGCCAACTCGCTTTCGGATACGCTCTATAGCACGATGATGGCGGCGGGTCTTTACCTGGCCCAGCGTCCCGCTGACGGGACCCATCCCCAGGGACACAGCCGATTTGAGCCCCTGGTCAGTCTGTTCATTGCTGGAGCAATGACGGCTGCTGCCGGGACGGCGCTCTGGCAGAGCATTCAGCGGTTTGCGACAGGGCCGAGGAAAATCCAGCCCGGCTGGCCCATCGCGGTTCTGGTGGGGAGCATGCTGGTCAAGGTCCTCATGTACGTGCTGGTGAGACGCGTTGGTCGTGAGGCCCAGAGCCCGGCCATCTGGGCTAGTGCACGTGACAATTTGGCGGACAGCCTATCTTCCCTGGCCGCCCTGATCGGCGTGGTCGGGTCACGCTGGATCTATCCCTTCCTCGATCCCCTGGCCGGGTCTGTGGTGGCGATGTGGCTCCTGTACACTGCCTGGCAGATCCTACGGGAGAACCTGGGTTATCTCACTGGGCGAGGGCCTCCAGAAGGTCTCACCCAGCGGATCGCTGCGGTTGCCTTGCAGGTCTCGGGTGTGGTGAACGTGCACCAGGTAATCGCGGAATACGTAGGGCCTCAACTGCGCGTGGATATGCACATTGACGTCGATGGATCACTTCCCCTGGACCGCGCGCACGCGATCGCGGATCGAGTTCAGGAGATCGTTGAGGCATTGCCAGAGGTGGACCTCGCCTTTGTCCACGTCGAGCCGACTCGAGCGTCCGAACACTTGCACCGGCAGGGGAAATGAGGTAAAATGGATCTCGCAACGACGATTGTGAAGGGGTGTTTGCGATATGCCAATATACGTCTATCAATGCGATACGTGCGGGCTTACATTTGAACGCCGGCAGCGGATGGCCGAAGCGCCATTGGTAGATTGTCCCGAGTGTGACGGCCACGTGCAGCGCGTGATCCAGCCTGTTGGGATCGTGTTCAAGGGCTCGGGATTCTACGTAACCGATAACCGTAGTCATTCTTCGACGGCGCTGCCCGGGAAAAAAGACAACGGCGTCACAAAAGAGAGCGACAGCAGTACGGATAGCAGCTCGAGTGGTGACGACAAGGCCAAGTCCGATTAGCGTACAGGTCAACTCGACCGGGGGATAGCAGAGCTAACCCCCGGTTTCTGTTGCCCGAAGCCGGTTCCGGGCTTCTGCCGCGAGCCGCGACCAGCTTCCGCTTTGCTCCTCATCCGCCCGCATGGACCGTCGCTCCACAGCATTGGTGAAATACGTTGTGGGGTGGGCCAGTGGGTGGGCCTACTCTTGCTCTCACCTCTGGATAGTGATATAATGCCCTTAGGACCCCACGCCTGCGTGGGGTTCCGGCTAATTGACGGATGCACACTGTTCCAGGGTCGGGGCCCGTGCATAGGCACTTGCAGCAGGAGTCCACGATACGATGCGCCTCACGCGTGACCAGGTTCTGCACGTGGCAGAGCTGGCGAAACTCAAGCTGACCGACGTCGAGGTCGATCTATTCCAGGAGCAGCTCTCGGCGATCCTGGCGTATGCAGATCACCTGGACGAGCTCGATACAGAGTCTATTCCACCCACAGCGGGCGTCCTGGCCCTGCGCAATGTGATGCGGCTCGACCAGGTGCGTCCTTCCTTTCCGCGAACGGCTATGCTGGAAAACGCGCCGGATACAGAGGAGGGCCTCGTTCGCGTCCAGGCCGTACTGGATGCAGACGATCTGGCCCGCTAGCCCCTCGGGGACGAGATGAAACTGCACGAACTGACCGCATACCAGGCCAGGACACTGCTCCGTGCTGGCGAGATCTCCTCTCTCGAACTGACGCGCGCTCTCCTCGATCGCACGGACCGACTAGACCGCGACGTGCGCGCGTATCTGACTGTCTTTCGTGAGCATGCACTCGCCGATGCAGAACGTGCGGACCGGAAGCGGCGCGAGGAGGGAGATGGCGCATTCCCCTTGCTTGGCCTTCCGGTTGCGGTCAAGGATGTCATCTGTGTCTCGGGCGCGCCAACCACGTGCGGGTCGCGTATCCTCGAGGGTTTCCGCCCGCCTTACAATGCCACCGTCGTCCGCAAGCTGCGTGCAGCAGGCGCGGTGTTGACGGGCAAAACCAATACCGACGAGTTTGCCATGGGGTCGTCCACCGAGAACTCGGGATACTTTACCACGCACAATCCGTGGGACCTGGACCGTGTTCCGGGTGGATCGAGCGGCGGCAGCGCCGCTGCGGTCGCGGCAGGGATGGTTCCACTGGCACTGGGCTCTGACACGGGCGGCAGTGTGCGGCAGCCCGCATCGCTGTGTGGGGTGGTCGGAATCAAACCATCCTATGGGCGGGTCAGCCGGTACGGGCTCGTTGCTTATGCTTCCTCGCTGGACCAGATCGGGACGCTGGCGCGCGATGTCAAGGATGCTGCGCTCCTCCTTTCTGCCATTGCCGGGCACGATCCCTGTGACAGCACCTCGATGCCGCTTCAGGTGCCAGACTATACTGCGGCGCTCGTGCCCGATTTGGGCGGTATCCATGTTGGCATTGCCCGGGAATATATGAGCGACGGTGCCCAGCCGGGAGTGCTCGATGCGGTGCAGGTCGCGGTCGAGCAACTGTCTGTGCTGGGGGCTGAGATCCAAGAGATCTCGCTGCCACACACCGAGTACGCCTTGCCCGCCTACTATCTTATTGCGCCTGCCGAGTGCTCGGCAAACCTGGCACGGTTTGACGGGGTCCGCTACGGGCTGAGCGCGCGCGATACGCCCGATATCTGGGAAATGTACCGGGAAACGCGAGAACAGGGCTTTGGCACCGAAGTCAAGCGTCGCATCATGTTGGGCACGTTTGCTCTCTCTGCCGGCTACTATGATGCCTTTTACCTGAAGGCGCAAAAGGTGCGCACGCTGATCAGGCAGGATTTCGATCGGGCCTTTGAGGATGTGGACGTCATCGTGGGCCCGACCTCGCCCACTACTGCGTTCAGGATCGGTGAGCGGATCGACGATCCCCTGCAGATGTACCTATCGGACGTGTATACGCTGTCGTGTAACCTGGCCGGGATCTGCGGGCTGTCGGTGCCGTGTGGTTTTGATGGTGGGTTGCCGATTGGCCTCCAGATTCAGGGGCCTGCCTTTGCGGAGGACCGCATCCTTCGCGTTGCTTATGCGTACGAACAGGCGACGTCTTGGCACAGTCAGCGCCCGGCGATAGGCGAGGAGGTTGTGGCATGAAACTCGTGATTCCGCTGGCTGGTTTCGGGTCGCGCATGCGGCCACACACGTGGACGAAACCCAAGCCGCTGATCAATGTGGCTGGTAAGCCATTCCTGGGACACCTGCTCGACAAGTTCGCGCCGCTCCCGATCGATGAGCTGGTCATCATCTATGGTTGGCTGGGCGACCAGATCCAAGAGTACGTCGAGGAGAACTATGGGCATTATCATCCTTGGTTCGTGGAGCAGACGGAGCTGAAAGGGCAGTCGCACGCGCTGTGGCAAGCACGGGAGCATCTGACCGGAGATGGGATCGTCGTCTACGTTGACACCTACTTTGAAACCGATTGGAGCGTGCTGGATCGTCCAGATTGTGACGGCGTGGCCTTTGTGAAAGAGGTGAGCGATCCGCGCCGCTTTGGGGTGGTCGAACTCGACGATGTGGGTTATGTCACGCGCTTTATCGAAAAGCCGGAAAGCAAGGAAAACAAGAAGGTCATCATCGGCCTTTTCTGGTTCAACGATCTGGAGTGGTT
>CAZLMZ010000003.1:21853-53733 GCA_964560475.1 uncultured Anaerolineae bacterium
AGGAAAACAAGAAGGTCATCATCGGCCTTTTCTGGTTCAACGATCTGGAGTGGTTAGTGCGTTGTATCGACCTACAGATGCAGTCGGGCCAGATGCTCGGTGAGGAGTATTACCTGGCCGATGCGTACCAGTTGATGGTTGAACAAGGGGCCGAATTCAGGATTCACAGCGTCGACGTGTGGCAAGATACGGGCAAGCCCGAGACCACGCTGCAGACGAACCGGCACTTGCTCGATCACGGGTTCGACAACAGCACCGAGGTGACTGCGCTGCAGGCAGTGATCGTGCCGCCTTGCCATATCGCGCCTGGCGTCACGATCGAGAACGCGATCGTGGGACCCTATGCCAATGTCGGCCCAGGCGCGGTGATCCGGAATGCGATCGTGCGCAACAGCCTGATCGACGCAGGAGCGACGATCGAAGACATCTTTATAGAGGGATCGCTCATTGGAGAAGTCGCCCAAGTCAAAGGTGAACCCAGGCGGCTCAATATCGGCAATTCAGCAACCGCCGGCATCGCATACGTCGTGGACGAGTCATGGAGATAGGGAGGCTAGCTCTGCAACCACGATCGCGGGATGCGGGTCGTGCACATGGAGGACGCAGCAAGATGCGTAGTTTCGTTTCCCGCCGCGTGGCAAAGGTGCCTCCCTCGGCGATCAGGCAGTTCTTTGACATTTTGCATACGATGGACGACGTGATCTCGTTGGGCATCGGTGAGCCCGACTTTTGCACGCCTAGCCACATCTCCCAGGCAGGCATCCGCTCGTTGAGCAATGGGGGAACTAGCTACTCGAGCAACGCAGGCAGCCTGGAGCTGCGTGAACTCATCGCGGACAAGCTGGATGAACTGTATGGGGTCCGATACCGTGCCGAGACCGAGGTCCTGGTGACGGTGGGTGCCAGTGAAGCCATCAGCGATTTCATGATCGCGGTTGTCGATCCGGGGGATGAGGTGATCATTCCCCAGCCTTGTTTCGTCTCTTACGTGCCAGCCGTGCTCTTTGCGGGGGGCACGCCGGTCACGATCGACACGCGCCTGGAGAACGGCTTTGCTGTAACGGCGGAAGAGATCGAGGCCCGCATCACGCCGCGCACCAAGGTGCTGTTTCTGAGCTATCCCAGTAATCCGACTGGCGCAGTCGTGTCGCGAGAGGAAATGCTGCGCATCGTCGAGGTGGCACGCCGGCACGATCTACTGGTCCTCTCGGACGAGATCTATGATCGCCTGGTATACGGCGTTGAGCACGTTTGCGTCGCCGCGCTGCCCGGCTTGCAGGAGCGAACGGTGCACGTTGGTGGCTTTAGCAAGTCATATGCCATGACCGGATGGCGGATCGGCTTTGTCGCCGGACCGGAAGAGATCCTATCCGCGATCGCCAAGGTTCACCAGTACGTGATCATGTGTGCACCGACGATGGCGCAGCACGCAGCGGTACAGGCGTTGCGTCACGGTGAGCCAGACGTGCAGCAGATGGTCAGGGCATATGACCGGCGCCGCAAGCTAATCGTCCGAGGGCTGAACGAGATCGGGCTAGCCACCTATGAGCCGCGCGGTGCGTTCTACTGCTTCCCCCGTGTGTCGGATCTGGGGATGGACGATGTGACGTTTGCAGAACGGCTACTGGTCGAGGAGCACGTCGCCCTGGTGCCGGGGAGTGCGTTTGGCCCCACCGGCCAAGGGCACGTCCGCGCCTGCTACGCAGCGCCAATAGAAGAGATTGAGGAGGCGCTGACGCGCGTCCGTCGTTTCGTGGAGCGACACGCCGCGGATTAAGGAAGGGCCATGAAGCGCATTGCCATTGTCGGCGCAGGCTATGTGGGGCTGGTGACCGGAGCCTGTTTTGCCGATCTTGGCAACCGCGTCGTATGCCTCGACGTCGATGAGGACAAGATCGCCCAGCTCAATCAGAATGTGATGCCGATCTTTGAGCCGGGCCTGGAAGAGATCGTGCGGCGCAATCGAGCCGCCGGCCGCCTCTCTTTCACCCTCAGCTACGAGGAGGGGTTGCGCAACGCCGAGTTTGTGTTTATTGCCGTCAATACGCCGCGGGGAATGGAGGGCGAGGCTGACCTGCGCTATGTGCGTGCGGCGGCCGAACGTATTGCTGAGATCCTCGATCACGACGCGATCATTATCAACAAGAGTACCGTCCCAATCGGTACTGGCGATTTGGTGGTGAGTATCGTTGAGCGGCACAAGGCTTCCGGGATCTTGGTCTCGGTTGTATCCAACCCCGAGTTCTTGCGCGAGGGCTCGGCAGTATACGACTGCCAGCACCCGGATCGCGTCGTGCTCGGTTCACAGGACCAGAGCGCGGCTGCACAGGTTGCACAGCTCTACCTTTCGCTGCGCTGCCCGATTATGATCACCGATCTGCGCACGGCCGAGATGATCAAGTACGCCTCGAACGCCTTTCTGGCTACCCGCCTCTCTTTTATCAACGAGATCGCCAGCATCTGCGACGAGATGGGCGCCGACGTCAAGGAAGTGGCTGAGGGTATGGGCTACGACAGGCGGATCGGCCACGCTTTTCTCAATGCCGGCCTGGGCTGGGGTGGCAGTTGTTTCCCAAAGGATGTCGAGGCGTTGGCGCATATGGCCTCTACGCACGGCACGCATCCCCAGTTGCTGCGCGCCGTGATCGACATCAACCGTTACCAGCGACGCCGCATCGTACACCAGTTGCGTGAATGGCTGGGCGGCCTCGACGGGCGAGCGATCGGGCTGCTGGGCCTCTCCTTCAAGCCGGATACGGATGACATGCGTAGCGCACCCTCGATCGAGCTGGCACACCTGCTGCACAGCGAGGGGGCTGTCATCAGGGCCTACGATCCGGCTGCGATGGAGAACGCGCGACGTGTGCTGCCAGAGGTCGTACTGTGCAGTGATGCCTATGCTGCGGCGCGCGATGCGGACGCCTTGATTGTGGTTACAGAGTGGAACGAGTTCAAGCAGCTCGACCGGGCCCTGCTGCGCGAGCTGATGCGCCAGCCTTATCTGATCGATGGCCGCAATATCTATGACGGTGGGGAGATGCGGCAACTGGGTTTTACGTACTGGGGAATGGGGCGCGGCAAGCCGCTTCCCTTCTACGATCCGAACCAGGAATGAGCACTCTATCAGTGATGGTGGGTCAGTGATGTGCCGGAACCACCATGCTGCCGCCGGACGGTGAGGGAATGGACCGCAAGGTACAGATCGCGCTGATCGCTGGCTTGTCGTTGTTCTGTGGCTGTCTTGTCATCCTGGTCGGGGGTATCGCTTGGTTCCTTCTCCGAGCTCCTAGTTCGCGGGCAAGTGCTGCCGTAGGGACCCCTGTCGGCCTTCGACCGAGTGCGACGCCAGCGGCGTCCATCGACATTCCTCTGGACACTGGCACGCCACTGCCGACGGATACGCTGCTGCCGACAATTCCGCTTTCGGCCACGCCTGTGCTTCCCTCTGTGACGCCAACGCTGACACTGACC
This sequence comes from uncultured Anaerolineae bacterium, assembly GCA_964560475.1. Taxonomy (GTDB): domain Bacteria; phylum Chloroflexota; class Anaerolineae; order JAFGEY01; family JAFGEY01; genus BS750m-G44. The sequence continues at coordinate 25,325 of CAZLMZ010000003.1, forward strand.
CCTGTTCCGGCGGCGCGAGGTACGGCGGAGCGTCTGCTGGCCGCTGAGCTGCCCCAGCGCGACATCCGTCTCCTGGCGGAGCGGATCGGCGAACGAGGATCTATCCCACTCGTCGTACGCCAGGCACCGCTCGATTACCAGCCCGGCGATGTAGCGTCGTTCTGGGTTGGCAATCTCGATACCCTGGAGCGCACGAGGGTCACGGCCACGCTGCGCTATATCACGCCTCACCTCTATGTCTGGGTGGAGGATGGCGCCAGCGTAGACCAGGAGGCACTGGCCCGCGCTGCCGAGCAGTTCGAGCAACATACTTATCCGACGACGCGTGACTTTTTCGGGAGCGAATGGTCGCCCGGGGTGGATGCCGACCCACGCTTGCACATCCTCCATTCGACCGCTGCCCACATGGGCGCTGGCCTGGCCGGCTATTACTCCAGTTCCGACGAGTATTCACAGTTGGCCAACCCATACTCGAACGAGCGGGAGATGTTCTACCTCTCGCTGAGCGGCATCGTCCCTGGCACAGATCTCTACAACGGGGTCCTGGCCCACGAGTTCCAGCACATGATTCACTGGGCAAACGATCGGAATGAGGAGACGTGGGTCGATGAGGGCTGTGCGGAGCTCTCGGCCTATCTCAATGGCTACGACCCTGGAGGGTTCGAGTGGGCATACATCGCGGACCCCGACGTGCAGTTGACGACCTGGCCCTCGACGGCCAGCTCTGCAGCAAACTATGGTGCCAGCTACCTCTTTATGCGGTATTTCATGGGGCGCTTTGGTCCCAAAGCCACGCAAGCTGTCGTCGCTGCACCTGAGAATGGGACCGTTGGATTCGACGCGGTGCTTGCTGCGTATGGCCTCACCTTCGAGGACGTGTTCGCTGACTGGTTGGTGGCCAACTATATGGACAATCTGGCGGTGGCAGACGGCCTGATCGACCCCGTGTACAGCTATCCCGATGCCATGATTGGCCCTATCTCGATCGACGCCTCGCATAGCACTTATCCTGTGAGTCGAGAGAGCACCGTCCACCAGTATGCGGCCGACTATATTCAGTTGCAGGGCGCCGGGGATCTCACGATCAAATTCGAAGGTGATACCGAAGCCCGGCTCGTGCCGACCGATGCGTACAGCGGTCGGTACGCGTGGTGGTCTAGCCGCGGCGATGACGTCGACGCCATGCTGACGCGCGCATTCGATCTAGGCGCACTCGACAGTGCCACGCTGCAGGTCCGGATGTGGTACGACATCGAGAGAGATTGGGACTATGCCTACGTCGAAGCTTCGGTCGACGATGGCCGAACGTGGGACCTGTTAGCTGGCCCTTCGATGACAGTCAGGAACCCGAATGGGAACAGCTTTGGACCAGCGTATACTGGCCAAAGCGGCGGCTGGATCGAAGAGACGTTCGACTTGAGCCCGTACGCGGGACATACGGTACTGTTGCGCTTCGAGTACGTTACAGATGATGCGGTGCATCACGCCGGGTGGTTGATCGATGACGTGCAGATCCCAGAGCTCGGGTATGCTGACGATCTCGAGTCGGGGACAGGTAGCTGGCAAGCCAGAGGCTTTGTGTACAGCGATAATCTCGTTCCGCAGAGCTACCGAGTGCAGTTGATCACCATGGGACAGACGGTGAGCGTTCTCCCACTGGCGATCGATGGCTCGGGATATGGTCAGCTCGACCTGCACGGGCTCGGAACGGAGGTCGACACAGCCATCCTGGTGATCGCAGCAGTAGCACCCTCTACGACCCAGGCTGCAGCCTACCGCTACACAATCGAAGCAGTAAGGTAAACGTCAACCGGATCTGGCAGACGAGAGGAGACTGGCGATGGCATTCGAGTATCCAGATGTGATGAATGACGTCCTCGATGCGCGACAGCGCTTCGCGAATGGCGCCGTGCAGTACCTGGCAGAGGTCCCGCCACAGGCCGTGCCGGCGGGCCGGGTGTTCGAGGCAAACCTCGTCCTGCAGAGCGTGATGGAGGTCCCTGTCAAAGTAGACGTTCACGTGGTGCTGCCCCAACTGAGTCGCAAACTGAGGCGACTGCCTCAACCGCTGTTTGAGGTCTATCGTTCCGATATCCATCTGACGCTGGCAGCCGGAGAGGTTGGGGAGCTCGTTTTGCCCATCCATGCCTACGCCCACGTGCCTCCCGGCGAATACGAGTTTGCGATCGAGATTCAGTCGGAGCCTGAAGGGGAGGGCAGGCGCATCCGTCCCGAGAGGGCAGAGCGTCGTGTAGGGGACATTATGATTCGCTATCCGCAGGGAATGCGCATTGCCCAGCTCGCCGCCTGGGGATATGAGGCCAAGCCCAGCCGCCGCCAGGTGCTGCCCTTTTCGGTCAGCGAGTCTGATGAATCGTCTGGCGAAGCAGCGCTCAAGCCCAGTTACCGATCCCTGTGGATACCCGAGGATTGGGATGTCTTTGCCGAAGCGCGGGAAGAACTAAACGACCGGCGTGCCCACGTGATTCCTATGCTCCAGGACGAGGCTCTTTACCTGCGCTTCATGGAACAGGCCCAGTCTATGTTCAGTGCGAGTGGGATCACGCTGCACGTCGGCGAGGCAATCTTCTTGTCCCAGATCCTGACGTATACGGTGACCTATATGCTCGGACAGGAAGAGTGGCAAGACTGTTTGCTCGTCCCGATCTATGCATATGCACGGCTGGCCGATCAGGCGACTGAGGATGCAGTCTGGCTGGTCACCGAGTTGGGGGTCACGCACGTGGTCGAGCTCGCCGTTAGCTTGAGCTTTGCCTTGATCGAGGAGATGCTCGACCGCGAGCTGTGGAGTCCCACCGAGCAACGTGCGGTGCGCGCGTTTGTGGCAGATTCGCTCGGCGAAGGCAAAACGTTGCCTACCGAGTTCCTCTACCTTCCCCTGGTTCTAGGAGGGCTTGCGGTGATCGACCGGGCTTCCTTGGAGGACAATGAAATCGGGGAAAGCCTGCGCCTGCTGCGAAAGGCAAAAGATACTCGGACAGAGCTGTTTAGTGAAGAAGACCTGCGCGAGCTGGACCACGCGTTCGAGCGGGTGTTCGCCCGGCAGGCGAGGCGCTACGTCTGAACCGCAGCAGATGACTATCACAGAGGCCAAGTCGCTGCGCTGGGGCCTCTATCTTGCGGGCGGCTTCGGTCGAGGTTACTCTCCTTCGGGTTCGTCGATGGATAGGGGAATGCGGATTGCCTCTTCGTACTCGTTGCGAAGCTGCTGTCGCCGCTCTGCGATCGCTTGCTGGCCCGCATCGATAATCTCTTGAAACCGGTCGCTGACCTGTTTTCGCACCTCGGTACCTGATTGTGGTGCCAGGAGCATGCCTACCGCCGCGCCAACAATCGCTCCGCTTAGAAGGCCACCGACAAAGCTCGAAAGCCTGGATACTCCCATCTTGGACTCCCTCGATCGTCAAGATCTTGTCACTTAACCCTGTCGCAGATTGTACATTGAAAAAGCGTTCTAGGCAAACCTTTGTCTGTGGCGCCCGGCGCCAGCGCCGACCTTGACAGTCGAGAGAGAAGATGGTACTATACAAATAAGGACACGGTCATATACGTGAGTAGGGGGGGACCTGCACGCGATGATCGACCGTTGCAGTGTACGTTGTCACACGTGGTTAGCCATGGCCGGACCCCGTCCGTGCCACTACCAGCGATCTGCGACAGCTTTCGGTAGTGGGCAGTGCATTTCTCCACTATGGTTGGACGATTTCTGTCCGCCTCACTTTCGTCCCCCTCCGCTTGACGTAACCAACATTAAATCCGTGAATCTTGTGTGAAAATCGCTAGTCAAAACATGAGATCTGTGGTATACTGGTGGTGAAAAAGGGGGAAAAGTGGGGTCCTGTGGGGGGATTCACCACAAACTACCCCGCAAACCACCCTCCGGTGGGGCATTGTTAGAACACCTGTTCTATCTCCCACTAGCCCAGGAGTATGGATGTTTCTCGGCGAGCACTCCTACACCCTTGACAACAAGGGGCGATTGACGTTGCCTGCCAAGTACCGCGATGATCTGGCGCAGGGAGTCGTGATCACCCGTGGCCTCGATCATTGTCTCTTTGTGTTCCGGTTCGAGGACTGGAAGCGGTACACGAAAATCCTGGGTGAGCAGCTACCGTTCACGAGCAAAGAAGCACGGCAATTCGCACGGTTTTTCTTTGCAGGAGCCGTCGACGTCATTCCCGATAGGCAGGGACGAGTGTTAGTCCCAGAGTATCTGCGCGAGCATGCAGACCTGGATGGCGAGGTCATGATCATCGGCGCCAACAATCGGTTGGAGGTCTGGAAGCCCGAGCGTTGGCAGCAGAACCTGTCCGAGGTCTCTGCAGATGCTGAGACGATAGCCGAGCATTTTAGCACGATCATCTTCTGAAGGCGCACCTTGACAATATGCGCGATGCTGGTTCTCTATGAGGCGCACTGCAATGGACGACGATATTCCTCATCTTCCCGTATTATACGAGGAGGTTATCGCCGGTCTCCAGATAGAGCCCGGTGGGCTCTATGTGGACGGCACGGTAGGCGCAGGCGGGCACGCGATTGGCATCCTCGACGCCAGTGCACCAGACGGGCACCTCCTGGGATTGGATGTCGATCCAGATGCATTGCAGATCAGCCGGCGACGGCTGGCGTACTATGGGACACGCGTTACCCTCGTGCACGCCAGCTATGTCTCGATCAAGGCGCAGGTCGACGCGCTGGCGTTGGGAACGGCCGATGGCGTGCTGCTCGATCTGGGCCTCTCGTCTATGCAGCTAGACCGATCCGAACGGGGCTTCTCTTTTCAGGAGACAGGACCGCTCGACATGCGTTTCGACCCGTCCGCGCCCCAAACAGCCGCTGATCTGGTCAACACACTTTCGGAACAGGAGCTGGCAGACCTGATCTACCGGTATGGAGACGAGCCAGCGTCACGCGCAATTGCGCGCGCTATCGTCGGCGCCCGGCCTATACGGACGACGACAGAACTCGCTGACATTATATCGCATGTGGTCCGCCGTCGCAAGATTCACCCAGCGACGCGTACTTTCCAGGCGTTACGCATTGCCGTGAACGCCGAGCTCGCGCAGTTAAGCGAGGGACTGCCCGCCGTACTGTCGGTGCTCTGCCAAGGAGGACGATTGGCTGTCATCAGTTTTCATTCTCTCGAGGATCGCATCGTGAAGCAATTCCTGGCTCGCGAGGCAAGAGACTGTATCTGTCCGCCTGAAGCGCTGATTTGCACCTGCGGGCATCGTGCGACAGTAGAGATCGTCACACGCAAGCCGATTCAGCCCAGCAGTCACGAGGTTGCCAGGAACCCGCGCAGTCGCAGCGCGAGACTGCGCATCGCGACCAAGCTGCGCATCGACGCCGAACGAGGCGTGGGGGGAAAAGACTAGATGGAGATCGCTTCTCATTGTACCAAGATCGGCATTCGAAAGCTGCGGGCGCGGTCTGCGCTTGGCGTGGCCCTGATCCTGGGCACGTTGAGCCTCCTCGGCTGGGTCTACCTGACCCAGGCCAGCTATGTGGCGACGACGAGCCGCCGCTTGCAGGAGCTAGAAGACCAAAAAGAGCAGATCGAGCAGGAGAACTGGCAGCTCATGGTCGAGATCGCGGAGCTCGAGTCCGTGACTCGGCTCGCCTCCCGTGCCCAGGAGTTGGGATTCGTTATGGCCTACTCTGACGAAACCGAGTTCCTGACAGTTGCTGATACGCCGTCTGTCCAGGCCCGGGCGCCTAGCACAGAGGGATCGGACGCAGTTGGGTGGACGATGCATAGCCTGGCAACGAACGTCAGTTCCCAGTTCACAACCTGGGCGCAAGGGGGGAGTAGGTGAGGGATACGCCAGTTACGGCGGTGGAGTCACCACCGGCCGTCTCGCGTGACCAAAAACCCTTTCGGCGCGTGGCTTTCGCCCAGGCATTTCTGCTGGGCGTAGCGCTTTTGATCGTGGCCCAGTTGGTCCGCTGGCAGGTGATCCAGCGTGCTTCGCTGCTCACCAACATGGTCGCTGGCAATCCATACATGCAAGAGATCTCTCCCGAGCGGGGCATGATCATGGACCGGAATGAGAACTTGATCGCGCTCAACAACTATGACTACTCTATCGAGGCCGCGCCGCACTGGATTGACGAGGACGACAAAGATCGTGTCGCGGCGGATCTCGCTGCCCTGCTCCAGTGCCCGGCGGCAGAGATCAGGGCCAAGATCGCGGGAGATGCAGGCTGGGCCTCTGTCGCGCCGCGTGTGCCGCGTGAGCTGGGCAAGGAGATCATCAGCCAGCAGCTACCGGGCATCTATGCCAACCCTGTCGCCGTGCGCGTTTATCCAGAAAAGACGTTGGCCGCCCACCTTCTGGGCTTTGTCGCTGGGAGCGAGGAGGGGGGTACGCAAGGGTACTATGGCGTGGAGGGATTCTACGACGATCTGCTGCAAGGCAAGGTCGGGTTGCGCAATGGGCAGTGGGATCCATGGTCGCCTGTCTCTTACGCTGACCGGCGTGCCCGGAACTGGACGGTTCCTGAGGATGGGCGAACGTTGGTGCTGACCATCGATCGTACGATCCAGTACCTGGTCGAGCAGGAACTGCGTGCTGCCGTCGAGCGCTATGGTGCGGAGAGCGGCAGCATCGTGATCATCGACCCGCGGACGGGCGCTCTCCTGGCTTCTGCGGGTTATCCGACCTATGATCCCAACGAATTTGGCGAGGCAGAGAGCGAGGTGCTTGTTGACCCGGTGATCGGCGCTGCCTATGAGCCTGGATCTACGTTCAAGGTGGTGACGATGGCGGCGGCGCTGGATACAGGTGCCGTCCAGCCAGGGGACCTGTACAACGACATCGGATACATCGAGGTTGGCGGGCGGATACTGAAGAATTGGGACGAGCGGGCCCATGGCGTCGTGGATATGACCGGCATCCTGGTCCAGTCATTGAACACGGGCATTGCGCACGTCAACACGATACTCGGTCCCGACCGATTCTATCAATACGTCAACCGTTTTGGCTTTGGTGAGCGGACAGGCATCGATCTGCAGGGCGAGGTGAGCGGAACCACGCGGCAGCCGGGGGATCCAGAGTGGCATGAATCGGACCTGGGGACAAACGCCTTTGGACAAGGATTGGCAGCGACGCCCTTGCAGATGGTGATGGCGATCGGTGCCGTAGCGAACCACGGCGTCATGATGCGGCCCTATGTCGTCGAGTCGCTGATCCAGAATGGGCAAGCGATCCACGCCAAGCATAATGCCGCCGGACGTGTGATTGGCGAAGAAACAGCCGAGACATTAACGGAGATGATGATCGCTGTGGTCGAGGAAGGTACGGTGATGGCACAGGTAGATGGCTACAGCATCGCCGGCAAGACGGGCACTGCGCAGATGACCATTCTCGGCGGGTACGGCTATGATCCGAACCTGACTATCGCCTCCTTCGTCGGCTTTGCGCCAGCAGATGATCCACAGTTCGTTGCTTTGGTCAAGTTGGACAAACCAACCGCTTCACCCTACGGGGCGACGACTGCTGCACCCACGTTCTCACGTGTGGCTCGGATCCTGTTCACGCAGCTCAAGATCCCTCCTGATGCGGTGCGGTTGGAGATGAACTAGCCATACACCCAGCGGGGCCGCGCACGTCGCGGCCCCGCTGGATGGGGGGCATGCGTTTTCCGAAGCGCCGCTTCAGAAAGCGGCGCTTCAGAAAACGAACGTCTTGGATGGTGCGTCTGGGCCAGTAGAGGCCTTGGCGAGTGTGGGACCAGATGGTTGAGATACTGACGCTAGAAAACGTCATACGGGCGCTCGGGGGATGCACTCAGATCTGTGCTGGGCTGGCAGATCGGGTGAGCGACGTGACCGTCGACTCGCGCCAGGTGCGAGCAGGCAGCCTGTTCGTCGCGCTGCCAGGAGACCAAGCGGATGGGCATCGCTACGTCGCGGATGCCCTGGCGCGCGGCGCAATCGCGGCGATTGTCGAACGCGATGTCGATTGTGGAACCGTGCTCGATCTGCGCAATCCCATGCGTGCGCCTGAGGGGGCGGCGAGCGTCCTATCTCTGCCGGTGTGTCTCCGGGTCAGCGATAGCCTGGCGGCGCTACAACAGATCGCGTCGTGGTGGCGGGCACAGTTTGATGTGCGCGTGATTGGCATTACGGGCAGTATCGGCAAGACCACGACCAAAGAGTTTATTGCCTCGGTGTTGGCACAGCGATACTGTGTCCTGAAGAGCGAAGGAAACTATAACAACGAGATCGGGCTGCCGCTGACGCTTCTACAGCTGGGTAGAAGCCACGAGCGAGTCGTGTTGGAGATGGGGACCTATGGTCCGGGCGAGATTACGTTGCTCACTGACATCGCCCGGCCCGAGATTGGCGTCGTGACGAACGTAGGCCCCGTACACCTCGAACGTATGGGCACTGTGGAGCGCATTGCCGAGGCCAAGTCTGAGCTGCCGCGTGCGCTTCCTGCCGGTGGCACGGCGATCCTCAATGCTGATGACGAACGGGTGCGCAGCATGGCCGAGGTCACGCGAGCACACGTCTTTACCTATGGTCTCTCCAGCGCGAGCGATCTGTGGGCGGACGAGGTCGAGAGTCATGGCCTGGAGGGTGTGGGCCTGGTCTTTCACGATGCGCGCCCGCAGGGCCGTGATCAGGCCGTCCGCGCGCATATTCCCCTGGTAGGCCGTCACAGCGTTTACACCGCCCTTTGCGCTGCGGCTGTAGGCCTGGTCGAGGACTTCTCGTGGGAAGAGATCCTGCGCGGCCTTGACGCTGGTGAGCCGCTGCGCCTGGTCGCGGTGCCAGGGATCCACGAGTCGACGCTGCTCGATGATACGTACAACTCGAGCCCTGACTCGGCGATCGCTGCCCTGGATCTGCTCGCAGAGCTCGATGGTCGCAAGATTGGTGTGTTGGGCGATATGCTCGAGCTGGGCGCGCACGAGGCAGAAGGCCACTGCCGCGTTGGGCGTCGGGCGGTGGATGTCGTCTCGCTCCTGATCACGGTGGGGGAGAGGGGCCGCCTGATCGGGGAGAGCGCGATCGAGCACGGGATGACGCCGGAACGCGTGATACACGTTGCGGACAATGTGGCTGCAGTGTCACGTCTTCGGCAACTGATTCACGCGGGAGACGTGATACTGATCAAGGGATCGCGGGGCATGGCGATGGAAGAGATCGTCCACGCCCTGGCACGCTCGTCTGCCGATGCAGATGCCAATGGCGGCAGCAAGGACAACTAGCTGATACCGCCGAACCGGTACACGACCGGCGATCCTTGGCATTGCCTTGGCGTCGCGGGGGTCGAATGGGGGGACCTGGCCAACCGGTACCTGGTAGTGTTGCCGGGGGCCCGTAAGCGCAGCAGTACCTGTGGGAGTGCGTCGGCCCACAGGGGCACAAGGAGGAAGTCAAATGGAACAGCCCGTGGTGGTGATCGCCGTGCCATACGACGGTGTGGCGCAGGGACAGAACGGCAAGGACCGCCAGGCATTTGAGAGCCTGGTGCGCACGCTCCTGGGCTATGACAGGATCCCGGCGACACTCTGTTTCTACACAGAGGGCGTGCGATGGTTGACGCACGAGTCGCCCTTTGTCGAGCAGTTGAAGGAGATCTGTGCTCGCGGTGCGGATATTGTCGCTTGCCGTGCCTCGATGGCGGAAGGTGGGCTGCTCGGGGATCTGGCTGTTGGGCGCCTGGACACGCCGGATCGGATCGACGACCTGCTCCTCAACGCGCAGCACGCGATGGTCGTGTGAGTATCCGCCAGGTCGAGCGGGTCGTCATCGTCGGTCTCGCTCGACAGGGCATGGCACTGGCACGTTTCTTCTGCGCTCGTGGCGCGCACGTCGTCGTCACTGACCTGCGTCCAGCCGACCAGTTGCAGGAGGAGATGGCGGCGTTGGGGGGACTCCCGATCTCCTACGTACTGGGGGGGCACCCTTTTACGCTGCTCGACGGGTGTGACATGGTCTGTCTTAGCGGCGGCGTTCCACCTGAAACGCCGCTGCCACAAGAGGCTCGTCGAAGAGGGATCCCGTTGAGCAACGACAGCCTGCTCACGCTGCGGCTGGCTCCGGCGCCTGTGATCGGCGTGACGGGATCCAGCGGCAAGACGACGACGACCACGATCGCGGGAGAGATGCTGCGTGCAGCAAAACTCCGGACGTGGGTTGGGGGGAACATTGGCACGCCGCTGATCGATCGGATCGAAGAAGTTCGGCCCGAGGATCGGCTGTTACTCGAGCTGTCGAGCTTTCAGTTGCAGTTGTTTGACGCGAGCCCGCAGGTCTCGGCGGTCTTGAACGTCACGCCAAACCACCTGGATCGGCACCCGTCCATGGCACACTATGTGGCAGCAAAGACAAATATCCTTCGTTGGCAGCGAGCGGACGACGTGGCCGTTCTGGGCGTAGATGACCCGGTTACAGGCCAATGGTGGCGCAGCGGGCGCGTCGAGGTCGAGGCGGGGAAAGGGCAACGAGCTGTCAGCTTTGGGCTCTCTGCCCGGAGGGTTGGTTTCAGCGTCCGATCCGATTTGGCCGAAGGGGCATTCCTGCACGAGGCGAGCCTGATCTGGCGCGATGGCACGCGCGAGCATCAAGTGTGCCGCCAGGACCGGGTGCGGCTCTTGGGCCTACACAACACAGCCAACGTACTGGCGGCGTGTGCCACTGCCGGTACAGCGGGTGCGCCTGTGGAGGCGATGCGAGAGGTGGCGGTGACGTTCGCCGGGGTTGCCCATCGTCTCGAGCTGGTACGTGAGTATCGGGGCGTTCGGTGGTATAATGATTCGATCGCTACGGCGCCGGAGCGGGTGATTGCGGCGTTGAGTGCTTTTGAAGCGCCCATTGTCTTGCTCGCTGGCGGGCGGGACAAGCATCTACCGTGGGATGAGGCGGTCGATCTGATGCTAGAGAAGGCGCGGCACGTGATCCTGTTCGGCGAGGCCGCTGACCTGATCGCCGGGCAGATCGAGATGAGAGGTCAAGTGGATGGGCCCAGCGTGGCTCTCTGCACGTGTCTCGGGCAAGCGGTAGAGCTGGCTGCACAGGTAGCCGAACCTGGCGACGTAGTGCTGCTTTCACCCGGGGGTACCAGTTTCGACGCGTACCGGGACTTTGAGGAACGAGGCGAGCGTTTCCGCCAATTGGTGGAGGCACTGTGAGCTGGAGGCAGGTGGCCGGCGATTGGGTTTGGCCTGGAGAGGGACGGGCATGAGCGAACGAGAGATAGCGCACGGGCGGCTTCGCCAACTCAGGCTGATTCGCATGCGCACCGACTATGTGCTGATCGTTGTCGTCACGGCGTTGCTGATCCTAGGCTTGATGATGGTCTACAGCTCGACGTTCGACATGGCCTACCGCGAATATGGCAATCCAAACCACTTTTTCTGGCGACAGCTGGTATGGACCGTCCTGGGCACGGGGGCGCTGATCTTCCTGGCGCGTATTGACTACCATCTCTGGCAGCGTTGGGCAGTACTGATCATGGCCGGAACCCTGCTGGCTCTGGGTATGGTTGTCGTGATGGGAAGCGAAAAGTTTGGCGCACAACGTTGGTTGCTGAATGGTTCGATCCAGCCCAGCGAGGTAGCCAAGATCTCGGTGATCATCTATATCGCTGCCTGGCTGACCTCAAAGGGCGAGAAACTTCGCCAGGTCAGCTACGGGCTCATACCTTTCGCGATCCTGATCGCACTCGTTTCTGGGCTGATCCTCTTTCAGAGAGATCTAAGCACGGCTGTCCTGATCGGCGCGACGGCATGGGCTATGTTCTTCTTTGCCGGTGCGGATCTGTTCCAGTTGGGGGCCAGCCTGGTCTTTTGCGTCGCTGCGTTTGCCGTCCTGATCATACGCGAGCCCTATCGTCGCAACCGATGGCTTGCATTCCTCAACCCTCAGCTAGACCCGGAGGGGATCTCGTTCCAGGTGCAGCAGGCGTTGATCGCGCTCGCTTCAGGGGGGATCCTCGGACAGGGGTTGGGGGAAAGCCGCCAAAAGTTTGGCTACGTGCCTGCGGTGCATACGGACACGATCATGGCGGTACTGGGTGAAGAGCTCGGCTTGATCGGTTGCTTGCTGCTCATTGGCCTTTTCGTATTGCTGGCCTATCGCGGGTTCAAGATCGCGCTTGAAGCGGCGGATTCTTTTGGGACGATCCTCGCTTCGGGACTTACCTGTTCGCTGATCTTGCAGGCCCTGATCAACATGGCAGTAGTTACGGCTACGTTGCCATACGCTGGAGTGCCACTGCCGTTCATCAGCTATGGCGGGTCTTCATTGGTTACGTCGATGGCCTGTGTTGGGCTGTTACTTTCTATATCACGAGGACGTCGAGAGGTAGAAGGAAGGGATCGTGCGCGTAATTCTCTCGGGCGGGGGAACTGGGGGCCACGTGTATCCCCTTCTGGTCGTCGCCAAGGCACTCGAAGAAGAGTGTAGCGATGTCGACATCCTGTACGTTGGGCACGCTAAGGGCCTGGAGGCTTCCATCGTGGCACGTACTGATCTCCCTTTTCATGGGGTAGATGCCGGGCCGATCCGGGGAACCACACCGCTGTCGCTGGCCAAGAGCTTGCGACGGCTATGGCGTGGTTTCTGGCAGGCACGGGCACTGCTCTCCGAGTGGCCTGCTGACGTGATTGCCACGACAGGTAGCTATGTCAGTGCACCGGTCGCCCTGGCAGCGTGGCGTGCGCGGGTGCCCGTCCTGGTATACTTGCCTGACCTGGCGCCGGGGCTGGCGGTTCGCTTGCAGGCACGCTTTGCCGACCAGGTTGCCGTCTCGTTCGAGGAGGTATGCCAGCATTTTCCGCCGGACAAGGTTTGGGTCAGTGGGTATCCTGTCCGGTCCGAGATCTGGCAGACTAGCCGTGCTTCAGCGATTGAGATCCTGGGGTTGTCTCCGGAACGAAAGACGCTGCTCGGGTTTGGGGGCAGCAGGGGAGCGCGGTCTGTGAACCGGGCATTGGTCGACATACTGCCTGACCTGCTTGATGACTACCAGGTCATCCACATCACAGGGCAGCTCGATTGGCCCGAGGTCAGCGAGCGCCAGGCTGCTTTGGGGCCAGAGGCGCAGCGCTGGTATCATGCGTACCCATACCTGCATGGAGAGCAGCTCGCCGCGGCGCTAGCCGCTTCAGATCTGGCTGTGGCACGCGCTGGTGCATCTACAATGGCCGAGTTCCCGGCGGTGGGTCTGCCGAGTGTGTTGGTACCCTATCCGTACTCGGGACCGCACCAGCAGTTGAACGCGGACTATATGGTCTCCCGTGGCGCGGCGGTGAGCATCGATGATGCCGGACTGCCGGAGCAGCTCAAGCCAACCGTTTTGCGCTTGCTGTCCGATGAGCGCACGCTGCAGGAGATGAGCACTCGTGCACGTGCGCTTGCACGCCCAGATGCAGCCCGAGAGCTGGCCAAGGCGCTCGTACGGCTGGCGAGCCCGCTAGGGGAGGTGGCGTATGACACTGCCGGTTGAGTACGATCAACTTGTCACGCTGTTCCTCTTTGTCTTTGCGATGGTCGGCATGATGCGCGGATGGTACAAGGAGGGGATTACCTCCCTCTTTGCTGCGTTGCTGGCGCTCCTTGTCTGGCGCCCCGAGGTAGCACGTGCGCTGATCGGGCGGATCACCGACGTACTCAAGGTGCTGATCGTGTTCATCAGGGCCGGGCTCAATCCCGAGCCACAAGCGGTGACTCAACCATCGGCCGGTGTCGGCTCGCTGCTCGACCCAAATTCGTACGAGATCTATGTGGTGATCACCGTCGTCTTGCTGGCTGTGTCGTACGTCGTGGGGGAGGCCACCTTCAAGCACAGAATGACGGCGCTCGGCCGGATACTAGGCGCCATGCTCGGGGCGTTCAACGGCTACGTTATCCTATCGCTGGTCAAGCAGTTCCTGATCAATCAGGTACAGGTTCAGGCGGCCGGGCCGATCAAGGGTGGCCAACTCTCGGTGCAAGTGACTGACGTGCCGACCAGCAACTTTTTCACGGGATCTGGCCTGATTTTCATCTTTATCGTCGTGGTCGGCATAGTTGCGCTGATGATCGCAGGCGACCGTCTCAAGCTGCCGCTCAAGTAGAAACGAAACGGCGGATGGTGTAGATGAAGCACGTGCACTGTGTAGGGGTTGGAGGCATTGGTATTTCTGCCATCGCACGGGTCCTGCTCGAGCGAGGATACCGTGTGTCGGGCTCTGACCTGCAGCTATCGCCTGTGGCTAAGGCCCTTGCCGCCTCTGGCGCTACAGTCATGATCGGTCACCAGGCCGAGAATATCGGTGATGCGGAGATCGTTCTCGTCTCCTCGGCAGTGCCCGAGGACAATGTCGAGTTGGTCGCCGCACGGGAGCGCGGCACTCCGGTGCTCAAGCGGGCTGAATTTCTAGCGCGACTGATGGCTGGGACGATGGGCGTCGCCATTGCAGGTACGGCAGGCAAGACGACCACGGCGGGGATGCTGGCCTGGATCCTGGTGCAGGGTGGGCTCGATCCGTCCTTCATCGTGGGTGGCGTGATCGAGGGGTTGGGGACGAATGCGCAGTCGGGGCATGGCCCGCATTTCGTGATTGAGGCCGACGAGTACGATCGCATGTTTCTCGGCCTTGCACCAACGGTGGCGGCCGTTACGCATCTGGAACACGATCATCCGGACTGCTACCCGACCTTTGCCGAGATGCGCGAAGCCTTTGTACGCTTTATCGGGCTAGTACCCGGCAACGGCCTGATCGTGGGATGCGCCGATCACCCGGCGGTAAAAGAGTTGCTGTCTCTAGAGTGGGAAGCAACCGTACAGACCTGTGGCCTATCGAACGCGAACGACTGGTATGCGACAGAAGTGCTTCCCAATCCTCTGGGGGGGCACGATCTGAACGTTTGGCACAGTGGGCAGCGCTGGCATAGCGTACGCCTGCGCGTGCCTGGCCTGTATAACGTGCGAAATGCTCTCGTAGCATTGGCCATCGCTGATTGGCTGGGTATGGACCGGGGTACCATCTGCCAGGCATTGCGAACGTTCTCCGGGATCGGGCGCCGTTTCCAGGTGCTGGGCAGGGCGGGTGAGATGGTCGTCGTTGACGACTATGCCCACCACCCGACCAAGATCAGGGCGGCACTCTCTGCCGCGCGTGCGCACTATCCGGAGCGGCCTGTCTGGGCGGTGTTCCAGCCGCACACGTACAGCCGCACCAGGGCACTATGGGCAGAGTTCGTTGAGTGTCTAGGACAGGCAGAC
This sequence comes from uncultured Anaerolineae bacterium, assembly GCA_964560475.1. GTDB lineage: Bacteria > Chloroflexota > Anaerolineae > JAFGEY01 > JAFGEY01 > BS750m-G44. Next base: position 40,573 of record CAZLMZ010000003.1, read on the forward strand.
CATGTGATCGTGCTAGATGTCTACCCTGCCCGAGAGACGGACACCCTGGGCGTCGATCCGGCTGCATTGGCAGCCCAGATCACGCGTGCCGACGCACGGTACATTCGCGACTTGTGCGCTGCGGTTGCCTACTTGAGATCGCACGTCGAGCCAAACGCGGTGGTCCTGTCTCTGAGTGCGGGTGATGGGAACCAAGTCGCGGTCCGCCTGCTAGAGCAACTGGCTGAGCTGCAAAGGGAGTAGAACGTGATGCAGAGGTGGACGGTCATGACAGCAGAAGATGAGCGCCTGGACATGCTGGCGCAACAACTGGAGGAACACGGCCTGGTCGTAACCCGTGATGAACCGATGAGTGCTCACACGAGCTATCAGATCGGCGGCCCGGCTGACCTATTCGTCGTTGCCGACGGCAGGCAAGAGCTGATCGAGGCCGTACGATTGGCCCGGTCGCTGAGAGCCGTGCCTTTTGTGCTCGGCGGTGGCGCTAACCTGCTGGTCTCCGATGCGGGTATCCGGGGCGTCGTAATCCACTATCGCGGCGCGATGCGTCGCTTCGCTGAAGAGTATGGCGAAGTCTTGCTTTGGACTGAGGCGGGAGCGGCTTTGAAAGAGGTTTCAAGGGAATCGATCGCGCGCGGCCTGACCGGCATTGAGTGGGCGGTCGATGTCCCCGGGACGGTTGGCGGTGCCGTGGTTGGCAATGCCGGTGCCTATGGAGGCTATGTCTGTGATAACTTGATCTCGGTCGAGGCACTGCAGCCCAACGGCCAGATCGAGCAGTTGAGCAACCCGGACTGTGGTTTCTGCTACCGGGACAGCATGTTCAAGCGCCAGCCTCGGGCTGAACGGGCGATCCTGCTCAGCGCGACGGTCTCGCTGCGTCCAGGCAATCTTGAGGAGATTGCGTCGCGTGCAGCAGAGTACACCCGCTACCGCGCAGAACGCCATCCGACGGCGCCAAGCTGTGGATCGGTATTCAAGCGCACGGAAAAGTACCCGGCGGGCTTTTTGATCGAACAGGCCGGGTTAAAGGGTGTGCGGCGCGGCGATGCGATCATCTCGCCCCAGCATGCTAATTATATCGTCAATCTGGGCAACGCGACCGCAAGAGACGTAAAGGCGCTCATCGATCTGGCGCAGGGAGAAGTCAAGACGCAGTTCGGTGAAGATCTGGAGCTAGAAGTGGAACTGGTTGGAGAATGGTAAACGAGATGAACGCTGCTCAACGCAAGATCTGTGTCGGCATTCTCTTTGGGGGCCGTTCTGGTGAGCACGAGGTCTCGTTGGCGTCAGCACAATCGATCCTCGAAAACATCGACCGGGAGCAGTACGAGGTCGTGCCTATCGGCATCACCAAGGAAGGCGAGTGGATCGTCGGTGGTGACCCACTTCACATGCTCAGCGCGGGCTCGGCGAGCGAGGGATGCCCGGCGACGCTGCTCGCTGATCCCTCTCGCCGTGGACTGTGGAACCTACAGGCGAGTGCAGGGAGCGAGCCAGAGGAGCGTGCGATCACTGCTGTGCGGCTTGCCGAACTGGATGTCGTGTTTCCGGTGTTGCACGGTACGTATGGCGAGGATGGAACTGTACAGGGCTTGCTCGAACTGGCAGGCGTGCCGTACGTCGGCTGTGGTGTGATGGCCTCGGCTGCGGTCATGGACAAGGCTATAGCTAGCGACATCCTTCGAGCCCACGACCTGCCCGTCGCGCCATACGTCGTTGTTAAGCGCAAAGCCTGGCAGCAGCATCCTGCACGGGTGCTCGAACAGATCGAGGCGGCGCTGCCCTATCCCGTGTTTGTCAAGCCTGCGAACCTCGGCAGCAGTGTCGGGATCAGCAAGGCACACGATCGGGGTGAACTACCCGCCGCACTCGACAGGGCGGCACGTTACGATCGCAAGTTGATTGTTCAGCAGGGCATTGATGCGCGTGAGATCGAGGTCAGCGTGCTGGGTAATGACGATCCGATCGCGAGTGTGCCGGGTGAGGTTGTTCCGAGCCGTGAGTTTTACGACTACCGGGCCAAGTACATCGATGATGATTCAGAGCTTCGTATACCAGCGCCCTTGGATGAGCGGACGAGAGAGCGGGTTCGGAAGATGGCCATTGCAGCCTACCAGGCGCTGGATTGCGCGGGTATGGCGCGCGCCGACTTTTTGCTCGACAGGGTCACGGGCAAGTTGTGGATCAACGAGCTGAACACCATTCCGGGATTCACGCAGATCAGCATGTATCCCAAGCTTTGGGATGCGACGGGTATCGCTTACCCGGAATTGATCGATCGCTTGATCGAGTTGGCTATTGAGCGGTTTGAGGATCGCAGCCGGTCAGAGACATCGTTCCAGGTGGAGGCAGAAGGATAGCCAGACGCTCGATCGGACACGAGTAGGGGGGACCGTGTTTGGATTGGGGTATGAAACGGGAAGACGCAGGACAGGGATGAGGAGTAGGAGGTCTAGATGGCGTCGGGCTGGCCGCCAAAAGAGTCGACGCTCTAGGTCGCGGTACGAAGCGGTTTCTTCGGTTACGCGCCTTCGTGTCTACGACCGTAGGCGGACACTATCGTTGCGCGGCCTGTGGCCGGGAAAGAAGCGCAACCGACGATCGCGGTCGCGCCTGGCAGCGTACCGAGCTGAGGCACGCGCTCACCAGATGAAGGTGGCATCTCGGTCATCTATGCGCATCAACGGGAACCAGGCACTGAATATTCTCTTCCTGGGCGGGCTGCTCTGGCTGCTCGTGTGGTTTTTCGTTTCGAACCGCTTCTACGTGAACCAGATCACGATCGAGGGGAATCAGCGCGTATCCGGCGAGGCGATTGCTGCCGCGAGTGGCGTCTATGGCTACAGCGTCTTCTGGGTCAAGCCGCACCAGGTGGCTCAGTCGATCATCGAAGCTCTGCCACCGATCCGCGATGTGCGTGTGCGCTATGGCCTGCCGAACGTGGTCCATCTGACGGTCGAGGAGCAAGGCAAGCAGGTCATGTGGCTGATCGGGAATCAGCGCTACTGGGTAGACGACGGGGGCAACCTGCATCCAGCGCAGGGCGGCGATGACCCTTCCCTGACCGTCCGGGATACCCGCCCACGCGGAGTAGAGCAAGTGGACGTGGAAGCGGTTGCCGCCGCGCGACAGTTGACGCAGTTGCTGCCCGAGCTCGACGTGGTAGAGTACGCGCCATCCACCGGGCTGCGGTTCACACATGCGCGGGGCTGGACAGTGTACCTCGGCAAGGGCGCCGACATGGGACCTCGTGTCCAGGCGTTACGTACCATCGAACGACGCTTTGCCGACGAGAACGTGGAGCAGCCGTCGGTCGTGGATGTACGGTTCCCTGAGAGCCCGTACTATCGGTAGCGGCACGAACTGCTGGGAGGGCAAGTATGTGGTTGCCGCTCATTGGATTACTGCTCGGGCTGGTGATCGGGTCCATTTTCTCGATCCGGATCCCGGCCGAGTACGCTCGCTATACCGCTCTGGCCATACTAGCCGCTCTCGACTCTGTGCTAGGCGCGTTGCGCGCGGATATGCAGGACCAGTACGACAACATGGTCTTTGTGAGCGGGTTGGTGATCAATGTCTTCCTGGCAGTCTTGTTGACAATCGTTGGCGATCGGTTGGGTGTCGAACTCTATCTTGCTGCGGTGATTGCTTTCGGTGTGCGCATGTTCAACAACCTGGCCATTATACGACGTCTCCTGCTGTACCGCGCTCGCAGATGGTGGCAGAGGCGAAGTCAGATCGGCTGATGGTGCTGCGTGCACCTGGAGGAGGCCCACGTGGAAAGGTCGATAGCCAGCATTGACGTAGGAACCACCAAGGTGTGTACGTTGGTGGGCGAGGTCAATGAGCTGGGCGTGTTCCGGATCGTTGGGGTAGGGATCAGTGCGTCCCGCGGCCTGCGCAAGGGGGTGGTCGTGAATGCGGCCGAAGCCGCTGACGCGATCGTAGCCTCTGTCGAGCGTGCAGAGCGGATCTCGGGCTACCAGGTCACGGGCGCCAATGTCGGCATCGCGGGTACACACATCACGTCGCGGAACAGCCGCGGCGTGGTCGGTGTCCCGCGCGGTGATCAGGGGATCACGGACGAAGACGTGAGACGTGCGCTGGATGCCTCGCAGGCGGTTTCGATCCCGGAGCACCACGAAGTCCTCCACGTCGTGCCGAGAGGCTATTCGATAGATGGCCAGGAGGGAGTGAGCGATCCGCGCGGCATGTACGGTGCCCGGCTGGAGGTCGAGGCACACCTGGTAACCGGATCGACGCCCTCGATCCAGAACCTCGTCAAGTGTATTAACTCGCTCAACATCGAGCTCGACGAGTTGATCGTCGCGCCACTGGCCTCCGGTGAGGCGATCCTGACCGACAATGAGCGGAACATGGGGGTGGCCGTAGCCGACATCGGCGGGGGGACGACCGATATCGCGATCTTTATCGAGGGTAGTGTTTGGCATACGGCCGTTCTTCCGGTAGGAGGAAATCACCTCACGAACGACGTGGCTATCTGCCTGCGCACGCCGTTCGATGAGGCAGAGGAGCTCAAGAAAAAGTGGGGACATGCCTGTCCAGATGAAGTACCTGCCGACCGCGAGCTCGATATCGCGGCTTTTGGCGAAGCGTCACACCAAAAGATTCCACAGCGGCTGCTAGCAGAGGTCCTGAACGCGCGCGTCGAAGAGATCGCGAACATGATCCTTCAGGAGATCAAGCGTTCGGGATACGATGGCTTGTTGCCTGCTGGGGTGGTGCTGTGTGGTGGCACGGCTGACCTGCCAGGCATCTGCGATATCGTTCGCGGCGTGGTAGGACTACCCGTGCGAGTGGGCAGCCCGCAGGATCTGCAAGGGCTGGTGGATCAACTGACTCACCCAGCCTTTGCCACGAGTGTGGGGTTGTTAATGTGGGAGAAGAATCACAAGTCGACTGTGCGACCGCGCCCTGCTAAATCACCGATGGGCGATCGCGTGGTCAAGTGGTTCCGCAACCTGTTGCCTGATTAGGATATGATGTCCAGCCGTAGGGACGGGGAGGCGCCATGGACCGAAGGCGAATGCGACGACGTGAGGAGAGTGGAATGGGCGAAGGACGCAAGCAGGGTGGAGTAACAGAGGGAGGCCAGAACATGGAAGCACGCGCGTACGAGTCGGTGGAGAATTTTGCCCGGATCAAAGTGCTGGGCATGGGTGGGGGCGGTTCGAATGCTGTGAACCGCATGATTATGGAAGGGATCCAGGGTGTCGAGTTTGTGGCCGTGAATACGGATTCGCAGGCGCTGATGCTCTCGGACTCCCCCATGCGCATCCGGATCGGTGAAAAGCTGACCAAGGGGCTCGGGTCTGGAGGCGATCCGGAGATTGGGCGCAAGGCAGCCGAAGAGTCCAGCGATGATCTCTACGAGGTCATGCGCGGAGCGGACATGATCTTCTTGACCGCAGGGATGGGCGGAGGCACCGGTACAGGTGCGACGCCAATTGCGGCGTCCATCGCGCGGGAGGTCGGAGCCCTGACCATCGGCGTGGTGACCCGTCCCTTTACTTTCGAGGGATCGCGCCGCGCCAAGGTCGCCGAAGACGGGATCGAGCAGCTCAAGCAAGAAGTGGACACGCTGATCGTGATCCCAAACGACCGCCTGCTGCAGATCGTCGACAAGAGGGCATCGCTGCAGGAAGCGTTCCGCGTCGCTGACGACGTGCTGCGCCAGGGAATCCAGGGCATCTCTGAGCTGATCACCGTGCCCGGGCTGATCAACCTCGATTTTGCAGACGTGCGGTCGATCATGAGCGAAGGCGGTGCAGCACTGATGGCCGTTGGGCATGGCAGTGGCGACAATCGCGCTGTAGATGCTGCACAGATGGCCATCTCGAGCCAGTTGCTCGATGTGACGATCGACGGCGCGCGTGGCATTCTCTTCAACGTGACTGGTGGTGCCGACCTGAGCCTGTTCGAGGTGAACGAGGCGGCCGAGATCATCCGCCAGACGGCACACCCAGAGGTGAATATCATCTTTGGTGCCGTGATCGACGAGAGCCTGGACGATCAGGTACACATCACCGTCGTTGCTACCGGGTTCGACACCACGGTAGCCCCAAGCAGCACGCGGCGCCGGCCGGCAGCCGTTTCACCGGCAGCGTCCGAGCGGCAGAGCACATCTCAGCAGACGCGGCAGCAGGCTCGGCCTCAGATCGAGATGCAGATTCCGCAGTTCTCTGGAAACGACGAGCTGGACATTCCACCCTTCCTGCGACGTCGGTAGCACTTCTAATGCCTGGCCTGAGTAGGGGCAGTGTACTGCCCCTACTCGCTGCTGCCGATCTTCTGGGGGTGCGCGTGTGCGAGGAGGATCGCGACCGAGCGAGCCTGCACGCGGTAGGTCGTCCCTACCACTGCTTGTTCTTGCCCGGGGTCGGCAATATCGTATGGGGAGGGCAGCGAAGTGTCCACCAGACGAAGCCAAGGGCTGTCCACCGGGCGTGGTGGTAGTTCGAACACGAGACCTTTCCTGTAGGCGTTGATCATGATGTGCATATCATCATCGACGTCCCTGCCGCTCAGGCCCAGCGCGATGCTGTGGGATTCGTATCCCCAATCTGGCTGGTACAGCTTGACCCCGTGGAAGGTTACGCATTCATGCACGTCGTAGGGAAGGGCGTCTTTCTCTTTACCAGTGCTCCTTCTCTGGGCCGGATCTCTCGGATATACCTCCAGGTTGAGCACCGGATGTCTGCGGTTGAGCCGTATCATCTGCTGCGCGAACCGAAGCAGCTCCTTCTGCCTCGCTAGATCCTCCCAGTTGAACCAACTGATCTCGTTATCCTGACAATACGCATTGTTGTTGCCCCGCTGCGTACGGCGCACCTCGTCGCCATAGAGGAGCATGGGCGTGCCCTGCGAGATGAACAGGATGGCGATCGCGTTCTTGATCTGTTGCAGCCGGATCGCCTGGATCGCAGGCCTGTCGGTTGGTCCTTCCTTTCCATAATTGCAGCTCAAGTTATAGTCAGACCCGTCCCTATTTCCCTCCCTGTTGCTCTCGTTGTGCTTGCGGTTGTAGGAGACGAGATCGTTGAGAGTAAATCCATCGTGTGCCGTCACAAAGTTGATGCTGCGGTGCAGCGCGTGATCAGGTGCCGAGTAGATGTCGCGGCTGCCGGTAAGGCGCGCGGCAAAGTCGACCACCGCGCCCTCGTCGCCACGCAGAAAGCGCCGCACGTCGTCGCGATAGCGGCCATTCCACTCGGCCCAGCGATGCCCGATAAACGTGCCGACCTGGTACAGCCCTGCCGCGTCCCACGCTTCGGCGATCATCTTGGCACCGACCAGATGAGGGTCGGACTCGATGTCCCACAGGATGGGTGGGCTACGCATCGGCTCTCCCCATTCGTCACGCGATAGGACCGAGGCCAGATCGAAGCGAAAACCGTCGACGTGCATCTGGTTGGTCCAATAGTGCAGCGCATCCAGGATCAGACGCCGAACGATAGAATGGTTGCCGTTCAGCGTGTTCCCCGTCCCGGTATAATCGCTGTATTCGCTCGGATCTTGTCCGAGCAGGTAATAGGCCTCGTTCTCCAGGCCACGGAATGAGATCGTAGGCCCTCCGCGTCCCCCCTCGGCTGTGTGATTGAACACGACGTCGAGGATGACCTCGATCCCTGCCCGATGCAGCGCCTTGACCATGTCGCGGAACTCGGCGACGGGCTTTCCTCGCTCGAGGTCGGTGCAGTATTCGCGGTGGGGGGCGAAAAAGGCGATGGGGTTGTACCCCCAGTAGTTCGAGGTGCAGGTTCCTAGGCCCTCTCTCGTGGGGCTTCGGTCTAGCACGTCCTGGCTGTCGAACTGTTGGACGGGTAGCAACTCCACGGCGGTGACGCCCAACTGCTGCAGGTAGGGGATCCGCTCGATCAGCCCACGATAGGTGCCGGGGTACTCGACACCCGAGGATGGATGCTTGGTAAAGCCGGCGACGTGCATCTCATAGATGATGGTGCGGTTGAAGGGACGATGAAGGGGGGTGTCACCCTCCCAATCATAGTCTGACGGATCGATGACCAGGCCCTTGAGTGCGCTGGCAGTGTTGTCCGCCATGTCCTTAGCCGCGTCACGCGACCAGTTATCGCCATAGATGACCTCGAGGGCGTAGGGGTCCAGCAAGACCTTGTTTGGGTTGAAGCGATGTCCTTCCTGCGGGGCATAGGGCCCATAGACGCGGTATGCATAGATCTGTCCAGGCGAAAGGTCAAAAACAAAGACATGCCAGTAGTAGAAGGTGCGGTTGACGCGGGGATCCAGCCGGATGACGTTGGCAGGCGTCGCGTCGGCAAAATGATCGAACAGCAAGAGCTCCACTGCAGTGGCATTCTGGGTAAAGAGGGCAAAATGAACACCCTCGGGATAAACTGTTGCGCCCAGCGGATAGGGATGTCCGGGAGCGGTGCGCAGTAGGCGCGGCATATATATCTCCATGGAATCGTGTAATCGGTGGTGCCAATGAGTCGTATTGTAACACGTCGTCCCCTCCCTAGCCAATCCCGAGATCTTTAAGGTGAATTTGGCGTGAAAACGGCTAAAAGGTCTTGCGCACCCTAGAGGTTTGTGGTATTATACTCACAGTTCAAACACTATATCTAGTAGCCCTCGGTCGGCAGATTCCTACATATAGTGCCTTGGTGCTTGCGCGCGTGTGCAAGGGGGGGACGTGGTTTGTAGCGATGCCTTCGCCATGAAAACCCTTGTCATAGAAGGTCTATCCACCTTCATCTGAGTTGCTGCAAGCAACCGACACGATTCTGGCGTTCCGACGAGGTCGTGTCGTTTTTGTTGCTTGCGGCGGATGCTCGGGCCGTCCTGGAGCGATCATCTCCGGGAGGGACTCATCTTCGCACGGGATTCCTAGTCCCTGCTTTTCTGGCCTGTGGAGAACGTTATGAGGTGCCCATTCTGTGGTTCGGCCGACTCTCGCGTTATCGACACGCGTACCTCGGGTGAGCGGATCCGCCGCCGCCGCGAGTGCAGTACTTGTGAGAAGCGCTTTACCACGTACGAGCGTGTCGTATTGAGCAACCCGATGGTAGTCAAGCGCGATGGGCGACGCGAAGAGTTCGACCCGGAGAAGCTTGCCTTGGGTGTGCGCAAGGCGTGTGCCAAGCGCCCGGTCTCCATGGAAGATCTGGAGAGGCTGGTTGACCAGGTTGAGTCGGACGTGCAGCACATGGGAAAGGCCGAGGTGCCGAGCTACGTGGTGGGTGACCTGGTGATGGAGCGCTTGAGAGAGCTCGACGAACTGGCCTATATCCTGTTTGCCTCCGTTTATCTGCCACTGACCGATCTGGAGAGCATGAAGGAAGAGGTCGACCGGCTGCTTGCCCGTCGCGGCAAGAGCTGACGATATATTGAATCAGAATCAAGGAGGGGCCAATGCCTCTGAACCGTGTGGTAAAGCGAGATGGCTCCATCGTCGCCTTTGACCGGACCCGGATCGAGAACGCGATCCATGCTGCAGCTCATGCCGTCGGCGATGGGGAGGGGCGACCGTGGGCAGAGACGCTCTCCTGGGCTGTGACCGGCCTGGTCGAGGAACGAGTAGGCAGCAATGGTCACCTTCCGCACGTCGAGGAGATCCAGGACATCGTGGAGGAGGTGCTGATCAAGTCGGGCAAGCCCGCCATCGCCAAAGCATACATCCTCTACCGGCAACAGCGTGCAGAGGTGCGCGATGCCCGACGGATGATCCTGGATGCGGAAGCCCTGGTCGAGGACTATTTGCAGCGGGCTGATTGGCGAGTGAACGAGAACAGCAACATGAACTACTCGCTGCAGGGACTGAACTTTTACATCGCCTCCTCGATCGCGGCACGCTATTGGCTGCAGAAGGTCTATCCTGCCGAGGTGCAGAATGCGCATATCGCAGGCGACTTTCATATCCACGACCTGGGGATGCTGTCCACCTATTGTTGTGGCTGGGACCTGCAGGATCTGCTGCGCATCGGTTTCGGGGGCGTACCGGCCATGTTGGAGAGCAAGCCACCCAAGCATTTTCGCACTGCGTTGGGGCAGTTGGTGAACTTTTTCTACACCATGCAGGGCGAGTCGGCCGGTGCGCAGGCAATGTCGAGCTTTGATACCCTGCTCGCACCCTTTATCCGCTACGATGGACTCGACTATGCCAGTGTCAAGCAGGCCATGCAAGAATTCATCTTTAATATCAACGTTCCAACGCGGGTGGGTTTCCAGACACCGTTCACCAACGTGACCTTTGATCTCGTGCCGTCGCTCGTGCTGCGCGACGAACCGATCATCGTCGGCGGTGAACTCGGCCAAGAGACGTACGGTGGCTTTCAGCGCGAGATGGACATGATCAACCGCGCCTTTGCCGAGGTTATGCTAGAGGGAGATGCCAAGGGACGCGTGTTTACGTTCCCGATCCCCACCTACAATATCACGCAGGGGTTCGACTGGGACAACCCGGTGTTGGAGCCGGTGTGGCGCATGACCGCCAAGTACGGCATTCCCTATTTCAGCAACTTTATCAACAGCGATATGCGACCGGAGGATGCGCGCTCGATGTGCTGCCGGCTGCGCTTGGACAACCGTGAGCTGCGCAAGCGCGGCGGGGGCCTGTTCGGGGCCAACCCGCTCACCGGCTCGATCGGCGTCGTGACCATCAACCTGCCGCGCCTCGGCTACCTGTCGGAAAACGAGGGCGAGTTCTTTTCCCGGCTTGCACAGAATATGGACAAAGCCAAGACGAGCCTGGAGATCAAGCGCAAGATCCTCGAACAGCTCACGGAGCAAGGGCTCTATCCTTACAGCCGGCACTATCTTAGTGGCATCAAGCAGAGCCAGGGCACCTATTGGGCCAACCATTTCTCCACGATCGGCCTCAATGGGATGAACGAAGCTTGCCTGAACTTTCTCGGGGTTGATATCGGTGATCCAACGGGCAAGGCGTTTGCCGTGCGCGTGTTGGCCTTCATGCGTGAGCGCCTCACCGAGTACCAGGAACAGACGCTGCATCTCTACAACCTCGAGGCCACGCCGGCAGAGGGGGCAACGTATCGCATGGCCAAGCTGGACAAGACCGAGCACCCGGAGATGATTGCGGCGGGCACGGATGACGTGCCATACTATACCAATTCCACCCATCTGCCCGTCGGCTATACGCCCGATATCTTTGAGGCACTGGAACACCAGGACGATCTGCAGGTGCTCTATACGGGCGGGACCGTGTTCCACGGCTTTGTGGGAGAACAGATCGATGACTGGCGGCAGGCGCGGTTGTTGGTGCGCCGCATCGCAGAGCGCTACCGCTTGCCTTACTATACGCTGACTCCGACCTTTAGTATCTGTCCCGTGCACGGCTATATCGCGGGCGAACACCCTTATTGTCCATACGAGCACAGCGAAGAAGACCTGGAGCGATTCGGTACGGAACCTGGCTAAGGTGCTGCATATCCTGATTCGCTATCCCTGCAAGTTTGACGATTGAGGAACAAGGAGATAATCATGGTACAAAAGACGAAACAGATCCCGTGCGAAGTGTATTCCCGAATCGTAGGCTACCTGCGACCGGTCCAGAACTGGAACAAGGGCAAGCAGCAAGAGTTCGAGGACCGGCAGACCTATCACCTGGAGCGCGCGAGCGAGCGTGAATGCACATCAAAGGCTGGGTAAAGTCCTCGCTGGTCGATTTCCCCGGGCGAATTGCAGCCTCCCTGTTCAGTGGAGGCTGCAATTTTCGCTGTCCAAACTGTCACAATGCGGATCTGGTCCTCTATCCCAACCAGCTTCCCGATCTAGCGGAGGATGAGATCTGGACATTCCTCGAACAGCGGCGCGGTGTGCTGGATGGGGTCGTTCTGAGCGGCGGCGAGCCAACGCTGCAGCCGGATCTGCCGGCCTTTGTCACACGCCTGCGCCAGTTGGGTTTCTCGGTCAAGCTCGATACGAACGGTTACCTGCCGGATCTGCTGGAGAAAGTGATCGCAGATCGAGCCGTGGACTATGTGGCTATGGATGTCAAGGCACCCCTGCACAAGTATGCGCAAGCTACGGGCACCGAGATCGACACAGCGCGTATCGTCCGCAGCATCGATCTCTTGCTTGGAAGCGAGATCGAGTACGAGTTCCGGACTACGGTCGTACCCGGGATCTTGGACGAGGACGACATCGTGCGCATCGGAGAACAGATCGATGGCGCGCGCAGCTACTATCTGCAGCAGTTCGTACCCCGCAACACCCTCGATCCGGCGATGATGGATCGGCGACCCTATTCCCCTTCCCGAATCAAGGCCATGGCCGAGCTGGTCCGGCCCTACGTCGAAAGCGTGCGCGTCCGAGGGATCTAGGCCTGGCTCAGAACGCTGGCTGGCAGTGACCGCGGGCGCACCGGCGCGCCATTGCCTGCTGCGGTCCAGATTCCTGCCTGAGGGTCCCGTCCTGGACCTATCCCATCGTGTCGTGTTGCGTTGACGAGCCGGGCGAGATCTGGTATGATTTCGCTCCTGAGGCCGACGCGCTGGATCGTGCTCACGCGTAGAAGGCCACCCCGGTGGGCAAAGGGGGTACCGTGGACGTGCGGGGTGTAGGTTCTTTGGGCTATCTAGCATGAAGGGTGCGTGGTCCATGCGCAGCCGCGTGTCTGTGCTGGGATGGGCGCTGGTTGCCCTCTCGGGCGGACTATGGGGCGCATTGCTGGGACGGGTCGTGTTCGAGCTGATTCCCCTCTGGTTCTCGTGGCGATGCTCTTCTGCGCTCGTGTTTGGCCTTGCCTGCGCTATCTTTGCTCCTCCCGTGATCCGCTATGCCAGTCGTCGAGAACCGCCTGCACGGCTGGTTGAACGGTCCTGGCCTTTGGGACTGGGCCTTGGCTACCTCGTCCAGCCCGCAGTTGCTCCGCTGTGGGGCGGTGCTGTGCTCGTCGCCGGCCTCGGCGGCGTGCTGTGGCTGGCCCGAGCTCGGGCAGCGGCAGTGGCACTCGAGCAGAGCAAGCCGCCGGGCAGCGTCTTTTACGGCGGGCATTCTTTACTTGGGGAAGGAGAGGCACGCTCGAGCAGCAGAGAGAGGGGTGAGTGGGCGTGGGACCTGTTGATTTTCGGTACAGCGCTTGCCGTATACGTCGCCACACTGTCTCCCTCAGTGCTGCCCGGCGATAGCGGCGAGTTC
>CAZLMZ010000004.1:0-9594 GCA_964560475.1 uncultured Anaerolineae bacterium
CATCTATCCCGAGATCGAGGGATTGGTCGATTCGACCGCTGCTGCACGGCTGAACGGCTACCTGGCCGGTTATGGCACGCGCGAGCAAATGGAGCAGGAGGTCGATCATCTCGGCCTCTCGCCCAAGCTGCAGGCGCGGCTGGCAAGTCGGTTCGGCGTCACGCTGCCGCCCGAAGCGGGGCAGTGTACACTGCCTCTGGACTGAAGGATGCGACCACTCTTGTAGGAGCGAACATCGTTCGCTCCTACAAGACCACCTCGCCTGCTCCCCTGCCAGGACGGCAGACTAGGATCTGAGCTTCGATCCCCGTCGAGGCACGATAGGCGGTGACGACGCGCTCGGTCCACGCTGTGCCTGCCTCGCGGTGCGCCAGGACCACCACGCCGCCGCCCCAGCCAGCACCCGTGATCCGCGCGCCCAGGACGGCTGGCTCCTGCCCGGTCAGCGAGACCAGCGTGTCAACCTCCAGGCAGCTAGCGTCATAGTCGCCGCTCATACTGGCGTGCGCGACGTCCATGAGCAGGCCAAAGGTGTCCAGTTGTCCGGCGCGGAGCGCCGTCATGCCGGCCAGCACTCGCTCGTTCTCGGTGATCACGTGCCGGCAGCGCGGCAGAACCTGGAAGGTCGTATCCTCTGCCAGCCCGTGGTCGGCCATCACACCCTCGATCCAGCTACGTGAGGCGCCTGCTGCCACCAGGTCGGGCAGCGCTGCACGAGCGGGCAGCGTCGCCTCGATCATCTCCCAGAAATCGTCCTCGGCGAGTTCGAGCGCGACCGGCGTCACGTCGCGTAGCTGCGCGACATGGGGGTATTGCTGCTGCAGCAGGTGGACGCCAATCTTGCACTCGGCGACGCGCTGGTTAAAGGCACCGCGTGCGTTCTCGTGGTACACGCCGCTGTTCAAGAGCACGAGCTGTGCTTTTTCCGGGATCGGCACGTGCTCCCATTGGTAGGCGCCGTCGAGTGAGGGACGGCAGTCGAGAAACAACGCGTGATCGCGCCGGCACAGCAGGGCCGAGAACTGGTCCATCATGCCCCCGCGCGTGCCGACGTACCATTCGGCTTCGCTGCACAGGTGGGCCAGTTCAGCCCGCTCGACCTCGATCTCGTTGCGTGCCACCAGCGTCAGCGCGGCGTTCACGGTCAGCGCTGTGGAGGAGCTCAGGCCTGCGCCGCGCGGCACCCCCAGCGGCGCCGCGCCGTCGACCAGGATCTCTGCCCCCTTGAGGTCGTAGCGATCTCCAAAGCGCCGGCAAAGCTCCTGTGCTGCCCCCTGGAAATAGTTGCGCCACTCTCCGCGTGGGGCACGTGGGATATCGGTCGAGAGGGAAAAGGAAAAGGGAGCGAACGACTCTTCGACGTTCGCCACCGACACCACGGCATCGTCGCGGGGGCGCACGGCAAAGAGCACGTCCCGATCGAGCGCAACCGGCATGACAAAGCCACCGTTATAGTCGGTATGCTCCCCGATCAGGTTGATCCGGCCTGGGGTGCGCAAGTACCGGATGGGGCCTGCACCGTGGCGGTCGAGAAACCGCTCGCTGAGCTCCGCATAGCGGCGCTGCTCTGCCTCCAGTAGGTCCGCGTCGTGCCCATAGTAGTCGCTCAGCTCTCCTATGCTCATCTTTGCTTCCTCAGGGCCTCTGCAGCGATCCGCGCATAGCCGCGCGCAGCCTGGGCGACGTCGCGCAAGGCGATCCGCTCGTTAGCAGCGTGGGCGTACCGCTCCTGTCCCGGGCCAAAGCCGATGGTCGGGATCCCAGCGCTGCCCATCGTGTACACTCCGTCGGTAGAGAACGTCCACCTTCCTACCTCGGGCCGGTAGTCCAGCTCGCTCCGGATCGCCTTGCTCACCTGCTGGACCCACGGGTGTTCGCGATCCAGGGCCCACGCCGGATACGAGCACTTGGCGTGCGCCTCGTAGCCGGTAAAGGACGTGGAACGGTATTCCGAGATGGCAAGGTCGGCCTGCACTTCTTCCCGCAGCAGCACGGCCTGGATCTCTGCCAGCGCCTTGGCTTCTGTTTCGCCTAACGTCAGCCGCCGGTCGATGTAAAAGGTGCACGTATCGGGCACCGCATTGCGGCTGCAGCTTGTATTCTCAATGTGCGTCACTGCCAGCGTGCCCGGGCCCATAAACCGGTCGTCGGGCAACTGTGAACTGATCATCTCGATCCCAAAGATCAATCGCGCTGCGCTATAGATCGCGTTGTCTCCCCGCTCGGGCGCTGATGCGTGGCACGATCGCCCGTGGGCGGTGACCCTGACCTCCATCCGCCCGCGTTGCCCGCGACTGAGCTGCAGGTTTGTCGCTTCGCCCAGCACTACGTAATCGGGACGCAGCCCCTCTTCCTCGATCAATACCTGTACGCCCAGTCCTTCGCACGGTTCCTCCTGCACCACGCCCGTTATATAGAGCTCGCCGTGAAGCGGAACGTCGTGGTCGAGCAACATCTTGGCCCCGTACACCATCGCCGCAAGTGCACCCTTCATGTCTGCTGCGCCCCGTCCATAGAGCAGCCCATTGGCGATCTCGGCGCCAAAAGGATCGTGCCGCCAGGTAGAGCGCTCGCCCGCGCCTACCACGTCCATGTGCCCATCGTACAACAGCGTAGGCCCGCCGCTCTGGCCCAGATGGCCGACGACGTTGCCGATGCGATCGATGTGTACGTCGCGAAAGCCGACCTTGTCCATCTCTGCGGCCAATCGATTGGCCATTTCGCCTTCCTGCGTCGAATAGCTTGGAATACGGACCATATCCTGCAGGAAAGCGTTCATCTCCTCTCTATCGTCCCGTGTCAATTCGAACATCGCCGTACTGTCCCTTTCGTCCTGCGATGGGCCAATCTTTTCCCACACCGATGCTAATAAGCGCCTCGCCCGCCGAGGATCACCGCGACGGTCTTGAACATGATCTTGAGGTCGAGCAAGAACGTCCAATTCTCCGCGTACCACGTATCCAGTAGCGCCCATTCGTCAAAGCTGAGATCGCTGCCACCGCTCACCTGCGAGAGGCCGGTGATCCCGGCGGGCACGTCCAGCTTGTGCCGGTGCCACTCCAGGTAGTGTTCCACCTCGCTGGGCACGGGGGGACGTGGGCCCACGATGCTCATGTCACCGCGGAGCACGTTGTAAAACTGGGGGTATTCGTCGATCCGGAACTTGCGCAGCAAGCGTCCCAGTGGCGTGATGCGTGGATCATCCTTCATCTTGAAGAGCCGCTTGTCGCCGTTGATCTCTTCCATCAGGGCCGCCTTTTCTGCTTCGGCATTCTGCCGCATCGTGCGGAACTTGTAGCAGGTAAAGGGCTTTTCCCGTTCGCCAAGCCGGATCTGTCGAAAGATGATAGGGCCCTTGGAGTCGAGCTTGATCAACAGGGCGACGAGCAGGGCGAGAGGGGCGCCCAGTATCAGCGCGCCCAGCGCGCCCACGACGTCTACGATGCGCTTGACCACGCGCCATCCGTGGCTGATCGCCTCTTCGCGCATGCTGATCATCGGCACCTCGCCCAGGGTCTCGATGTCCACCTGGCTGATCGTGATCTGGAGCAGGTCGGGCACGATATAGACCTGCACGTGGTGACGTTCGCACTGGCGCACGATGCGCAAGATCTTGCGCTGGTACATCCAGGGCAGCGTGACGATCACCATGTCGGCGTCAAGTGCCTGGATCAGTCTCGGCAGGTTGTTGAGGCCGCCCAGTGCCTTGATCCGGCCCAGGTCGGTCCGTCCTTTGTGCGGGTCGTCGTCGACGAAACCGGCCAGGCGATAGCCGAGTTCTGGCCGCGCGACGATCGTGCGCATCACGGTCCGTCCAACTTCGCCGGCGCCTACGATCAGCACCTGCCTGATACCGTGGCCCTTTCGCCGCATTCCTCTCACGATGACGTTCTTGGCGACCCGGCTGGCGATCAGCAGGACGAGCATGGTCATGGCCGCCAGGGGCAGCAGGCCGCGCGAATAGGAGAGGTCGGGCAAGAAATAGGTGAGGACGATCATGAGCATGACGCCGGTGGCCGTGCCGCTCAACAAAGCAAAACTCTCGTCGACCCAGCTTTTGCCACGCTGCGGTACATACACCCGCTGCATCCCATATGCCACCAGGAGCAACACCGTGAGGATCGCTTCCATCGGCAGGTAGGTCGCGTAGGGGATCTTGTTCTGCGATGCTACGGGCCACGGCCACTGCAGCTCGTAGCGGATCCAGTACGCCAGGGCGAAACCGAGGTTGGCCAGGACGGCATCGGCCGCGATCACAGCCAGGCGTCCCCCTCGCTTCAGCGACCCAAGCGCCATGCTATCGCTCCTCCATCGCATCGTGGTAGATCTGGACGGTTTGCCGCGCTGCCTGCGCCCACGAAAAACGCCGCGCCTGCTTTCTTCCCCGCTGGGCCCGCTCTGCACGGAGCGAGGGCCTGACGATCAGGTCGTGCAGCGCTGTACTCAGGGCATCTACATCGAGTGGGGGGACCATCTGAGCTGCGTCGCCGGCCACTTCGGGCAGCGAAGAGGTGTTGGAGGTGATCACCGGTACGCCGCACGCCATCGCCTCCAGGGGCGGGAGGCCAAACCCCTCGTACAGGGAGGGGAAGCAGAAGCACGTTGCTGCATTGTACCACATCGGTTTCTCTGCCTCCGACACATAGCCCGGGAAATACACACGCTGCGTGAGGCCCAGAGCCTCGACCTGGGCGAACACGTCGCGGTAGAACCAGCCCTTGGCGCCGGCAATGACGAGGGCCAGGTCCGACGTCTCGGAAGGCGCGTCCTCGACAAGCTGTGCGTACGCGCTGAGTAGCGACGTCACATTCTTCCGGGGTTCGATCGTCCCCAAGAACAAGATGTAATGCTCTGGAAGGCCCTTGTGCTGACGAAAAGCTGCCACGTCTCTTGCCGGCAGCGGCTGGAAGCGCTGGTCCACGCCGCAGTATACGGTCTCGACCCGCTCCGCAGCGACGCGGTAGTGCTCGATGATATCGCGCCGCGTGTTCTCCGATATCGCGATCACTCGCTGCGCCCGGCGCACCGATAGGCGCGTCATCCACTGCAGGTACAGGCGTTTGCCCCGCTTGATGGCTTCCGGATAGTGCAAGAAGCCCAGATCCAGCACGGTAACGACCGTCGGACATGGGCTCATCAATGGGGACACGAACGCCATCGCGTGCAGCAGATCGACGCGATCGCGCCGCAAAGCAGACGGCGCAGCCAGTTGCTCCCAGGCAATACGTCTCCACGGTATTGCCGTCGACCAGGCTGGTCGCGCGACGTCTACTCCCTGCCGAGGGGCAAAACGCGGTTCGTGCAGGTAAGCTGTATATCGTAGCTCGGGACCCGCGTCTGGCAGGTGGCTTAGCAGGTTATAGATGTACCAGCTGATCCCTGCCCCACGGTAGTTCTCCTCCAAGGAAAGCAGATGGGCATTGAGACCAACGTGGCCCTTATGCGTCTCTGTCACGGCGCCATTATATCACAAACACGAACGCACACAACCGGCACGCATCTTTGCGATCTTGCTCCATTCTACGTGAAACGGCCGATCCGCGCAAACCCGGCTCTCGACCTGGGTGACTTGCGGTTCTGTCGGAAAAGGGGTAAAGTAGCTGCAGCGCTCATCGTTGTGCGTCGGAAAGGAAAACGTGGAAAGAGATACCGTCGAGACGGCTCACGTCATAGCCAACCTGGCGCACGACCTGCGCGCCCCGCTCAACGCGGTCATTGGGTTCTCGCGCCTCTTGCTCAAGGGGATCGACGGCCCGCTATCGGATCTGCAAGCGGCCGACGTGGAAGTGATCCACAGCAATGGCGACCTCATGTTGCGGATGGTCGACTGCCTGATCGATCTCTCCCGAGCTCAAGCCGGCCTACTGAAACCCTCTCCGGCCGCCGTGCACCTGGATGCTCTCCTGGCCAAGATCGCCACGCTGCACGCAAACACGGCCAGGGAGAACGGGGTCCGTGTCACCTATGCCGTGCAGGATTTGCAGCACGAGTTGTGGGGCGATGGTGTGCTGCTTCAGCGAGGGATAGAGCGCCTGCTGGAGGCGATGGCCCGCCTGGTTGGTCAGGGGACGATCGAGCTCGAAGCACACGTCACGACTGCACGCGCGGCGGTCCGGCTCTGTGCGACGAGCGCGGCTGCCCTTTCACCGGAGGCTCTGCGTGCCTTGCAGGCATACCATGCAGGTGGTATGTCTGCCGAGCACCGGTTGGATGTCACTGCACTCTGCCTGCTCGTGAGCCAGCAGCTCCTCGCTCTGAATGAGGGGACGCTCGAGGTGGAGAGATCCTCACCGCAAGGGGTGTGCGCGCACCTGTCTCTGCCCCTGGCTACGTCACGAACTGGACCCGAACTTGACCCATAAGCGCAGCGACCGCCGTACCGGCTCGAGAGCTTCCTCGTCACCCGGCAAGCAGTTCTGGAGCTGCTGGTCGAGCAGTTGGACGCCCACTTGCTCGAGCGCCGAGCGCGCAGCAAGCAGTTGCGTGATCACGTCGGAACAGTCGCGGTGCGTTTCGATCATGCGTTGTAGACCGCGTACCTGTCCCTCGATCCGCTTGAGCCGATCGAGCACTTGTTTTTGGCCGTTGTTGTTTTCGTCCACCGCGACTCTTTTCGGGTATCGTTCTTTCTTCTGTCTTGGGGCTTGACAGGGAAGAGCAGTTGTGATATACTTTCTCTCAGATACCCATACCCCCTAGGGGTATGGGTATCTGCTGGGGATTATACATCGTTTCCGGGGCGTTGTCAAGAGTGAGGAGGCAGTGATGAGCGATTTCATCCTCTCGCCAGGGTTGAGCTTTACCGGGCCTGAGGTGGAGACCGATCAGGACATCATTGTCATTGGCGGCGGACCTGCCGGTCTCACTGCTGCGCTCTATGCGGCGCGTGCTTCTACAGATCCCCTGGTTCTGATCGGAGAGACGGTGGGTGGGCAGGCTGCGACCTCGGCCGCGATCGAGAACTATCCCGGCTTCCCAGAGGGCGTTGGCGGCGCGGCGCTGGCGCAGGAGATGCAGTCGCACGCCGAGCGATTTGGTGCGCGCTTCCTGTTCCAGTCTGCGATCGGGGTAGACTTTCATGCCTACCCGTTCAGGATCCGGGCCCGGTCCAAGCAGTACACGGCCAAGGCCGCGATCGTTTCGACCGGCTCGTCGCCGCGACACCTCGGCGTGCCTGGCGAACGGGAACACATCGGGCACGGCGTATCCTACTGCGCGACCTGTGATGGCTACTTTTTCAAGGACAAGCCGGTCGTCGTCGTGGGTGGGGGAAACAGTGCCATCGACGAGAGCCTGTTCATGACGCGCCTGGTCAGTGGGATCACGATCGTACACCGGCGTGACCAGTTGCGGGCCGATCCGATCCTTCAGGAGCGGGCTTTTGACAACCCCAAGATCTCGTTCCTGTGGGATACCGTCGTCGAAGAGATCCTGGGCCAGGATGAGGTAAGTGCAGTTCGCATTCGCAACGTCAAGACTGGGGAGATCGCTACCCTGGAGACCGCTGGCGTGTTCATCTACATCGGGCACACCCCGAATACAAAGTTGTTTGAGGGGCAGCTTGAGCTCGATGAAGCCGGATATATTGTAACCGACAGGCGGCAGCACACGAGTGTGCCAGGCGTGTTTGCCGCAGGAGACGTGCAGGACCCGATTTTCAGGCAGATCGTCACTGCCGCTGGCACAGGTTCGGCAGCGGCGATCGAAGCCGTACGGTTCCTGGAAGAGCAAAAGTACAAGGAGAAATCAGATGAGTGAGAGCATGTTGCACGTGACGGATGACGAGTTCGAGAACCAGGTTCTCAACTCCGAGTTGCCGGTTCTGGTCGATTTCTGGGCGCCCTGGTGTGGTCCCTGCCGGATGCTCAGCCCGATCGTGGAGGATCTGTCCCAGGATTACGAGGGCCAGGTGGTCTTTGCCAAGCTGAACACCGACGAGAATCCCCAGACGCCGGGCCAGTATGGCATCATGAGCATTCCGTCTTTGCTGCTCTTCAAGGGTGGTGAAGTGGTGGGCCGTACGGTGGGCATGCGCCCCAAGCCAGCGCTCAAGCAGTGGATTGACGGCGCCCTGTAGCGATGGCTCAACAACTCGTGACTTTGCTCCGCCAGAACGCGCTGCTGCTCATCGTCCTGGTGGGCCTGGTTGGTGCGTTCCTGTTCCTGCGGACCAGGGGCACGCCGGTCGAGTCCGTCGACGAATTCGACGCATTGCTTGCTTCTGGACAGCCGGTCATCATCGAGTTCTATAGCAATGCTTGAAGCGCGTGCCTGATGGCCAAGCCCATCGTGGATGGGATAGAACGTGAGCTGGATGGAGAAGCTTCTGTCGTGCGCCTGAGCGTCCTCAGCGAGGTAGGTGGTCGGGCTGCACAGCGCTATGCAGTGCGCAGTGTTCCTACGCTGCTCGTCTTGGATGGAACGGGGCAGCTCGTCGAGCGGAGCGTGGGGCTTCCTAATCGGAGTAGTATTGTGTCGAGTATACGTGGGCTGTCCCATTAACATCATCGAAAAGGAGTCGCAGTGGAGAACACATCGCAAAAGCTGGTCAAGATCGTCGTTCTCGGCAACAGCCGGGGCGAAGTCTGCGCGGGGGGTTGAGGGCCTCGACGGTCTTCGGAGGAGACCACAACGTGGGCCAAATCCTATCTGGTACGGACCTTCCCGGATCAGGTCAGTGTCGAGTATTATGATGTCGCGCTACCAGAGACAAGGAATCAGTTCTCGCACGTCGTGGAGGAGGCCGAGCGGCGTTACTGGCCCTATCCTCTCGTGCTGGTCGACGATGAGCCCGCCCTCGCGGGAGACGTGAACGTCTATCGTCTCGCCAGGATCGTCCGCGAGCAACTGGGTGAAGGATAGAGCGAGGTAACCCCTCGCTGCGTAGAGGAGTGCAGCAATGCCGATTTACGAATACGTGTGCGCCCAGTGTGGGCACAAGTTTGAAAAGCTCGTGTTGTCAGCGCGTCGTGCCAAGGGGATCCAGTGTCCAGAATGCGGGAGTGCATCCGTAGACAAGGCAATCTCGATCTTTTCCGGTGCGGCCGGCGGGGCAAGCACGGGGAGTGCCTCCAACTGCGCACCGTCGGGTTGAGGGATCAAGCGTTAATGAGGGCCGGTGGTCCTCGAAAAGCTTGTTGATCGATCGGGCTCCCCGGAACGGTTTCCGGGGAGCCCGATTGCATGATCCTTGCCCGTTGTGTCTAGCTATCCACGCGATTGCGCGAGCGCTCTTCTGAAAAGCCTTCAGGATAGCGAGCGCGCAGCTTGTCGATGTTCTCGCTGGCGATCTGATCCAGGCTCAGCCCCAGCCCGCTGGCCATCACAGCCAGGTACCACAGCACATCACCGAGCTCTTTGCTCAGTGCTTCCTCCTCCAGCGCGTGCCCGTGGTAGAACGCCTTCTTGATCATTTCTGCCACTTCACCCGACTCTCCGGTCAAGCCGAGCGCGGTATAGGTCAGCACTTGCTGTCGATCTTCCCGATGGCCTGCGGTACGCAGCGCCAGTTGCTGGTATTCATCCATCCGCATCGCGCGATCCCGTCTCTTGCTCGCTAGCGCTTACTTCCGCCTCGATCCGCGCCCGGTAGGC
>CAZLMZ010000004.1:9694-12076 GCA_964560475.1 uncultured Anaerolineae bacterium
CCGCGCAGGCTGGCTTGGGTCCCATCGTAGCGCATGGTGCGGCAGTTCTCGTGCGAGAAGGCGTGCATCGTGAACGTCACCGTCAGCTCGCCCTCAAAGAGCATGTTGATCGTCATGTGGTCGACCACGTCGTTGTCGCAGTGATAGACACAGCGCCCGTATGGCCCATTCTGCAGCGCTTCGATGCGCGCCTCGTAGCTGCTGTCGATCGAGATAGCGCTCACCGGCCAGCCGCTCGTGTCGCGTAGGTAGAGCCGCGGCGCATAATAGGGGCACGTCTCCCAGTGCGGGCATCCATCCGTGCAGCGCTCGGGTGCACCTGGGGGCGCGCTTGCCGCCCGAAAGTGGGTCAAGGCCCCGAACGACGACAAAGTCTGCACGCGCCTATCCAGCAGCCAGTACAGGATGTCCATGTCGTGGCAGCTCTTGGCCAGGATCATCGGCGCAGCGCGCGTGCTGTTGCCCCAGTTCCCCCGCACAAAGCTGTGCGCCTGGTGCCAGAAAGCGACGTTCTCGCGGTGATCGACGACCATGATCTCGCCCACCGCGCCTGAACGCAGTGCTTCGTACAGCGTCGTGTAGAACGGGCTGTAGCGCATCACGTGGCAGATCTGCAGCACGCGCCCCGCCCTCTCGGCGGCGCGCACGAGCTGCACGCATTCGTGCGGCGTGGTCGCCATCGGCTTTTCGAGAAGCACGTCGTACCCTGTGGACAGGGCACCCAGCGTCGTCTCGACGTGCTGTCCGTCCATCGTCGTGTTGATCAATCCCTGTGCCAGCCGTCCCTCGGCGAACAGGGCCTCGTGGTCCGGGAAAACACGCTCCGGGGGTAGGCCGTGCGCCTCTGCAAAGCGCTCGCGCCGCGCTGGATTGGGCTCGGCCACGGCGACGGCACGGATCCGTTCGGGGTGGGCCAGGATCCACTTTCCATAGGCGTCGTAGCCCCGTCCTCCAGCACCAAGTACGACCACTTCCACTGGTTTCACGTTAACTCGCCTCCTTATCGGGCTAGAAGCCAGAGCAATCAGGCATATTGACGTAGAACTTGGATTCGGCCAACTCGTCGCCCGAGCGCACGTAGAACGTCCCTACCGCAGACGCAGTGCCCCACGTAAGCTCGTACGGTACGGACGTGGCCGGACCGGGGCCATAGATTGGCTGTGACTCGATGTCTCGATAGACGAAATACTCGCCCGTACCCCCGTTCATATAGATCGTGAACTTGATCCGGTACTGGGTTTTCGAGATGCAGGCCACGTCGTCCACAGAGTGACCGAGCGATAGCGGGGTAGGCGGCGTCGTCGCTGTGGGCATCGCTGTCGGCGTTGCCGTAGGTGGGACTGGCGTTGCTGTAGGTGGGACCGGCGTGGCGGTTGGCGGCACGGCCGTTGCTGTGGGCGGTGTCGTCTCTGTCGGCAGCGGCGTCTGCGTTGGCTCTGGCGTCGCCGTTGCTTCGACTGTGGCCGTTGCTTCGATCGTCGCGGTCGCTTCAATCGCCGTCGCCGTCGGCGTTGCCGGATTGGCAGGCGGTAGCGTCGTCGTCGGCGCCGTGGTCGGTGTCGCCTGCGCTGTTGGTACCGCGGTTGCGGTCGACGTGAGGGTCACCACTGGAAGCGTCAACGTGAGTACCACGGTAGGCTTGTCTGGTACCGTACGGAACGGGGTTGGTATCAGGCCGCTGTAGATGAGCGCACCTACGATGCCGACGGCAGCGAGGACCAGCAGCATACCGCCACACCCGACCAGGCCCACGATCATCCAGGGGAAACCGCGCGCCTGCTCCTGCTGTGGCGGAGGGGTGGTGGGCGGCCTGGAGGGGGGCTGCGTGGTGAATGGTGGGGGCTGTGTCGGTGTCGAGGGCTGCCATTGCTGTGTCGGGGCCTCATACGAGGGCCTTCGGATACCCTGCGGCGGGGTCGGCGACGTATCGCTCACAATCGCCGTCTGCTCGTTCTCCGGGACCCATTCTAGGGCGAGGGTTACGTCGCGGCTGAGCGCGATCCGATCCCCTGGGCCGATGCGTATCGAGCCCTGGATCGGCGTGCCGTTCACGACCACACCGTTGGCGCTTCCCAGATCCTGGATATAGAACCCTCCCTCTCGATAGATGAGCTGCGCGTGCCGGCGCGATATGCTGGACTCATCGAGCGCAATGTCGTTGCTCGCATCCCGTCCGATGCTGACCACGTCCCGCTCGATGCGGAACGACTGGCCCGGTACCGAGCCGTGGATCATCCTGAGCTGCCACGTGCCCTGTTGGTCACTTGCCATCGTCATCTCACACTCCTGCGTCTGGTCTCGTCTCTGGGAGGCTGTGTTCTATTGTGCTTCTCATCCATCTAGTCTTGTGCGTACTGCGGGCGTGTTTGCTGTGACTGCGCC
>CAZLMZ010000004.1:12176-45919 GCA_964560475.1 uncultured Anaerolineae bacterium
CTTCTCATCCATCTAGTCTTGTGCGTACTGCGGGCGTGTTTGCTGTGACTGCGCCCCCGAAGGGGCTTTCTTGGAGGCTTCCTGGACTATAGACAGGTCTGGAGTGCGTGTATCTTCTATCAGTTGCACATTCTGTACGGCTATCCCGACCTGTGCGGCCACCATCTCGCAGATCGAGCGCTCATCCTCCGTAAAGGTCCGCGCTACCTCGGGCGCACTCAGCAGGATCGCGCCCTTGACCTGTCCCTTTGCCGTCGCGGGTACGAGGAGCATCGACCCTGCGCCCACGTCGGCAAGCAGCTCGCGCAAGGATCCCAATGGCTCGGCGTGCTGCACGTCGGCGAACTGGCGCGTCTGCGGCGCAGCCAGGATCCGCTGTACCGCAGGAACTTGGCGCAGCGACATCTGTTGTCCCAGGGTACTCTGCGAGGGATGCGCTGCAGCGACCCACACCGTGTTCTCATCCTGTTCGATCCACAGGATGGCACAATACTCGACCTGGATCAGGGGCACCAACTGCTGCACGACCGTGTCGAGCAGATCCTGCCGACGCAGCGCAGTACTGATCGAGAGCGATAGGTCGCGCAGCAGGTCCAACTTGCGTTTTTGCTCCTCTAGCTGGGCGTCGTTCGCCTCGTTCCGGCCGAGGAGGCGTGCGTTCTCGATCGCGATCGCGACCTGGTTGGCGACCGCGGTGACGATCTGGAGGTCGCTTTCCTCGAACGCACCGGTACGCTCGCTCGACACGTTGAGCACCCCGATCACCTTCTGGTTCAGGGTGAGCGGCACCGCGAGTTCAGACCGGGTGTTGGTGCCATCCGGGATGTAAAACTCACAAGTGCTGACGTCGTTGATCAGCAGTGGTTCACCTGTGGCTGCCGCGTGTCCCACCACGCCATCCATGCCGACCCGGAACCGCCGCTGGCGCAGCGAGGCATCAAGGAGCTCGGTCGCGGCGAAATAAAGCTCTTCACCCTCTTTGCCGGTCAACAAGAGCGAGACATTGTGGTAACCAAAGGCACGCTCGACATCGCGGATTACCTGTTGCAGCAGGTGATCGATATCGTGTGTCGTGCCGATCCTGTACGTCAGCGACTGCAGGGCAGCTAGCTGCCGCTGTCTATGCTCGGCCTGCTCTTGCTGCAGCCGGACCTGTCGCTGCAGCGCATTCTGTGCCACCACGAGGTCGCCGACCTCGTCGCAGGCTAATACAGGCAGCGGGGAGCTCGAGCTCAGCCGCTCTCTGTGCGCGGCCTCGTCCAGGCGATCCGCTACGTCGTCCAGCTCGCTGACCAGATCTCTCGAGAACAACCACCCCAGTGCGAGCGCCAACCCGATCGACAGCGTGCCAGAAAGGCCCACCGCGGCGGCCATCGCTCCGACCTGGCGCGAGCCGAGTGGGCCGACGGTGTAGCCTACTGCAAACCACCGTCTCGTGCCAGCCACCTCGCTGGACACGAGCGTAAAGCACGTGTTGCCCAGACAGACCTGCGCGGGCCGGTCGGGCAGCCATGTGCGAGGCTCGAAGGACAGCGGTACGCCGCTCTTTGCCTGCTGGGCCAGCACCTGGCCATCCTCGTCGAGCACGAAAAGATGGTCGTATGCCACGCCGTCACCCAGTTGGCCGGCGATCTGAGCAAGAGCCTGGTCGATCGAGGTGCCAGCGGGCAGCTCGCTGAGCGCGTGTGTCAACTGCCAGTGCATGCGTTCTCCCGCCTGTGCTCGCTCTTCCTGCACTACACGCGTGAACCCATAGGCGCCGGGAAGCAGCACCGCCAGCAGCACCACGCTCAAGGTCGCGGCCAGCACGCGCGTACGGATCGACACCCGGATGCCTCTGGCCTTTGCCCGCCCGGAGGTATAGAGCAGTACGGGCTGCAGCAGATGGCGGCTGCCCAACGCTACGATGAGCGAACTGCAGGCGGCGACCGCTGTGCTCAATAGCATAGGCACCACGTGCACCGAGAAGAGGTGGTCGACCAGGAAGAATGTGCCGATCAGGTTGTATAGGAACGAAACGAGCAGCACTCCCCCCGTCGAGAGGACAAAGATATGGACGGGCGCATTGAACGCGATTCGGCGCGCGTCCCGCGCGATCTCTTGTGCTGGCGCGGACCCAATCTCCAGCGCATAGCTCAGGTCAGAGATGGGCCGCAGGTAGAGGCGCAGCAGCACGATCCCTGCCACCAGCGCAATCGCGCCGAACGCGGCTGTACTGGTGCGCGTGTGGCGCGCTGCCAGCGGAGACAGATCCGACACGATGGGAAGGACAAAGATCAGGAAAAGAGTGGCGATTACGGCAGCGGTGCCAAACAGCAATGCCATCCGGTTCTGAATGCGAGAAATCTTGTTTACCATATCACGATCTAGGACCCCCAGGGCCTACCGGACGAGATCGTGCCAGGACGTGTGTGGTATACCCGTTGGGGAACGCTGCATGCGCGGACAGTGCGCACGCTGGGTGGGCTACTGACGTCGAGCTATCTCAATTATACCATGTCTTGGCGCGTACTGCATATACTGCTCTACGCACGACTTGCCACAGCCTGTGAATGTGATAGAATGCACCCGTCAGCAAGGAGGCGCTCATGTATGGCATCGATCGGGTCATCCTCATTGTATTGGATAGTGTCGGTATCGGCGCGCTGCCCGATGCTGCCGAATATGGCGAGCAGGATCCACTGTCCAACACGCTCGCTCATACTGCGCAGGCGGTCGGCGGCCTCGATCTCCCTCATTTTGCCAGGCTGGGCCTGGGCAACATCCTGCCCATCGCTGGTGTCCCTCCTTTTCCACAGCCCAGTGGTGCCTTTGGTCGTATGGCCGAGGGATCCAAGGGCAAGGATACCATGACGGGGCACTGGGAGATCGCTGGCCTGTGTTCATCCACACCTTTTCCCACTTATCCACAGGGTTTTCCACAGGAAATCATCGACGAGTTTGAGGCTCGGATCGGGCGCAAGGTCCTGGGCAACTATGCCGCGTCGGGCACCGTCATCATCCAGGATCTGGGGGATGAGCACGTGCGTACCGGGTACCCGATCGTCTATACCTCAGCCGACAGCGTCTTTCAGATCGCAGCCCACGAGGAAGTGATCCCTCCCCCAGAGCTATACGAGATGTGCAGGATAGCGCGCCATATCCTGACCGGGGAGCACAACGTGGGCCGGGTGATCGCCCGTCCCTTTGTCGGTCCGATCGATGGCAAATACGTGCGCACTGAGGAGAGGCGCGATTTCGCAGCCGAGCCGCCGCATCCCACGATCCTCGACCGCCTGGTGGACGCCGGGCGGCGCGTCATGGCCGTCGGCAAGATCGAGGATATCTTTGCCCACCACGGCATCACGGACGTGATCCACAGTACGAACAACATGGCGGGGGTCGATGCGGTGCTCGAGTTCATGGGCCGGAGCGAGGGTGGGCTCATCTTTGCCAACCTCGTAGATTTCGACATGCTCTATGGGCACCGCAACAACCCACGAGGCTATGCCGACGCGCTGCATCAGGTCGACGTGCGGCTGCCAGAGGTGCTGTCCGCGATGCGGGCAGGCGATCTGCTGTTCTTTACCGCCGACCATGGGAACGACCCCACGACCTCTAGCACGGACCACTCGCGCGAGTACGTTCCCCTCCTGGCGGCCGGCGCTCGTGTACGTGCCGGCACCGATCTCGGTACGCGGGATACGTTCGCCGACCTGGGGGCCACGATCGCGGACGTGCTCGGGATCGGCGAGATCCCATTGGGTACCAGTTTCGCCGCTCTATTGCTGAAGACGGACTCTCCTTAATCCCCTATCTATGTGCTGTTCAGATGACTGCTTCTCGGTTCAACTTGCAATTTCGCGTGTGTTATTGTACACTATGAGGTGAGATAAACAGCGGGCGGGCTTGCGTTCACCTGATCCCTTCTGTCATAGAGGCCGCGAGAGGCGATATGCCGCAAAGGCCTTGAGCACGACAACGCACGTGTCCGGGAAAGGAGGCCGGGCACAATCGATCGGGTGAGGATATGGCTGCCGATTGAGAACTGAGCTTTTCTCCGCGCATTTGGCGGGCCACAGCAATGATGTATCTTGGGTATAGTCATCCGTGACCGGGATGTAGCTGGGGCAGTTGGCAAGGACAGCCCGGCGGATCGGCTTGAGCTTGGCGAACTGCCAGGCTTGAACATAGGGCGGTGTGGTGGTACGAGACAGATAGACACGACCTCGAGGTCGTGAGAGTCGCTCGGTGAGCAAGAGGAGTTTTCTATCCGCAGTAGCCAGTAGGTTGAACCGCTTGATATGCGATCCTCGTCTACTCACCGGTGAGTGGACACCCCTCGACCGAAACAGAGGCTAGGAGATAGGTCCAGGGGCGCACGCTCCTCCTTGGGTCTCAACCGGGCACGGGCTATGTGTAACTCACCAAGCATTCACCGCGCACCCGTCAAGTCTAGCGGCTGTGGCAATGGTCTTGCCACGGCCTTTTTGTTTTCTGACGACCAGTTAGAGGATCTTTCATGGCAGGGCGGATCACGTCCCTCAGCGTGCAAGTACATAACCCGGATCGGGCGAACGTCCATATAGACGGCGAATTCGCCTTTGGGCTAGCCATGATCGAGGCGGCCAAGTTATCCACCGGGCAGTTCCTCACCGACGCCGACATCGAGGCACTGAAGCAGTTCGACGAAGTTGAACGTGCCTACGAGTCGGCGCTGAACTTGTTGTCCTATCGGCCGC
Source organism: uncultured Anaerolineae bacterium (assembly GCA_964560475.1). Classification (GTDB taxonomy): domain Bacteria; phylum Chloroflexota; class Anaerolineae; order JAFGEY01; family JAFGEY01; genus BS750m-G44. Next base: position 16,898 of record CAZLMZ010000004.1, read on the forward strand.
GAAGCGAGCGAGAGGTGCGGCGCCGGTTGGGGCGCAAGGGGTTCTCTGAACCAGCAATAGAGCAAGCCGTACAGCGCTTGCTGCGGGCCAGGCTGCTGGACGATGAAGCGTTTGCCCGCTATTGGATCAGCAACCGTGAACAGTTTCGGCCGCGAGGTGCGTTCGCACTGCGCCAGGAACTGCGGCGCAAGGGCGTTTCCCACCGCATCATCGATGGCCTGTTGGAGGACGTCGACGAGGCCGAGAACGCATATCAGGCTGCCACAAAACGGCTCACACGGTGGCAGCGAATGGACCCCAGCGAACGACAGCGCAAGCTATTTGGATACCTGCAGCGTAGGGGGTTCAGCTACGACGTGATGCGCGATGTGTGGGAGCGCCTGCTGGCCGAAGAGTTAATAGACCAACCTGAGAACGACTAAAGAGAGGATATAGCGATATGGGACCTGGAAGTGCGGTGTGGATCATCGTTGCCGGGATCGCGGGTATCGTGCTCGGCAGCGCGGGCGTGATCGTCGCGCAGCGTTCTGTGGGCAAGTCCCGGCTGGAGCGGGCCGAGTTGGAGCGGGACCGGATCGTCGAAGAAGCGCAAGCGAGTGCCAAAGAGACCGAGTTGGCTGCCGAGAAAGAGGCGATCGAGCTGCGGAACGCGGCTGAGGCCGATGCACAAAAGAGACAGCAAGAGCTACGCGAAGAGGACGAGCGGCTGCACAGGCGGCGCGAGTCGCTGGACAAGCGGATCGATCGTCTCGAAGATCGCGAGCGGCGCCTGAACCAGCGGCAGAGTCGCTTGGACAGGATGAAGAGCCAGATCGAAGAGCTCTACGAGAAACAGACCACCGAGCTGGAGCGGATCGCCAGCCTCACCCAGGATGAGGCCAAAGGGCTCCTGCTTGAGCAGGTGGAGGGACAGACCCGGGACGAGATGGCGCGCGTCGTCCGCGAGGTCGAAAACCAGGTGCGGCTGGAGGCCGACCAGAAGGCGCGCAAGATCATCACCCTGGCCATCGAGCGTTGTGCGGCGGAGCAAGTCGCCGAGAGCACAGTCTCGATGGTCTCTCTACCGAACGACGATATGAAGGGCCGCATCATCGGCCGCAACGGGCGCAATATCCGCGCCATCGAGCAGGCCACCGGTGTGGACGTGATCGTGGACGACACCCCCGAGGCGGTCATCCTCTCCAGCTTTGACCCCGTGCGGCGCGAGATTGCGCGCGTCGCTATGAGCAAGCTGGTGCTGGATGGGCGCATTCATCCGGGGCGCATCGAAAAGACGATCGAGAAGGCGACCGAAGAGGTCAACGCCTTGATCGTTGAGGAAGGCGAGCGGGCCGTGCTCGACGTCGGCGTGCCCGGCATCCATCCCGAGCTGGTCCGCCTGCTCGGCCGCCTCAAGTATCGCACCAGCTATGGCCAGAACGTCCTTCTCCACTCGATCCAGACGGCGCACCTGGCGGGCATGATGGCCGCGGAGTTGGGGGCAGACGTCGGAATCGCCAAGGAAGGAGGCTTGCTGCACGACATCGGCAAGGCAGTGGACCACGAGGTGGAGGGGCCACACGCTTCCATTGGCGCCGACCTGGTCAAGCGTTATGGGCGGTCTGCGCGCGTGATCAACGCGGTGGCTGCACACCACAGCGAAGCAGAGCCACAGTGCATCGAGGCGATCTTGGTCGAAGCGGCGGATGCCATTTCTGGCGCGCGTCCTGGTGCGCGCCGCGAAAGCTTGGAGAACTATCTCAAGCGCGTCAAGGGATTGGAAGACATTGCCAATTCGTTTGGCGGCGTTTCCCAGTCCTATGCCATTCAGGCCGGACGTGAGATCCGGATCATCGTCAAGCCTGACGACATCGACGATCTGGCGGCCATCCAGTTGTCCAAGAACGTTGCACGGCAGGTGGAAGACACGCTGCAGTATCCCGGCCAGATCAAGGTGACCGTGATCCGCGAGACGCGCGCGGTCGACTTCGCCAAGTAACAGAGTGCGGGCAAGGAGCAGAGTGTGCCGCTTGACATAGACGCGCTCTACCGGCAGGCACAGGACATGATCCGCGACCTGCCGGAAGCAGGGGTAGACCCCCAGCTAGACGAAGCACAGCGCTATCTGTGTCGTGCCGACCCGCAGCTCTTGCAGCAAAAGCTACTCGCTCGCGAGCGAGCGATGGCCAAGATTCCCTGGTTAGTGGCGGCGCCGGTAGACACCCTCGCTGGTGTCTACCCGGCGCCGCCGCCATTCGACAGCTACACGGTCGTCGCTGCCGATGGCTCGCCGATCCCGCCCGACCGCCACAGCCCGGTGCGCTATTTCGTAGTCAATTTCGGCCACGTCGAGATCACCTACGGTGCCAGGCCACACGCAGAGATCGCGAGCGAGCTCCAACTGAGCTACACGGAAGAGGACCTCTATTTCGATCCGCAGGACAAGCGCATCCCGATCGAGGGCACGCGGCTCGGGATTCACATGAGCGTCGAGGAGATGGTGGCGCTGCGAGGCGCCGCCCGTGACGCCCAACCCCCGGCTGTGGCCTTGCGTGATGGCTCGCTGATCCTTTGGCAACTGCAGAGCCGGGACGAAGATCGGGATCTGTGCGCCGCTTACCTGGAGCGGTTCTTGTCGGCGCTGGAGGCCCTGCGCCAGCAGGCCATTCCCGTCGCGAGCTATGTGAGCTATCCCGGCAGCCACGACGTGGCCAACAGCCTGCGCCTGATGCTGTGTGACTATCCCGATGGCTGCCGACGCTGTCCCCAGGCGACCGATGGGCAGCGTCTGTGTCGCTTTATCGGTACGTTGGTTGACCGGCAGCTCTTTCAGGGCCTGCTCTCACCGGGGGAGCGTTCGGACGTCTTTGAGAGCCAATCCGCCATCCTCAGCCAGTACGGAGCGCATCGCGTACAGTTCTTTTACCTCGATGTCGGCGGCGAGATCGCCCGCGTCGAGGCGCCGCTGTGGGTGATGGAGGATCCCGAGATGCGCGACGCGGTGCACGGCGTCGTCTATGACCAATGCCAGCGCAGCGCGCAGTATCCACCCTATCCTGCCGTGTTGATCGAGGCGCACGAGGCGGCCGTTATCTCGACCGGCGACCGCCAGGTGGTGGAGGAGATGATGGCGCGGCTGTTGGCCAGCAAGGGCTATCCCTATCTACGCTCGGCCAAGGATCACAGTAAGCGCAGTAGGGGCGTGTGAGGGAGCGAGAGAGACGATGGCAGAACCAGGTCAGGCCCGCATCGGCGAGATCGTCGAGACAGAGAGCGCCCGCTTTGTGGCCGAGAGTTTCGAGCTGCACCGTCCCCCTGCCTTGGGCCAGTTGGTGTACGCCCCAGGAGACGGCAGCACGTGCCTCTATGCTGTTGTCTGCTATGGCACCACTGCGAGCCCTGATCCCGGGCGCCGTGCCGTGCGGCGCAGCACCGATGAGGTTTTCGACCAGGCCGTGTACGACGAGCATCCGCAGCTCGAACTGATGCTCCGTACCGAGTTCACGGCGCGCTTGGTCGGCTACGTCGATGCGACACGGGTGTATCACTACCTGCCTCCGCAGCCGCCTGCACTGCACTATTCCGTCTACGCATGTGAGGCCGATCAGGTGGCACGCTTTACCGAGCGGCTGACCTACTTGCGCTCGCTGCTCGATCTGCCCGAGATCGCGCCGGAGCAACTCCTGGCCGCCCACATCCGCGAGGTTTATCGTTTGCGCGGCCAAGATCGCGATTGGCTGTCCAGGGCCGCGCGTGAGGTGGCGGGCCTGCTCAAGAGCGATTACGAGCGCCTCATGACCGTGCTCTATGGCATCGAGCCCTAGTGCCAGCGCCGCAGAGCGAGCTGCGTCGCCCGCGTTGCGGATCCTGGGCGTACGGATCGACGACGTGGACATGGACGAAATGCTCGCTGCACTGGCACGGTTCGTCGACCAGGGCGGGCCGCACCAGATCTCGACCGTCAACACCGAGTTCCTGATCGCGGCCCGGCGCGATCCCGAGTTCGCAGCCGTCTTGAGCCGGACCTCTCTGAACGTGCCGGATAGCGCTGGCGTCCTGTGGGCCGCGCGCTGGCTGGGCCATCCACTGCGCCAGCGTGTGACCGGGTCCGACGGCATCTATCGTGTTGCGCAGCTCTGTGCAACGCGCGGCTTTCGTCTCTACCTTCTCGGCGCGGCTCCGGGCGTCGCCGAGAAGGTAGCGCAAGCGATTATCGCGCGCTATCCGGGGCTCTCGGTCTGTGGGGCAGAGAGCGGGTCTTATGCTGCAGTGTTCGAGGACGAGATCGCGGCTCGTATCCGTGCTGCGCGTGCTGACGTACTGCTCGTTGCCTATCCGTCCGTGCCCCAGGAAAAGTGGATCGCGCGTAACATGTGTAAGACGGGCGCCGCCGTGGGCATGGGCGTAGGCGCGGCGTTCGACTTTGTGGCCGGCGTGCAGCGGCGCGCGCCAACCTGGATGCAGTGCCTGGGCCTGGAATGGCTGTACAGGCTGCTCGGCGAACCGAGGCGTTGGCGCCGCATGCTGGCACTGCCGCAGGCGGCGTGGCTGGTCTTTATACAGGGGCTCCGACGGTGAGCCTGGATCGAACCCAGGAGGGAACCTACATGGCCGTCCAGATCGATGTCGACTATTTGGTCGATCTGCTGGTGCGTTTGTTGCGTACGCCGAGCCCAACCGGGAACACGGGCGCAGCGATTGCGCTGGTCGAGTCAGCGTTTGGCCAGATCGGCCTGCACACGCAGCGCACGAACAAGGGGGCACTGCTGGCGACGCTCGCCGGGCGATCCAGCGAACGCCCTCGCGCGCTCTCGGGGCATGTGGACACGCTGGGAGCGATGGTCAAAGAGATCAAGGCGGATGGACGCTTGCGCCTGACCCAGTTGGGCGGCTATGTGTGGCAGACGGTGGAAGGCGAGTACTGCCAGGTGGAAACGGCCGACGGCCGCACCTACACGGGCACCGTCCTCGCTCACAAGACCGCGGTTCACGCCTATGGACGCAAAGAGGTCGAGGGAGCGCACACTGACAAAGAGATCGAGGTGCGCCTGGACGAGCGCACGACCTCTGCCGACGATACGCGCGCCCTCGGCATTGGGGTCGGTGATTTCGTCTCTTTCGATCCGCGCACCACGGTGACAGGCAGTGCGTACGTCAAGTCGCGTCACCTCGACGACAAGGCAGGCGTGGCGATCATGGTGGCTGTGGCCAAGGCCCTGGTCGATGCCGGGCTGCAGCCTGCGCAAACGACCTATTTCTACGTCAGCCCTTACGAAGAGGTCGGGCACGGCGCAGCGTCGGGCATTCCGGCTGCGGTCAAGGAACTGCTGGTGGTTGACATGGGCGTCCTGGGTGACGGGCAAAACAGCGACGAGTATACGGTGAGCATCTGTGCCAAGGATAGCAGCGGGCCCTACGACCTCGCCTTCCGTCGCAAGCTGGTCGACCTGTGCCAGGAAAACGACATCCCGTACAAGGTCGACGTGTACCCGTACTATGGATCGGACGGCAGCGCGGCCCTGCGCGCCGGGGCGGACCTAGTCGTCGGCCTCATTGGACCCGGCGTCGATGCTTCGCACGCCTACGAGCGCACGCATCGCGATTCGCTGCTGCACACGGCGCGGCTGGCGGCTACCTACCTGGTCTTCGCCTAAGCCGCCGTACCATGGGAGCCAACGTGTGCGTGCGCCTGTTGTTCCTCGACCGTGATGGGACGCTCAACCGTTCGCTCGGCCACCGCCCCCCCAACACAGTGGAGGAGGTCGATCTCTTTCCCGATCTGGCCGCCACGCTGTTCTCCTATGTCGATCAGGGCTGGAAGCTGGTGATCGTGACCAACCAGGGCGGAGTGGCATCCGGTTACATCAGCGACGAGCAGGCCCATGCCGTGCAGCAGCGGGTCATCGAGCTGCTTCCCGTGCCCGTCGCTGCCGCCTATCTGTGCCCGCACATGCCTGGCGCTGCTGTGCCGCGCTACGATCTCGACTGCCCCAATCGCAAGCCGCGCCCTGGTTTCATCCTCCAGGCCCTGCAGCGCTTTGGGGCGCGGCCGCACGACTGCCGCTTGGTCGGGGACTCGATCACCGATCGAGGTGCGGCGCACGCGGCGCACGTTCCCTTTCGCTGGGCAGACCAATTCTTCCGGCGGCCGATCCATCGTGGGATGCAAACGGGGGACGGGGACTGGTTCGACGTCCGGCAGGTGTCTGCGGGGCAGGGTCAGCTCGCGCTGCAGGCGCTGGAGCGTGGCGAACTGATCGGCTCCCTGGCCCTCTCCCGGCTCGATGGGCCCGAAGCCCCGCCGGATCGCGCGATCGAGTTTTCTGTGCAGGTCGAGCCGCACCGCGTCGGGGTGGGCCTGACGCTAGTCGAGACTGCGCTTGAGTGGCTGCAGGAGCATCGCACCTAGGGACGTTGTGCCAGCAGCGTCTCGGCAATCTCGCGCGTTCCCTCGCTCTCGCCGCCCAGCATCTGGGCCAGCTCCCGGATCCGTTCGGCCTGATCCAGCAGGTCGACCACGGTGCGCGTACGCCCTTCGGCGACGGTCTTGCGCACGTGCAGGTGGCTGTCCGCATAGCCTGCCAGTTGGGGCAGGTGCGTCACGCAGAAAACCTGCCGCCGCTGCTCGCTGTGTGCCTGCGACAGCCCCCACAGCTTTTGCCCGACCACGCCGCCGATGCGCCCACCGATCCCCTGGTCGATCTCGTCGAAAATCAGCGTCGGGATCTGGTCGGCCTGGGCCAGCGCCGTCTTCAGCGCCAGCATCAACCGCGACGTCTCGCCTCCTGAGGCAACCTTGACCATCGGCTTGAGCTCTTCACCCACGTTCGCCGAAAGCAGGAATGCAACCTGGTCCAGTCCCTTCTCGTCAAAGTCATAGCGCCCGGCCGGGACCTCTGCGCCCTCTGGCGGCGCTTGCACGACCGCGCCATCGGCCGCCTCCCGCCAGCAAATCTGTACCTCAAAGCGGGCGCCTTCCATGCGCAGCTCGGCCAGTTCTGCCTCGACCGCCTCAGAGAGGCGCGCTGCCGCGACACGGCGCAGCGCCGAGAGCGCACTGCCCTGCCGGCCGATTTCGCGCAGGTAGGCTTGCTCCTGCTTGCGCAGCTCGGCGATCCGCTCTTCGCTGTGCTCGATGCGGTCCAGTTCTTCGGCTGCCCCTTCCTCGAAAGCCAGGACCTCCTCGATGCTGTCGCCGTACTTGTGCTGCAAGCGGCGAATCAGCGAGATGCGTTCCTCCACCCGGTTGAGGCGGGCCGGATTGAACTCGATCTCTCCCTGGTAATCGCGCAGCGAGCCGATCACGTCGTTCAGCTCGTATTCGATCTGCTCCATGCGCTGCCGGTAGCCCTCTGTTGCCGGATCGACCCGTGCCAGGCTCGCCAGCACGCGTACCGCCTGCCCGAGCAGGTCGATCGCCGTGCTTTGCTCGCCTCCCTCGTCGGCGAGCAGCGCCACCACCTCACCGCTCAGTTCGGCCAGGCGCTCCGCATTGGCTAGCCGGTTGCGCTCCTGGGTCAGTGCCTCCTCTTCGTCCGGATCGAGATGCGCTGCCGCAATCTCGTCGATCTGGTAGCGCAGCAAGTCGACACGTTGGTTCAACTCGCGCTCGTTGCGCAGCAGGTCGTCTAGTTCGCGCCGCACCGCGCGCAGCGCCCGTACCTCTTTTGCGTACGCTGCGCGTGCTGTGCCCAGGTCGGCATAGCGGTCCAGGAAATCGAGGTGCGTTCTCTCTTGCAGCAGGGATAGGTGTTCGCTCTGCCCGTGGATGTCGATCAGGTGCTCGCCGATTGCCTCCAGGTCGCCCAGGCGTACGGCGCGCCCATTGATGCGACACACATTGTGCCCGCTGCGCCGGATCTCACGCGCCAGGATCAGCACGTTCGGGTCCTCGTTTTGCAGCGCGTCTGGCTCCAGGAGCGGGTCGATGCTGGCCCGTCCTTGCGGCGACAGGACAAAGATCCCTTCGATCGTGCACAGCTCTGTCTCTGCGCGTACGATGCTCGTATCCGCCCGCCCGCCCAGCAAAAAGCTGACGGCATCGATCAGGATCGACTTGCCTGCTCCGGTCTCTCCAGTCAAGACGTTAAAGCCCGGAGCAAAGCGAATGTGGACCCGCTCGATGATCGCGAAATTGGTGATCGTCAGTTCAGCTAGCATCTCGGTCCTTCGTGCATCGCCACGATCGGGCGCTAGCCGCGCCGCTTGCCCAGCCTCAGGACGCTCGTCGCTGCTCCTGTAGCCATGAAGACATAGATCCCCAGTGAGATCAGGCTGGGCGATCGCAGGATGGCGGTCACGCCCATAGCCGCCAATGCGCCGAGGACCAGGCCGACCGCGACGATCAGCCACGTCCATCGGCCACGGCGACGCCCGATGGCCCAATGCACGATCCCGCCGATCAGCCCGCCCGCCACGGGGCTGACGATGATTGCGAAAAACCAGCCGGCGACGCTGGCGATCGCCGCTGCCGGGATTGAGAGAAGCAGAGCCACGATCCCGGCGATGGGATAATCATACCACTGTGCGTTGAAAAAGGTGGCTTGCTGTGCCTTTACGCACTCGGCGCAGCGGTAGCCGACCGGCGTGCGGACCACGCAGCTCGTGCAGACCGGGGCACCACAACGGTTGCAGCGCAAGGCGGTCTCGCGATGCGGGTGGTTGATGCAGTGCAGTGGCTCTCCCGCTGCCACGGTCGCATCCCACTGGCGGAGCATCTCGACGGTCACGTCCGGGCGTGCGTCCACCAGGAACGGGGCCGGCATCGATGCACTGCTTCGGCCGTCGTCGCCCGGCGCCGTGGTCGCTGCTATCGCTTGCCCTGTAGTCGAGGGGCTCTCCTCTGGCCCGGCCTCACTTTCCTCTTTCTCGGCACGCAGCGCTGCAAGCGCTGCCCTCGCTGCTGTGTCGTCGGGATCAAGCTCGACGATCTGCTCCAGGCAGCGCTCGCGGTCCGCCGGGCGCTCACTCACCTCGAGCAGCGCTTCCCAGATGTCCTTGCGCTCCGGGGCAAGGCCCGCGGCGCGCCGCAGGTAGCCCCTCGCGACCAGCCGGTTGTCTGTCTCCAGGGCGCTGTGTGCCGCGTCCAGCAGTTCCCTAACGTCCGTCATCGGGCTTCTCGATCCTTCTCGGCTGGAGCCGTTCCATAAGCGTCTCGTACACCTGGCGCCGATCGTACATGCGTACGAACCGCGTGACGTGGGGGCTCTTGGTGACCTCGACACGGTCTCCAGGCTCGACATCTATCTTGCGCGTACCATCTACGACCAGCGCGCCCTTGTTGACTGAGGTAACCTCGATATCGACCGTTGCTCCCGAAGCGAGGACGATCGTTCGGTTCATGCTCAGGTGCGGACAGATCGGGACCAGGAGCAGGTTGGGCAGCTCGGGCGGCAGGATCGGCCCGCCGGTCGAGAGTGCATAGGCAGTCGAGCCCGTCGCCGTTGCGACCAACACGCCGTCGGCGACGTAGGTTGTCAGGTAGCCTGAATCGACGTATGTCGCCAGCTCGATCATGTGGCCGCTGCCCGAGCGTTCGATGACCGCTTCGTTCAGCGCTTCCCACGGGCCGTGTGCGATCTCGTCCCGGTACAGGCTGCAGCGAATCATCGTTCGCTCTTCGAGCCAATAGTCGCCCGCGCAGAGCCGGTCGAGGCTTGCTTCCCAGTCGCCGTGCCGCACCTCGGCCAGAAAGCCGAGCCGGCCCATGTGAATACCGAGGATCGGCGTTCCCTCTGCTGCACGCAAATGGGCAGCGCGCAGCATGGTTCCATCGCCGCCCAGCGTGATGATCGTGTCCAGACCGGGGGGAAGACGTGGCTCGCGCTCCTCCACCTCCGGCGTGCTCAAATAGATCTCGTCGCAGCGTCCCTTCAGGAAAGCCGTGATCTGGTGTGACAGGGGTGCTGTCTGCGGGTGCTGGGGGTTACTGAGGATGCCGATTTTCACTCTGACAGCCTCATTTTGAGCCAGTCCACGATCTCACCCATCGGGACGGTGTACTGGTCGCGCGTCGACATGTCACGGATCGTGACTTGATGGTCACGGAGTTCGTCCTCGCCGATCATCACCACGTAGCGCACCTGCTGCTTGTCTGCCTCGCGCAGTTGCGAGCGCAGCGAACGGTCGCCGAACGCGATCACGGCGCCCAAGTCAGCCGAGCGCATGTCCGCGAGCAGCCTGACTCCCTGCCGCTTGGCCTCCTCGCTCAGCGCAGCGATCGAGATGCGCGGCTGGGGAAGGGCAGGTACCTCGATTTCCTGTGCCTTCATCGCCAGGATCAGGCGCTCGATCCCCGATCCAAAGCCGATGCCCGGCGTGGGGGGGCCACCGAGCAGCTCGGCCAACCCGTCGTAGCGGCCCCCGCCAAAGACGGCTGACTGGGCGCCAATATCCTGTGACCAGACTTCGAACACCGTCTTCTGATAATAGTCCAGCCCTCTCACCAGGCGATGGTTGACCGTGTAGCTGCGGTCCAGCACGCGCAGGTACTGCTGCAGAGCCTGAAAGTGTGCCGCGCATTCTTCGCACAGGTAATCCACGATGTGCGGGGCGCCGGCAATGATCGGCTGGCAGCTCTCGACCTTGCAGTCGAGCACGCGCAGCGGGTTGCGCTCCAAGCGCCGCCTGCAGTCCTCGCAGATCTCTTTTTCGTGGTCGCGGTAATAGTCAACCAGGAGAGAGACATAGTGCGGCCGGCACTTGGGGCACCCGGTCGAGTTCACCTGGAAGCTCAAGCCGCCAAAGCCCAGATCGGCACAGAGGTGCCTTGCGACCTCCATGATCTCTGCGTCCAGCGCTGGATCGATCTCGCCAAAAGCCTCGATGTTGAACTGTGTGTGCTGCCGAAAGCGCCCTGCCTGGGGACGCTCGTAGCGAAAAATCGGCCCAATGGCATACAGCTTGACCGGCTGAGAAAGGGTGTGCATGCCGTGTTCGATGTACGCCCGTACCAGTCCTGCCGTGAACTCGGGCCGCAGCGTGAGCTCGGAGCCGCCCTTGTCCTCAAAGCTGTACATTTCCTTGTCGACGATGTCCGTGCCTTCGCCCACGCCGCGTACGAACAGGCTGGTTTCCTCGAACATGGGAACGTCGATCTGCTGATAGCCGTACAGCGCCGCAATATGATGCGCGCGTTGTTTGACGTACCGCCAGTACGGCTGATCTTCCGGCAGAACATCCTGCGTGCCACGTGGAGCGGTGTACTTGGGCATTCCTTATCCTCACTATCTATATCAGAGAGCGTGTTATGCAGGCGTATTATAGATCAAACTGATCGAGATGTCTACCCTGCCCCCGGGGATCCCCACGGCGCCGATGTGATGTCAACCGAAAAGTGGCCCGCGTGACACGCCCCCACATGTCCTGTTGGGAGGCAGATCATTGCAAAACTGTAACGATTTGTTAATTCTTTACCCAGGCATCTTGTGCTATTATAGTAAGCGCCGTACCTTAACGGTCGGCGTAAAAGACCGATGGTTCCCCCCCCACCATCGGTCTTTTTCTTTTTCCTTCTCGCGCGGCGACTGCACTAGCGTGGTGTATGGCAAACGAGGGCCGGCGTGCACTGCTGCACGCCGGCCCTCGTTTGTGATATGCACTCTGCTGGCGTCAGCCCGCAGCCTTCTCCAAGTGCAGTCCACGTGCCAGTTGCATCGTGAGCTGTCCAATCGCCCGTGAGGCGGGAGAACGGGGGTTCATGGCCAACAGGGGACGCTGTGTGTGCTGCGTATACTTGATCGCCGGTTCGTAAGGGATGACGCTCAGGATCGGGCGTGTGATCTCGGACCTCAGCTCTTCGAGGGAGGCCCTCGTCTTGGGCTCCAGGTTGTTGACCACGGCCAGGATCCGCCGGGCGGGATAGCCCTGCTCCTGCAGTGCCGCCAATGTGCCAGACAGCGCCTGCATGACGTGTGCTTCCGGGTTCGTCACGAGCAAAATCAGGTTGGCGCTCAGGAGGACAGGCGTCGAGCGTGCGTTCAGACTGTGGCCTGCGTCGGCGATAACCAATGGGAACCGCTTGCAGAGGAGCGAAACAGCTTTGTGCGTCACCGCCGGTGGGACGCGCTCTGTCGTCGGACTGGGCAGAATGTGCAGGCCAGCATGGTACGCGACGAGCTGCGGGGCGAGCGTCTCCCAGCTCAATTCCCCTTCGCTGCTCGACAGCCCGCGCTGTTGTCCTTCGCTCACGATCCCCAGTGATTCCAGAACCGATCCGGGTGCGCCACCCAGGTCGACCAGGGGGATCGCATTCCGCTGCCATGCAGCAAAGGCCAGAGCCAGGTTGATCGCCAAGGTAGTGACGCCGGTGCCGGGCACCGGGCCCAGGCAGGCCACCAATCGTCCGCCGCTCTTGGCGATTGGTTCCGGTTTTGTCGCCGGTCTCGACTCGGGGCGGGGCGGCGATGCTGCTGCCTTCCGTTCTGCTTCGTATAGTAATGCCTGCACACGCTCGACCAGTTCGCTCAGCACGGCCGGTTTGGCCACGAACAGATCCGCACCCGCCTTCATTGCCGCTTGCTCGTCGATCGGCTGTGAGCGAGCGGTCAAGATAATAATGCCGGCCTCTGCTGTCCTCGGGTCTGCGCGCAGACGGCGGCAGAGCTCGTATCCGTGCATACTGGGCATCATTACGTCGAGGATTGCCACGTCCGGCTGGTGCTCACGGGCCATCGCCAGGCCCTTTTGACCGTCTTCTGCAATCAGGACGGCAAAACCTGCCTGCTGCAATGCGAACTCGACCAGTTTGCAGATCTCTGGATCATCGTCGACGATCAGAATACGCTTCATTTCCGCCTCCGGCTGCTAGGAAGAGGGCTTGCCCGTGCAAAAGAGATCGATACAGCGCTGGTTGACCAGCAGGGCCTCGCCGCTAAAGCTCGTGTCGGGTGCGCTGGTAGGCCGGGCTACCCCGTCGGTGATCGCCACATACTGCCCGCTTCGTTCAGCCAGGAAGGCCTCCAGATCGAAAGACATCCCTGTCGCCTGCACTTCACCCTCGATCTCGAACATCGGCAGTGTCAGCCAGACGGGAACTCGCTCCTTGCCAAAGTAGCTCACCGATCGCACGGCCTTGGCCAGGCTTTCCCGGATCGGGACGATCGCAAAGAGCAGCGTATCCTTGCGCAGTTTTGCGTGTGAGTAGGTGGCGATGATGTCGGCTGGCTGGCTGATCCGCGAGATGTACACGTCCTGCAGTTCGAGGTAGGAGTGGAGCGCGTCGTCGAGCATATCCGCCACGCTTCGAGTGTGAGTCGAGACGTGACCAGAGACGCGGTACCCGCGGATAAAGAAATCAAAGGCTAACAGGCCGCTCGCTCTTTGCCTTGCCAACGATGAACTCCTCTCTGGTGAGCTGGATGCAGAACATGATTCCATTATACTTGCGTTCAGAGAAGAGGCAAGAGCGAGAGCATCCAGACCTCGGCCTCTTGTCCGAGCGTCCGAAAACCAAACCACTTGTAGAGGCGGAGCGCGCGCTCGTTGTCTTGCTGGGTGTTGAGCGTGATTCCGAATGCACCGTCCTGCGCCAGGGCCGCGATCGCCTCTGCCAGCAGTCTCACGCCGATGCGCCGGCCCTGGTATCGAGGGTGTACGGCGATCCGCGTGATGTGTCCGTGGCGCCCGACCACGTTCAGGCAATAGTACCCAACGACGAGGCCATCGAGCTCGGCCACGCAAAGCTCGCTGCACTGTGCCCTGTATTCCTCGAATGTCTCCTCTGTGTTGCGCCACAGCGGGGCAAAGGCTGCTGCGTCGATCGCCACGAGTCTGGCCAAGTCGTCGGGGCACACGGGGCGTACGGCCACGCCTGGGCTCCCATGGTCTGGCACACGGAGCGTGCGCTTGTGCAGCGTGAGGATCGTGTTGGCCCGCTCGAATCCCTGTGCCGCGAGCCCAGTGAGCACCCATTCCTCAGGCCCGATAAAGGCCAGCGTATCTACGCCTTGTCCCGCTAGGATGGGTCGCGCCGCCTCGAGCGCTGCACGCATCACTTCCCTGGAGCGGCTGCGCTCTCGTGAAGCACAGACCTGGATCCGCGCCACGCTCGGTAGCCCGATGGTGATCCCGCATGCGCCTACCAGCCGCCGGCCATCTTCTACGAGGAAAATGTGCTGCTCCTCGACCAGCCGCTTGGCATTCCGCACCTCCGAATGCCAGGCTACCCGCTCGGCCTCTGTGAGCATCTCTGCCAGTGCCTGGACGTCATCGTGCGCCGCCTGTCGTACCACATAATCGGGCACGCACTGCTCCCTCTGGGAGAACCCGAACCGCCGTCTCTCGCGCCCGGGCTCACCTGCTCTGCATCGCCACGACCATGGCAATGGCATGTTCGTTGGTATGCGAAAGGCTGACTGCCCACTCGTCCAACCCCTGCTGCCGCGCATACTCGGCGGCTCGCCCATAAAGCCGGATCTCTGGCTTGCCCAGCCGGTTGGCTCGCACCTCGGCCTCGTCCCACGCGATGCCGCCGCGCCACCAGATCCCCACGCCCAACGCTTTCGAGACGGCCTCTTTGGCGGCAAACCGTGCCGCTAGCTCGGGGACGCGCCCCCGGCAGTGCCGGATCTCGTCCAGCGTGTATACGCGTTCCAGGAAACGATCACCCCACCGCGTCACTGCGCGCGCGATACGGGGAATCTCGACCATGTCCACGCCTACGGCCAGCGGGATAGCGTTCATCGCAGCATCTCGCCGCTGTAGCCCCGGCCCATGCCACGATAGATAAAGCCCCTCTCCCGCATCTCTTGCGGGTCATACACGTTTCGCCCGTCGAGCAGGATCGGCTGCTGCATCAGGTCGCGGACGCGGTCCATGTCCAGTTGCTTGAACTCGTTCCACTCGGTCACCAGGAATACTGCATCCGCCTCTTCCGCTGCAGCGTAGGGGCTGTCGCAGTACACGATGTGAGGCAGGCTCTCCTTTGCGCGCTCCATCGCCACCGGGTCATAGACCCGCACCTCGGCCCCTTCGTTCTCCAGCATGCGGATGATGCTGATCGCAGGCGCGTCGCGCAGGTCGTCTGTGTTGGGCTTGAAGGTCAGGCCCCAGACAGCGATCACCTTGCCACGAAAGCCGCCCAGGATCTCGCGTACCTTGGTCACCGCGCGCTTGCGCTGATCGGTATTGATCTCCATGACCGCGCGCAACATCTGCGGGTGCTGCCCGTGTACTGCCGCGATGTACGCCAGCGCGCGTACGTCCTTCGGAAAGCACGATCCGCCCCAGCCGATGCCCGCCTCGAGAAAGTGGGGCGAGATCCGCCGATCGGTGCCCATGCCGTGTGCCACCGTGTGCACGTCAGCGCCCAGCGCTTCGCAGATGTTTGCGATCTCGTTGATGAACGAGATTTTGGAAGCCAGGAACGCGTTGGTCGCGTATTTGATCATCTCGGCGGTGCGCGGATCGGTGACGATCACCTCTGCATCCAGCGCCCGGTAGAGGTGCGAGACCTTCCTGGCTGCCTCGCGGTCCATCGTCCCCAGCACGATACGGTCCGGGTGCATCCAGTCGTGCACCGCCGATCCCTCGCGTAGAAACTCGGGGTTGCTGACCACCTGAAAGGGAACGTCGCGCCGTTGGAGATGCTCCTCGACCATGTCCGAGATCCAGTCGCCGGTCCCGATCGGCACGGTGCTGCGGTTGACGATCGTCACCGGCTGGTGGATGCGCTCGGCGATCGAGGTCACTGCTCGTTCGACGTAGGCCAGGTCGGTCTCTCCCTCCATACCCGAGGGCGTACCGACGCACAAAAAGACGAGCTCTGCGTCCTCCATCCCTTCATCGTAAGAGTTCGAGAACACCAGCCGCCCGGCGGAGAGGTTGCGCTGCACGATCTCTGACAGCCCTGGTTCATAGATCGGCAGCAGGCCCTCGTTGAGCTGCCCGATCTTGATCTCGTCCACGTCCAGGCCGATCACGCCGTTGCCCAGGTCCGCCAGGCATGCGCTGTTGGCCAGTCCAGCGTATCCGGTTCCGACGACACAGATCCGTTTCTGCAATGGTTACCTCCATTCGGCGCGATCAGCGTGTGGCGTCTATCGTCTCTACGATGCGCTGCCCCAGCTCGACGGCAAAGTTGGTTCCCCGATCCCACGGATAGACGTGGTGCATCGACGCCCAGTACAGGTGAGGCAGCACCGGCTCTTCCAGCCGCGGGACCAGGCGCGAGTGGTTCACCAGCGGCACGGGCTGGGCATAGGTCTCGCGAAACGCCCACATCTCTCGCACCCATCCTTCCTCGAACGCCGGCTGCACCTTGACCAGCGCCTCGCGGTACGTGGCATAGAGCTCTTGTGCGTCCATTGCCATCTGGGGTGCGTCTATGGGCAGGTAATCGCCCAGGTACACGATGTGGTCGCCGCCATAGTGCGCCCGGTCCTGATAGTTGGTATGCTCTACCATCGCCAGGCACGGGAATTCCCCCTCTGGCAGGTTGAGCCAATATGTCCCATCGGTGAGCACCGAGTGGCGCAGGGCCAGGATCAGGATCACCGCGCCCATAGACTTGAGCGCGACCAGGTCGCGCGCATAGGCCTCCGGCAGGCCGGCAACCATCTGCCGCAGCGCTTGCGGTGAGGTCGTGGTCAGCGCGCGGTCGAAAGTGTGTTCCGTGCCCTCTCCCAGGGCCAGCGTCACCTGCCCCTCCTGCTGCGAGATCTCGCGCACGCTCGTGTCGAGGTGGACCTCGCCGCCGCGTGTACGCACCTCGTCTACCAGGCGATCGATCCAGACCTGAAAGCCGCCCTCAAAATAGCCCAGACGCGGTGTCCGTGCCGCAATGCGCGCCCAGAACCAGGCCATATTCACCTGGTCATAGTCATCTTTGAACTTGCCGCGCAGCATCGGCTCCCACAGCTCCCCGTACGCGCGCTCGCCCATCGTCCGGCGGAGCCACGCGTCGGCGGTCGTATGTTCCAGCGATGTGCCATCGCGTATCACGTACTTGAGGTAGGCGATCACCGCCCCTGCCCGGAGGTTGAGCGGCAGCGCAAGCTTGGGGTAGAGCGCCGCCGCCACCGGGCTGTCGTAGGGGTAGGGATGCCCGTTTACCCATACCGAGGTCGTGGGCCGGCTAAAGTGCAGCGTGGTGCCGAGTTCCTGTGCGAGGGCAATGATCGCCCGGTCGCCGGCAAAGATGTGCCGGTAAAAGCGATCGAGCGTCCACTCCCATTCGGGCACGGCAAAGCCCGAGGACAGCCCGCCCGCGATGGAGGCGGCCTCGTACACGGTCACGTGGTGTCCCCGCTTGCTCAGCTCGTATGCGGCGGTCAGCCCTGCCACGCCCGCGCCGACGATGCCAATCTCCATCTTTCCTCCGCTGGGTGCTGCTTGAAACAAGTGAGGTCGATTGTACCACAACTCGACCCCTGTACCAACCTTGCGAGGGGCACGCGTTCTGATGCGCGGTGTACCAGAACGCGCGCCCCTCGCAAGGTCAAGGTTACTCTCCCCGCTGCCCCATCGCGCTCGGCAGGTAGAGGCGATATACGGCCCGGTAGGCCTGGTTGGCGCTCAGATAGGCTCCATCCCACCCGCCAATGGCGTAGAGCATCATCTCGCTGCTGGCCACACCCAGGTTGCGCCATTCTTGCAGGCGCGGCGAGGGAAACGTCTCCCACGTGCCCTGCGTCGGATCCACAACATCGGGGGTGAAATACTCATTCTCGACCAGGTAGCTGTCCCAGCCACCGCCGATGACGTACAACGCGTCCCCGATCGTCGCCGCCCCGACCCCGCCGCGCGGCGCGTTCATCGGCGGGCAGTTAGCCCACGCTGCACGCTCTGGATCGTAGACCTCGCACGTGTCCAGCTCGCTCACCCCATCGTACCCGCCAACCACATAGATCCTGCCGCCGATCACGCCCGCACCGGAAAAAGCGCGCGGGGTCGGCATGTCGGGCAACGTCTGCCACGCCTCGTCCGCGGGATCGTAGCGCAGCGCCTGTGCCAGGTACACTCTGCCATCCCAGCCGCCGAACAGGTAGATCGCCCCGCCCACTTGAGCCAGAGCGTACGCGCACACTTTGCTGGGCAAGGGGCTGCGCTCGCTCCACGTCCCGGCCGCCACGTCGAGCACCTCCAACCGGTCGCTCATCTCCCCGTCCGCACCGCTGCCGCCCGGCACATAGACCATACCCCCCGCCGCGACAGCACTGATGTTTGCTGCTGCGGTCGGCTTGTCTGGGCCGCGTACCCACTCGTCGCTCTGGGTCAGATAGACCGCCACCGCATCGCTCACTCCTTCTGCCGTCTCTCCGCCGATGGCATAGATCTGCCCGTCGTATGCGGTCACCGCGAGGCGGCTGCGCGGGTTCGGGATCTGGGCCAGCGACTGCCAGCGCGACGCCTGACCCGGTGCCCAGGTCACTGCGGAAGAGGAACGGTCGCTGAACGGCTGCGCGCGTTCTGCCGTTCGCGGCCAGGTCAACCACATCCCCAGCCCGATCAGCACGACGGCCAGAAGCAGGTAGGCCTCTTTCCAGCGTGGCAGGGGGGGCACCGCCTTGGGCTGGATCTCGTCGCCCACCTGTTCTGTGGCGGCCGCTTGCTCTCCGCCGTTCCCATGGTCTGTGTCGTCCGCCCGATCGCTGGTGGCCTCTTCTGGCTCGATCTGCACCCAGCCCATGCGCAGGGCGACCATCGTCGCCTCTGTGCGCGAGCTGACCTGCATCTTGCTATAGATATTGCGCAGGTGGACCTTGACTGTGTTGGGACTGATGTAGAGCTCGCGAGCGATCTCCCGGTTGCTCATGCCCTCTGCCACGAGCTCGATGATCTCGAGCTCGCGCTCGCTCAGCTCCTCGATCTGTTCTTCAGACATCCAGTAGCCCTTTGTCTGGCGTGCGCAGTTCGATCGCGATCACCTGCGACGTGCCCGCGCGGATCTTGGCTCGTTCGTCGATCCGCTGCCCGCACACCCACATGATCTCGCCATCCACACGCACCAACAGCGGGATCTCGTCTCGCCAATACGCCGGCACCTTCTCGTTCACCAGCAGTTCGCTGACCAGCTTGTGCCTGCCACCCATGCCTAGAGGACAGAAGCGATCGCCCTCCTCCCTGCGCCGCAGCGCCAGTTCGGTGCCCGTCACGTCCGCGTCGAGGTACGCCCGCCAGGGGTCGGGGTTGCGCGCCCAGCCTGCAGGCAACCGCCCGCGTGGCAGCAGCTCGATCGTGGCCTCTCCGCCTCCTGGCAGTATCGTCGTACCCGGCACGTGCAGTTCGACTCGCTCCACGGCCAGTGTCGGCCATTCGGGCGTCGGCCGGTAGCCGGCCTCGGCTACGGCAATCGTATCGTAGCCGACGATCAAAGCGAGCCCATCCGGTAGCGTGGCCTGTGCGCCGGCGTCGCCCTCGACGGCCACCCGCGTGGCGGCCTCGACGTGCACGAAACCGACGTCTCGTAGGCTCCGGCGCAGTTGCTGCACCGCCTTGCGGATCGTCCCGCGCTGCAGGGATGGGTGCAGCGCCTGCCATGCTTCTCGCTCAAAGACCACCGCTGCACTCGTCGCACTACGCACCGTTTCCTCCCACGCCTGGTCACGCAGCGTGCACAAGAGGTCATAGTCGTCGCGGATCACGCGCGCGCTGCGCCGCACGATCTCGGGGAAGTTGGGCTTGTACGCGCGCTCCAGGTATGGGATCAGCTCGTGGCGCAGCTTGTTGCGATAGAGCGTCGTGTCGAGGTTCGAGCGGTCGAACCTGGGCGCCAGCCCGTGTGCTGTGTCGTAGGCCTCGATTGCGGCGCGCGGCATCTCGAGCAGTGGGCGGATCAACCACGCCGATACCGCACCGTCTGGTCGCTCGATCAGGCGCAGCGCCGACAACTGCACCGCCGGCAGCATACCGCGCAGTCCGGCCAGGCCCGAGCCGCGCAGCCAGTGCATGACCACCGTCTCGCTCTGGTCATCGGCATTGTGCGCCACGGCGATTCGGCTCGCGCCAGCGTGGCTGGCGACGCGCCACAGGAACGCATAGCGCGCCCGTCGCGCCGCCTCCTCGATCGCCATCTTGTGCTCGCGAGCCAGGGTGCCCACGTCGCGCGCCTCCACCGTGCACGGCAGCCTCCACGCTGCCGCCGTCGCCGCCACAAAGCGCGCATCCTCGTCGGCCTCTGCGCCGCGCAACTGGTGGTTCAGGTGCGCGACGTGGATCTCGATCCGCAGTGCGTCCTGGTTGGCCCACAGGAGGTGCAGCAGGCACAGCGAGTCCGGCCCGCCGGACACGCCAACGACTACCTTGTCGCCGGGTTGCAGCAGCCCTTCCCGCTGGATGTACGCAATGACCTCGCGCTGCAGGTCCATAGGCTGTTGACCGCCTACACGCCTGGGTGTACAATGGTTTCACGTGAACAGTGCTCGATCCTATTGTATCATACTTTCAGGAGTTGGCCATGTCCCTCGAGCGCCTGACGTACGTGCCCGAACACACCCGGATCAGCTTTGAGCTCCAGACGAGCTTTCCCCTCTTTCGCGAAGAGTACTACGCTCCCGAGTTGGGCACCGTACTGCTCAAAGGCTTGTTCAACCAGAAGGCGCATCTGGAGATGCTCGACGGTGCGCGCTACCGCACCCTTTCGCCGCGCAAGCTCGATGAATACCCGACCGACCTCGTCTACCCGGTGGTGCACCTGCCCGACAAGAGCCGTACCTTTCTCCTTCACAGCCCGCTGCACTTTCAAAAAGGATCGATGCCCCGCATGCGCTTCTGGACCCGGCTCGACGACCAGGATTATGTCTTTCGCCAGATCAGCGCCGGCCAGCGCGGCTTTGAGATGTGGGATGGCTTGGAGATGAACAAGCTCATCAACCGCGGGGCCCCGACCAAGCTGATGCCCGATCTCACCGTCCTCGCGCCCGTGCCCGCCGTCTTGCTCTTGCTCTTTCCCTGGTTCGACAGCCAGACGATCATGTACCGGCAAACGTAAAGGCGGAGGCGTCCGAGAGGGACGCCCCCGCCTTTGGGCCGGGGCTGCCGCGCCCCACGCTGCAGCTCTAGTAGGCGTGGCGGCTTGCCCTCGCCCGGAGTACAGTCCGCAACAGGATCTTGATGTCCAGCAGCAGCGACCAATTCTCGATGTACCACAGGTCGTACTTGGTCCGCTCGGCGATCGACGTATCGCCCCGCAGGTCGTTCACCGCAGCCCAGCTCGTCATGCCCGTCCGGATCCGGTGCCGGTCCATGTAACGTGGGATGCTGTGGCGGAACTGCTCTACGTACACTGGCCGCTCTGGGCGCGGGCCAACCAGGCTCATCTCGCCAAGCAGCACGTTGATCAGATTGGGCAGCTCGTCCAGGCTGGTGTGGCGCAGCCAGCGGCCCAACCGCGTGCAGCGCGGATCATCTTTGACCGTCCAGCCCGGTCCCTCTGACTCGGCATCCCGGCGCATCGAACGGAACTTGATCATCCAGAACGGTTCAGCGTCGAGGCCCATCCGCTCTTGGGCATAGAACACCGAGCCCGGCGAGTCGAGCTTGATCAGGAGCGCGATGAACAACATGATCGGCGAAAGAAAGACCAGGCCGATCATCGCGCCGACGACGTCCATAGCCCGTTTGACCTGCAGCCGCCATCCCTGCAGCGCGATGTCGCGCACGTTGAGTAGCGGCAGGCCATTGAGGTCTCCGATCGTGATCTCCGAGGCCATGATCTGGAATAGGTCGGGAAAGATCTTGATACGTGCCCGCCCGCGCTCCGACAGGGCAATGATCTGTAGTAGTTCCTGGTGTGAGGCTTCAGGCACACCGATAATGACCTCGTCCACCTCGTGCTGGCGGATCAGGTCGGGCAGTTCCTCCATTGTGCCCAGGACAGGAACGCCGTGCACCAGCTTGTTCGCGCTCCCGTTGACCACGCCCACCACGCGATAGCCCATGCCCGGGGAGTGCAGCAGCTTTTGCACGATCATCTG
Organism: uncultured Anaerolineae bacterium; assembly: GCA_964560475.1. Lineage (GTDB taxonomy): Bacteria > Chloroflexota > Anaerolineae > JAFGEY01 > JAFGEY01 > BS750m-G44. The sequence goes on from CAZLMZ010000004.1 coordinate 38,791, forward strand.
CCCTACCTCGCCGCTGCCGACCACGATCACACGGATTTCGGACCATCCCGCCTGGCGCAACCACTCGCTCAGCCTGCGGTGGATCGAATGCGACGCGATCACGAACAGGATGGTCAGGATCCAGGCATAGATCATCATGCCGCGCGAATAGTCGAGCTCGAGCACGCTGTTCTTGAGCAGGAACGACGCCACCGCGATCCCAATCAGCGTCCCGATCGACACTGCGCCCGCGATCGCCGTCGCCTCGTCCACCAGCGGCCGAGCGCGATGCTCGCGGTACAGGCCGTAGAAAAATGACACCGTCAACACGCAGGCGATCTGGATGCCCAACATGCTGAGATAGCCGGGAAATGGCTGGATATTCTCTGGCTGTGTCGGCCACATGATCCGCACCCGCAGCAGGTAGCCGACATAGAAGGCCAGGCACATCGCTGTGACGTCTGCCAGCACCAGGGTGATGGTGAATATGGGGCTGGAATGACGCTTCAGCCGCTCGATCACGCCCCTCTCCTTCTCCCCTCCCTCTCCTCCACGACCAAGGGATCTGGCCCCGTCTCTCTGCATCGTGCAGGCCGCTCGGCTGCCGTCCGCAGCCCGCTGTTTTCCTGGCCTGTCCATGCAAAGAGGCCCCCCACCGCACTCTTTGGTTTGGAGCCTCTAGATCGGACGCTATTCTAGCACAAACCTGAACGGGGGTCAAAATCGGGAGAACCGTGCTCTATGCTATGGACGCACGAACTTGAGGCGGTAGATCCGGTCCCCTCGTTGTATATAGTACCGTTCTTCGCGCGTTCGGATCCCGGTCGTGCTCTCGTGGCAGAACTGTCCCTCTCCGCAGGCGTTCTCGTACCCGCCGTGCGCCTCGAACAACGATCGCATCTCGTGCGCTACCACGCGCTTGTCGGTCATGAGGTGCACCTCGCCACCCGGCACCAACAACGGATGTATCGTCCCAACTAGTGCTGCGTCGACCATGCGCCGCTTGTGATGTTTCCGGCGGCGCGTCCACGGGTCGGGAAAGTGGATGTAGACCTTGTGGAGCATCCGCGGCTCGAACAGCACAGGCAGATGCTCCTTGACATTGGCCAGGTAGAGGTGCACGTTGGGCAGCTCTGCTTCCTCGATCTGCTGTTGTGCCTTCTCGATCAGGTAACGGCGCAGCTCGATCCCGATCAACTCGACGTCGGGGCGCTGTCGCGCACGTTCGAGGATGAACTCGGCGCGACCAAAGCCGCAGTCGAGCTCGACCGCCTTGCCTGGCTCCAGCACATCAGCCCAGTCAGGCCGCTCGACGTCGATCTGGGTCCGGAAGGGGTTGATGCTCTTGCGGTGGCGGACACGTGCCATTGCTATGGCTGCTGCTTGCGAGGGGTCATCAGGGGACCGGTCACTCCACGAGGCCGAGGTCGTCCGGTGGCCAGTACGAGACCCACGCTCGGCCCAGGATACGGTTCTCCGGTACGGGGCCAAAGATGCGCGAGTCGTTGCTCGCGCCGCGGTTGTCGCCCATTACGAAAACGTCTCCCTCTGGCACGCGGAGGGGCCCAAACTGTCCATAGGTCGGCTGTGAGAGATAGGGTTCTGACAGCACCACGCCGTCAATGTATACATTGCCGTCGCGAACCTCGACCGTCTCGCCCGGCAAAGCGATGACGCGCTTGATCAGCAGTTCGGGACCGCGTTCGGGTATGCGCAACACGATCACGTCGCCCCGTCGCGGCTCGTGTAGCCGGTAGGTTACCTTTTCCACCACCAGTCGTTGGTCGGTGTGCAGGTTTGGCTCCATGCTGCTGCCATAGACACGCGTCGCCTGGGCCAGAAAGAGGTTGATCAGCACGGCAATCACGATCGCTGGCAACACCGTCTCGCCAAGCTCGAACACCCAGTCTCTCACCATCTGCAGTACTGTCGGGCCGCGCTCTGGCTGTGGTTCTTCCCAGCCCGGCGGCTCGTCGTGCGATCTATCTGTCCAATCGTCCATTACGGTCTGGCCTCACTTGATACAGCATCGCGCAACCGCGCATGCACGGTCGAATGCCGTGGGCCGCAACGCCTCGCAGCGCTGCGGCCCACACCATGATCGTGGCGCCCTCGGCCTAACTGCGCCGTCCGCGGCCACCTGAGCGGCCGCCCGAGCCCCCGCTCGAACGTCCGCGGCTGTCGTGTTCCCGTGCTTCCTCTGCCGTCCAGTTCTCGAGCACGGCCTGCCGCGAGAGCCGCACCCGGCCTTCGCGGTCGATGTCCGTGACCATGACCATCACCTCGTCACCGACGTGTACCACGTCCTCTACTGAGGGTACGCGGCCACTGGCCAGTTGCGAGATGTGGACCAGGCCGTCCTTTCCCGGCAGGAACTCGACGAACGCACCAAAGTTGGTCGTCCGTACCACCTTGCCCGTGTAGATGCGGCCGATCTCGGGCTCTTCGACGATGCGCTCCACCATCTCTTGTGCCCTGCGTGCCGCTCCGCCATTCTCGGCGGCGATAAACACCGTCCCGTCGTCGTCGATGTCGATCTTGGCACCCGTTTCTTCCTGGATGCCGCGGATCGTCTTGCCACCCGGGCCGATCACTGCACCGATCTTTTCCGGATCGATCTGCATTGTCGTCATCTGTGGCGCGAACTCGGACAGCTCTGCCCGTGGCTCGGCGATGCACGCCTCCATCACGTCGAGGATCTGCAGCCGCGCCTGCCGTGCCTGCTCCAGTGCCTCGGCCATGATCTTGCGGCTGATGCCGTGTACCTTGATGTCCATCTGCAGGGCCGTGATCCCCTCGCGCGATCCGGCGACCTTGAAATCCATGTCACCTAGGTGGTCTTCCATCCCCTGGATGTCGGTCAAGACCTTGTAGTTCTCTGACTCTTTGTCCTTGACCAGACCCATAGCGATGCCGGCTACCGGTGTCTTGATCGGCACGCCCGCATCCATCAGCGCCAGCGAGCTGCCGCAGATGCTAGCCTGCGAGGTCGAGCCGTTCGAGCTCAACACCTCGCTCACCACGCGGATCGTGTACGGGAACACTTCCGGCGGTGGGATCATGGGCAGGAGCGCGCGTTCGCCCAGTGCTCCGTGCCCCACCTCGCGCCGCTTGGTCCCACCCAGGCGCCCGGTCTCGCCGGTGCTAAAGGGCGGAAAGTTATAGTGGTGCAGGTAGCGCTTGGTCTCGTCTGGCGATAGGTCGTCCAACTGCTGCTCGTCGCGCGGGGTGCCCAACGTAGCTACTGACAGCACCTGCGTCTCGCCGCGCTGGAATAGGCCCGAGCCGTGCGTGCGCGGCAAGAGTCCCACCTCGGCCGACAGCGGCCGGATGGTCGTCGTGTCGCGCCCGTCCGGGCGGATGCCTTCTTCCAGGATGCGGCCCCTCACGATCGCACGCAGCTCGTCCTCGAACGCTTCAGCGATCGCACGTGGCTCGTACTCGTCGCCCAGCGCCTCGATCAGCTCGTCGCGCAGTGCGTCGAACGCGTCGATGCGCTCGCTCTTGACCACCGTCTGGTCGACGGCCTGGGACAGCTTGTCGCCCAGGTGGCTGCGTACGGCCATCTGCAGGCCTTCCGGCTCTTCCTTGGTCTCGAAGGAGCGCTTTTCCTTGCCGACCTGCTCTGCCATCTCGTGCTGCATGCGGATCGTGTCCTGCATTGCCTCGTGGCCGCGCTCGATCGCCTCGAGTACGACCTCTTCGCTCACCTCGTTTGCTCCCGCCTCGACCATCAGGATCGCGTGCTCTGTCCCTGCCAAACGCAGGTCGAGCGTGCTCTCTTCCATCTGTTGGATCGTCGGGTTGAACACATACTCCCCGTCGATATAGCCGACACGCACCGCGCCGACCGGGCCGTGGAACGGAATGTCAGAGATCGTGAGTGCTGCCGATGCGGCAATGATGTTCAAGATATCGGCTTGGTGTTCCTCGTCTTGGGAGAGGGCATAGGTGATGACCTGGACTTCGTTGCGCATGCCCTTGGGGAACAGGGGGCGCAGGGGGCGGTCGGTCAAGCGTGCGGTCAGGATCGCGTTCTCCGTTGGCCGTCCCTCCCGGCGGAAAAACGAGCCCGGGATACGTCCTGCCGCGTACAATCGCGCCTCGAAATCGACCGTGAGCGGGAAAAAGTCAATTCCCTCTCGGATCGAGCGCGACATTGTCGCCGTGGTAAACAACATCGTGTCTCCACAGCGGATCGTCACGGCACCGCCGGCCTGTTGGGCCAGCTTGCCGGTCTCGACGACGATCTCTTGCTCGCCGATCGTCGTCCTATACGTATGTTCCTGCATTGTAAAAAGGCCTCCTCGTGCCTTCGGAGCACGTAGAGGCCAGGGACTGGGGAGTGGGTCCTAGCATCGTTCCTGTTGTAGCTGCGTACCAAAGCGTCTGGCACCGGGTCACATTCGAGCCGGCCTAGACAGCGCCAACCAGACACTAGGGCGCATTCCCCAATTCCTAAGCCTCGACGTCTCCCTTCAAATTAGACTGCTATATACCAAACGAGTAGATGAGCGCTCTTGGCACACACCTACTCGCTTGCCGCGTAAGTTTGGCTCCGGCTGTGTTACGTTCGAAAATAGTCGCGCAGCCCGAGTCTTTCCACGATCAAACGATACCGATTCCGATCCTTACCATTCAGATACGCCAGGTGACGTCGTCGCTGTCCTACCAACTTGAGTAGGCCACGACGCGAGTGCTCATCATGCTTATGAAGCTTGAGGTGCTCAACCAGCTCGTTGATTCGTGTCGTCAGCAATGCGATCTGAACTTCGGGAGAACCCGTATCGTGTGGGTGGATGCCGTACTCGCGTATGATTGTTTCCTTCTGGTCCTTTGACAGCGACACGACGACCTCCTCCGTACCCCTTAAGGCTTGCTCATACACACAGGGCGTATTATAGCACAAACCCGCCTTCTAATCAAGTTCGCCAGGATCCGCCAGCGGACCAGACAGGTATTCCTGAACCCATCAGGTCTGTTCTTCCTCCAACCTCACTCGCCTCCCATCCTGCAGCGTCACGCTCCCCTGCTCGAGCAGCTCCTTCAACTTTCCCAGGTTCTCCTCCACCGCCAACCGCACCCGACCTTTGGCCAGCATTTCGAGGATCCCCAGGTGTCCCCCCGTATCCAGTTTCCACCGATCCAGGATCCGCGTCTGGTGCCCGTTGCCTGCGAGGATCATCGTTCGCTCCAACTCGGGCGTCGAGGGCGGGATCGTCCGCAGCGTCAGCATCCGGTCCTGATCCAACGCCGCGATCTCGATCTCTTGGTCATCCGTCTTGCGCTCCTGGTGATAGGTGCTTCCCACGCCGGGCGGCCCGTCCGACGTCTTGACCACGCGCAGTACATAGTAGTTCCACTTGGGCAGGTTCTCCAGGTTAGCCAGGAACTGGAACACCATCTCCACTGGCCGGTCGATCTCGACCTTGTTCTCGAACTCGATCATCCTACCTCCCGTTCAGGCCGACATGCGCGGCCATCCCGCGTCCCTTGGCCGGCTCCAGCCAGTATACACCAAGAGCCCGTCCACCTGCGGACGGGCTCGGTTAGTAGAGGTTGGATATAGGTTGGTCAAGCAAGCTCGGGACCTGACGGGTATCCATATCGGCGACCTGTCAGGCCCTCGCCCTACCCAGGTCGCCCTGGACCTGTTCAGTGATCTGCTTCCCCACCCATCAGGCCCCGAGCCTTATCGTATAAACGCGTGCGTCTCTGCCGATCCCTCCGTGCCGAGCGCTGGCGCCGTCGCTGCTTCTAGCGCGGCCTCGATCTCTTTGCTCCGTGCCATATATTGGTACCACGGGATCGCCTCGGCCCAACTCGGGCTCTGCGGGTATGCCCCTGTCGATCCCCATATCTCCAGCACCGCGCCCACCAGGCCTGGATTGTCTGCAAACGAGATCCGGGCACGGCAGCCCTGGCAACACCGCTGTTCGCTCCACACCATCTCGACATACAGCGTGTCCTGCGCGTCGTATGTCACCAGCCTGTGGCACGCCGGGCACACGACCAGGTAGCGGTCTTCCTGCCGGTCGTGCCACGCCGCCAGGGGTGCGCCTACTGTGAGAAATGGGGCAAAGCGAGGTCCGGATAGATCCGCGATCGTACGTACCTCTGTCACTGTGGCCTCCGATCGATCCACGTGTGCGCCTCTGGCATTGCCTGCGCCGCGCTCTTGCCAGGCGCCCGCAGGGCGCTGCGTTCGACCATTACCTCGGCCGGCTGCAGGCGTGCCTCATCCTCGCACCCGACGATCCAAGCGCGTATCGCTGGCCCGGCGTAGAACAGGTCGCCGATCTCGACCGGATGAAGAAAGGCCGCTGGCTCTTCCGTATCGTCACTCATGTCTGGACCTCCTCTGCGTTGCATTCCCCCGGCGCTCTTTCCTTGCGCCTCCTCGATCTACCTACCAGTATATTGCATCCAGGTCACAGACATGTCACAGTCGCCTCGTCCCGTGTAACAAGCGCATCTCAATTGCGTATGCAGGCCACGGTGCGCTCCCTTCGTAGGGCAGCCGCAGCCTTGCGAAGGGGCGCATCGCGGTAGTATAATGGTCCTCACCGAGCCTGTTGCTTGTCAGGAAGGACCACTACGCATGAGGATCGAAGTCAGAGAAGAGGAAGGGACCGAGTATCCCGATTGGACAGGTACCCTCGAAGAGTTTCTCGAGTCCGGCATGGCCTGGGGCATCAACAAGACCAGTGAGCGCGCGCTCAAGTTCCTGCGCCCTGATTGCACCCTCGAGCTGGAGCTGGACAATACCATGTACTATGTCACGCGCATCGAGTGAGGGATAGGTTCAGGTCGTGATCCTGTCGCAACGTCGACGCGCCGGCAACGATCCAGAACGTCCTGAGCAGCGTGCGCTGCTTCCAGCGGATGGCGAGGATCAGCAGCGCCATCCAAGGTAGAAACGTTGGCCGGGGCTACAGCCCCAGCCGGTTGCCCGGCGGCGCCTGCCCGCGACGTACCGCGATCATCTCTCCCACGATGCTCACCGCGATCTCGGCTGGCGTCTCCGAGCCAATGTCCATCCCGACCGGCGAATACACCCTCTCGATCAGCGCTTCATCGATCCCCTCCCCGCGCAGGTGCTCGAAAATGGTGTGCACCTTGCGCCGGCTGCCGATCATGCCGATGTACG
>CAZLMZ010000005.1:0-34334 GCA_964560475.1 uncultured Anaerolineae bacterium
TCACGCCCTCCGAGGGCGGTTCGTACAAGGCACGTGCCACCGCCACCGACGGGCGCGGCAACGAGATCCGCTCGGCAACGACCTTCTGGGTCAGCAGCAGCGAGTGGATTAGCTGGCGGCGCGAGAACAATGATCAGATCGACCTGGTCGCCGACAAGCGCGAGTACGTCGTCGGCGATACGGCCGAGATCCTGGTCGCTTCTCCCTTCCGCGGAGCGGTCAAGGCGCTGCTGACGATCGAACGCGGCGAGATCCTCGAGTACCGCGTGATCAACATCCTCACCAACAGCGACGTGATCCGGATCCCGATCTCGGATGCCTACGTGCCCAACGTCTACGTCTCGATCGTCCTAGTCAAGGGCATTGACGAGACGAACGAGCTGTCGTCGTTCAAGGTCGGCTACGTGACGCTCCCTGTCTCGACGGATACCAAGACGCTGAACGTGCAGCTCACCCCTGAGCGCGATACCGCGCAAGGCGAGTACTATCACCCGCGCGAGGTGGCACGCTATGACGTGCAGGTGACGGACGACCAGGGGCGCGGCGTAGAGACTGAGCTGTCGCTCGACCTGGTGGACGCCGCGGTGCTGGCCTTGACCGGCAATGACCGCGGCCAGTCGCTGCTCGACCGCTTTTACTACCGGCGTGGTGTAGGGACGGCAACTGGCGCCTCGTTGGTCCTCTCGGCCGACCGCGTCGCCGCCGAGCTGCCGGTTGAGGACGAAGGCAAGGGCGGCGGCGGCGGGGAGGTGCCCGGCGAGGGCATGATCCGGACGCGCTTTGTCGATACGGCGTACTGGGATCCGGCGGTACGCACCGACGCGCAGGGCCACGCTCAGATCGAGGTCGAGCTGCCGGATAACCTGACCACCTGGCGGCTGCGCGGGCGCGGCGTGACCGCCGACACGCTGGTCGGCGAAGGGACGGTCGACGTCATCAGCACGCTCGACGTGCTCGTGCGCCCGGTGGTACCGCGCTTTTTCGTGATCGGCGACCAGGCGACGCTGAGCATCGTCACGCACAATAATACAGAGACCGATCTGGCCGCTACGGTCGAGCTACAGGCGATGGGCCTCAACGTGTCGCCCGGCCCGCAGTCGGTGACGATCCCGGCCAAAGATAACGTCAAGCTAAGCTGGGACGTATCGGTACAGAACGTCAAGCAGGTGACGCTACAGGCCAGCGTCCACGCCAACGGCTACTCGGACGCGGTCGAGATCGTGCTGCCCGTCTATACCTACTCCACCCCGGAGGTCATCGCCACGAGTGGGCAGATCGGCGAGCCGGGCGAACGCCTGGAGGCGGTAGTGCTTCCCGAGCCGATCGATACCACGCAGGGAGAGCTGACGATCCAGGTCGATCCCTCGCTGGCGGCAGGGATGCAGGATGGCCTGACCTACCTCGAATCGTATCCATACGAGTGCATCGAGCAGACGGTCAGCCGCTGGCTGCCCAACGTCCTCACCTACCGGGCGCTGAAAGACCTCGGCATCGAAAAGCCAGAGCTGGAGGCGCGCCTGCCGGGCCTGGTCCGCGACGGCCTGCAGCGCATCTACAGCGAGCAGAAATACGACGGTGGATGGGGCTGGTGGCAGTACAGCCAGAGCAACCCCTACCTCACCGCCTACGTGCTGCTGGGCCTGGTCAAGGCACAGGACGCCGGGTTCACAGTGGAAAGCTCGGTGATCCAGAACGCGACCGACTATGTGCGCAAGCAGTTGCGCAGCCCGAGCACGATCGAGGAAACCTACCAGCTCAACTGGCAGGCCTTTATGCTCTATGTCTTGGCCGAGGCTGACGCGGGCGACCTGTCGCGCTCGGTCCTGCTCTTTGACGCCCGCGACCGGCTCGACCACTATGGCAAGGCCTACCTGGCGATGGCACTGGGCCTGGTCGACGAGACCGATCGCAGCCGGGTCCAGACACTGCTCAGCGACCTGAGCAGCGCGGCCATCCTTTCTGCTACCGGCGCACACTGGGAGGAAACACAGGCCGATCTGTGGTCGATGGGTACCGATACCCGCTCCACGGCGATCGTGCTCGACGCCTTTGCCCGGCTGCAGCCCGACGATGGGCTGCTGCCCAACATCGTGCGCTGGCTGATGGTCGCGCGCCAGTCGGGACACTGGGAGACGACACAGGAGACGGCGTGGGCGCTGATCGGCCTGACCGACTTTATGGTCGCCACCGGCGAGCTGAACGCTGACTATGGCTACATGCTGGTGCTCAACGGGCAATCGCTCGACGAGCAGGACGTCACGCGAGCCAACGTGGACCAGAGCCACAAGGTAGAAGTGCCGATTGCCGATCTGCTAGAGCAAGAGATCAACCGCGTGTGGGTGGTACGCGACCAGCCCAGCCCCGGCCAAACGGGAGAAGGGCAGTTGTACTATGCGATGTATCTCCGCTACTTTTTGCCGGTCGAGGAGGTCGAGGCACAGAGCCGCGGGATCATTGTCGCGCGGCAGTACGAAGCGGTCGATTGTGACGCCGAGGAAGAGTGTCCTACCCTCAGCGGTGGTTCGGTGGGCGACGTGATCCGGGTCAGGATCACGCTCGTTGCGCCCTATGACCTGCACTACCTCGTGCTGGAAGACCCACTTCCGGCGGGGTGCGAGGCGGTCGACCGTAGCCTTCAGACGACGACCGTAGTCAGCGAGGAGCCGACCCTGGAGCGGTCACAGCCAGAAAATCAGTGGGGAGACGGATGGGGCTGGTGGTGGTTCACCCACTCGGAGGCACGCGATGAAAAGGTAGCCCTGTTCGCCGACTATGTACCTAGCGGCACGTACGAGTATACTTACCTGATGCGTGCCTCGGTGCCCGGCACGTTCTTGACCATGCCCACCCTGGCCTACGAGATGTACTTTCCCGAGGTATGGGGGCGCAGCGACGGAGGCAGTTTCGCGATCCAGGGCGAGTGAGCCCTTCTCGAACGCAAACACGCCCCTGGAGGGGACGTCCCCTCCAGGGGCGACTGTGTGGCGCAGGCACGAAATAGGGAAAGGAATGCGACGAGAAGGTGGTTATTCTCGTCCCCACAGGGGCTGAGTGGGGGCGGTCCGCCCCGGCTACGACAGAAGCCAACGACGGTCGTCGTTGGCTTTATTGGATGCGAACGTTGTAGCGCTTGGCGTACGAGCCCAGTACATTCAGGGCTTCGAGCGGCTTGAGGTTGGTCTCGAAGAAGAACCGCCAGTTCGGTGGGAGGGGCTCCCAACGCGAGTAGCTACACACGCCAAACTGTTGCAGTTCGTCCTGGATGACGTTGCAGGCTTCCCAGCCGCCGCATCCGTACACCGCGTAGCACTCGTCCAGACGCTCCATGGTCACGGTTACTGCTCCTCGGATGATTACACTCCAGTATAAGCGAAAACCCAATTCTAGTCAATACTTTCTTGACATAATTCAACTGAATTGACGGCTTGCTACTGGGTTCACCCTAATGGAACGGATGCGACCTTACTCTACTGGCGCACAGGCACGTACTCTTGAGCGACGATCGCCTGCCCTTCTGGGCTCAGGCTAAAATCGACGAACGCACGAGCAGGGCCTTCCGGCTCGCGCGGGGCGACGAGAAAAAAGGGCTCGGCGAGTAAATAGTTGCCTGCCTGGATCTCTGCCGGGCTAGGATCGAGGTCCTCGATGGATACGGCCTTGACCTGTGAAGACACATAAGCCCGAGAGACGTACCCAATCGCGCCACGATGTGCTTGTACGTAAGCAACGACGGCTTGGCTGTCGACCACGACCAGGGCCGTCGGCGCGACCGGATTCCCCTGGCACGCTTCTACGCGGACGGCATCCTCGGACAAGCTCTCCGGATCGATAGCGAGGTGAGGCTGGCAGGTATCGCTGCCAGGGACGATCATAGCCGTGGCCTCGAACGCCATGCGCGTGCCACTCCCCTCCTCGCGGCTCACGACCACGATCTCGTTCACATCCCAGTCGATGCCCAGATCCTGCCAGCGCCACACGCGCCCACCAAAGATGTCACGAACCTGGGCCAAGGTGAGGTTTTCGAGCGGATTACCGGGGTGAACGACGACGGCGACCGCGTCGAGGGCAATGGGCGCCGCCCACACCTCGTCCCCCACTGCAACCGTGCATGCACCCAGGTCTGCCGCACCCTCCAGCGTCTGGCGCAACGACTGGTACGAGTTGGCGTGCTCGATCACGACCGCAACCCGCGGGTCGCGCGCCTCGAAAGCATGGGCTAACCTGGTCAGCAGCGGGACCATGGCCGACGCAGCAGAGATCTTGATCGATTCCTGCGGAACAGGCGGGGTCGGCGCCGGCGTGGCACACGCCACAAGCGCGAAGGAGACGACGGAGGCGACGACACACAGAAAGGCAGAAACGACCTGCCTGGGCCCGCTATGTCGGCATGCACACATCGTTGTCTCTTACCGGAAGAGAGAGACGAGCAGACCCGCGATGCCAACCAACAGGCAGTAAGCAGCAAAGGGATAGAGCCGGTGCTGGCGCAGATACGCCAGGAGGAAGCGGATACTGGCATAGCCCACGACCGCAGAAACGCCGAGGCCAACCAGCATGGGTACCAGGCCGGCCTGCCAGCCCGCGCTCTCGAACAGGTCTTTGAGCTGCCACACGCCCGCTCCCAGGATCACCGGCGTGCTGAGCAGAAAACTAAAGCGAGCGGCCTCCGCACGATCCAGGCCACTGAGCAGCCCGGAGGCGATGGTCGCCCCAGAACGCGAGATGCCGGGCGCGATCGCGACCGCCTGTCCCAATCCAATGCCTAGCGCACTGGACCAGCCCAGATCCTGCAGCACGTGCTCTCTCCGCCCATACCACTCGGAAAAGGCAAGCATTCCTGCCGTGACGATCATGAGCAGCGAGACGACCGTCGGGGTGCCAAACAGCTTCTCGAAAAAGCTCTCGAACAGCAGGCCCAGTACGGCAGCGGGGATGGAGCCCAGGACGAGCAGCCAGGCCAGGCGGCCTGCCGCGTCCTGTTGCAGGCGCGCGCGAAACCCGTCCAGCCCACCCACGCGCAGCCCGTCCAGCGTTCGCAGGCCACCCAGAATCAGTGCCACGAGATCGCGCCAAAAGACCGCCGCTACGGCGACCAGCGTCCCCCAGTGAGCCATCACGTCGAACGCGTTCTTGAGCACCGGATCAAACTGCCAGCCGAAGAACCAGGGCAGTAGCGTCAGGTGCCCCGAGCTTGAGACAGGGACGAACTCGGTGGCGCCCTGGATCACCCCCAGGAGAAATGCCTGCAGGATGCTCATGGGTGGCTAGACCCTCCATCGATAGGTAGCAACTGGACGTGCGTCGCGACAACCGGCATAGTATACCCGGATCCGCGACGGCGCGCCACATGGCGGTTTGACTCACTAGAGATCCTGCCCACTCGTGAGTCAAACCGTCGTGGCGGTGCTGTCTCGCAATTCTCCTCTGTCCTCGTCGCTGGCGCAGTATACCTATTTGTTCCCGAGCGACTCGAACTTGCCCACTCCGGTGGATTGGGTGTCGGCCTGGGGCGAGCCATAGTAGCGGACGTTGCCGCCGCCGCTGATGATACCGGTCAGCTCGCCGGTGACCCAGACGGTGGCCGATCCCAGGCCAGAGATGGTCACGTTGGCGGTCTGGCACTCTAGATCGCCGTTCTGTACGTCGCCGGCACCAGAGATCTCGATCTGCTGCTGGGTAACTTGGCCCCCGATCTCGACGCTGCCCAACCCGCTGACGGTGATGTCCACGCTGTCGGCACTGAGCGTGCTCAGCACCACCTTGCCCGCGCCGCTCATCGTCACCGCCAGCGTGGAGGTATTCAGCGCATCCATCTCGACGTCGGCCAGCCCGCTGATGGTCACGCCGGCCAGGTCTTGGACGGTGATGTCAAAGGTAAGCACGTTGTTGCTGTTGGTGCCGGTGATGTTGATCGGCCGGCTGGTCTCGATGGTGAGCACGCCGTCGCGGACGGTGGTCGTGACAAGCGAGACAATGTTGTCGCTGCCGGTGATGGTCAGCGATTCGTTGTCGTCCTGCGTGAGAACCACCTTGCCCAGAGTGCGCATGTCGAGAGCGGTGAACCCGCTCACATCGCGCGTCTCGCTGACGATCACGCCGGAGGGCCTAACGCCTCCGACATTTCCGATCCTCCCGATCCTCGGAATGATCGGGCCCAGGTTGCAGCAGCCGCTCAGCAGCGCTACGACGAGACAGAGGGAGAGCAAAACGGTTGTGGTCTTCATTTGGACTCCTTTGCTGTGTCTATGCGTTCGTGAACCAACAGCCTGAAGCATGAGATCGAACCCCTTTACCCGCCTGGAGCGATCGACCCCGCGGCCATAAATGAAAAGATGAGCATGTCTTGGACGAGATGAAGGCTATCCCTGCGCATATGGCCAACAGGCCGACCTTGGTCCACACCAGCCACGCCGGGCTGCCACCTGCGAACTCGTACAACAGGGCGTTGGGCAATCTGCTGGCACACAGCATGACCGCCCAGGCCGTGGTCAGCACGATACGGTTCGTAGAGGCCGGTTACTCGCTCGTCATCTCTCTTCCTCATTCGCCGATGCGCCTATTGTACAGGGAAGCGCCCCGCCTGTAACCTATCAAAAGATAGGGTGATGACAGGATCACCTATACTTGAGTCTGTGAAAGGGCAGCTCGCAACGCGCAGATCAGCGCAATGCGCTCGTTGGCAGTCTGCGTCACCTGCTGCAGCATCTCGGCATCTCGCGTAAAGCGTGCGGTCTCGGTCGGGACGCCCTCATAGTAGAGGACCAAGTCGTCCAGCAACGCGTTCAGGTGCGGCAGGTTGGGTGGCAGCGTGCCCTGTTCGAGACCAGCGCTGAGCGCCGCCGCGGTCCGCGCCCAGTCCTGGAAGCTTTGCCCGGCCTTGGCCTTGAAGCCCCGGCGGGCAAGGGGACGCACAAAGACCGGCAAGCGGTCAAACTCGGCCCCAGTCTGGGCGATGATCTCCTCGAGCCTGCGGCTCAAGTCGAGCGCCTGGGCCGGTAGGGGTACGGCTGGCGCCTGTGCCGCCGCCGGCCCTTGCGCCGCCGGGGTCCGCAGCGCGGGGGCCTCGATGACGCCAGCGTGCTCCAGCACCGTGTAGCCCGTCACCACCTCGCCGTGGAACTCGTCGGCCAGCGCAGCAACGAGATAGGCGGTGGCTGCTCCGGCATACTCGGCAGGCATCAGACCCTCGAACGCCGGATGAAGCGGCACGTGCAGGAATGCTTCCTCGGTCATGCCGAGGCGAGGAGCCAGCCCTGTTGCCACGCTACGCATACCGGGCGTGTCTACCATGCCGGGGCCAAAGGGAATGACGCGCACTCCCTGCTCGCCCACCTCCAGGGCCAGCGATTGGCTGAACCCGATGATGCCTTGCTTGGTGGCGATATAGGCCGCCAGGCCCGGCATGGCCTCAGTAGAGACCATGTTGACGATGGTGCCACGTCGCCGGGCAAGCATGCCCGGCAGAAAGGCCTGGCAGGTCAGGAACGTGCCGCGCAGGTTGACCCCCATCGTGCGATCCCAGTCTTCCAGGCGCATCTCGGCCACGCTGGCCTCGTGGATATAGATGGCGTTGTTGACTAGGATGCTGGCGTCGCCATAGGCGGCGTGGACCCGCCTGGCCAACGCAGAAACCGAGGCCGGGTCCGACACATCGGTCCGTACAAAGAGTGCTGCGCCGCCCTCGCGGCGAATAGCCTCCTCAGCCTCTCCTCCCAAGTCCGGGTCCAGCTCAGCGAGGACGACCTGTGCCCCGAGCCAAGCCAAGGCGCAGGCCGCCTCGCGCCCGATGCCGCGCCCTGCGCCGGTGACGATGGCGACCTGCCCGGCCAGGGCGTCGCGAGGCAGGCTGGTGCGCGCAATGACCGGGTCGACGTTCATCTCGTCTCTTCCTCTACTCTCCATCGGTGAGAGACGATAGCCTATACCCTCCTCTCCCTCCTCGCTGGCGCCGCCGAGCCTCGACAGCAAGATGCTCACGATAGGCGACAGGCCCCAGATGATCTGCGCCAGCACCGTGCTGAACAGGGCAAACGGGATGGAAAGCAAGAACGTGGCAGGCCCACTGAGGGCACGGATCGACGTAGCCCGGATCAACTGCGGATCGAGGCCCTCGTCCACCAGGCGGTGGTCGTGGGCAGCGTACCACCACAGCGCCGCCGTGGTCAACCCTAGAGCCGCTGCGGTGAGGGCATAGGCGATGTTTGCCAACGGCAGATATGCGTACGTGCCAAGCAGGTTGGTGACAAAGGGTAGGATGCCGATAAAGAACAAAAAGAGCAGATTGAGGAGCATCAACCGGGTATCGTAGCGCACGATGTAGCGGTAGTAACGGTGGTGAGCCAGCCAGTAGACGCCGATGATCGCAAAGCTGATCACGAAACTCGCGAATTCCGGTGCCATCGACAAGAGCTCTCGGGGCAGCTCTGTGGCGGCAAGCGGCCTGGCGATTTCCGGTACCTGGATCTCGACGGCGAGCAGGGTAATGGCGATCGCCATGACGGCATCGCTGAAAAAGATGATGCGCTCCAGGCCCAGATCTTGTTTGCCCGGCGGCATCTGGTCTTGCTGATCCGTGGATGACATGCTCATACAGCCTCAAGATGAGACGCACAAGGTCAGGATCGCAGGTTAGAGCGCTTAGTCGCTGCGCATGGGCAGATGCGCGCCGCAGTAGGGACAGTCGGCAGCCTCTGGCCCCACCCATTTCACTTCAGCGCTGCGAACCGGCGCACCGCACCGCGGACAGGCCGACGGCAGCAGCTCGGCGCGATGTTCCGGAACGGGCGGTGCGGACGATGATGGCGACGCACCCGCCGCTGGGGCTGTCGTCGAGTCGGCTTCTTCGAAGGCATGGGGCGCGAATCGCATCAGCAGGGCTTCGATCAACATGCTGATCGCCACCAGGACCAGGATCCCAGGCCAGAACCACCCTCGCCAAAACAGGATTGCCAGGCCGATCAACCACACCGCACCATGAAGCCGCCGCCAGGGACCCACCAACTCTCGTTTCCGCTCGCGTTTCTTCATTCTAAACCTCCCCTATTGGAGACCCTCAATGTACCGAGTCTACTTTCTCTTGGTCCTGCCGCAGATATCGCTGTCCTGGGCCTCGCTTGCGCGTACGATCATCACTTCCCCTTCGAGTCTGGATCCGCACCCGTTGTACTGGACAGCAGTTCCGTTGTCGCCTATCAGAGGATAGGTTGTGCCTTTTCCCTCACACCTCGGCGTACACCCACAAGCCAGGTCGAGACCCGGTCACTTGCTGGCGAGTGTGCCCATATGGATCATGCCGGTCTCGGCAACAAGTCAATGAACCCAGCACCTATAGATAGAGCAGCGACGAGTGTTCCCAACCCAAAGTAGAACAACTGCAGGACGAACGCTATCCCGGGCGGAGAACCAATGGCCAGTACTTCGACGAATTCAAAGACCATGATGATGATACCAGCCCCAATCGAGAATAGAAGCGCGAATCGGCTTTTCCGTATCAGCAGCACTGCCGCCAACGAGGCGCTCCCACCCACGATCACGAACAACGAGAGGCCCGGAATGGTATAGTCCTTGAATATGGAGCCCTGTAGTTCCTCTACGCCCGGCGCGTTGAATCCTGCCAAGAGACCTATTCCGCCGAGAAAAGCGGTTGCTGCCAAAAAGATGTTGAGCACGATCAGAGCGATGGATATGACCTTTCCCAACTGCTTCACCTGACTCTCCTTGGTAATTGGGTTTGCTGCACGCGCTTCACCCACTCGGCGACCAACGTGGTCTTGCCAAAGCCAGCGAGGACAACGACCAGCAACAGCCCGGCTCCCAGACCGGCATCGAGGCATGCCGGCACCCTCGATCATACGTGGGCGGATAGAGATTATAGCACAATGCATCCGCGCTGTCACCAATCTGTGCAACAAGGGCCCGTAATGCATTCTTTAGCCTGTACAACTGCCGCCTGCCCGTTGGATCATAAGAGATCCATAAGAAGATTCAGCCCACACTTGACAGTATGGCTACTTTGTGTTATCATTTTAGCACTCTATATATGAGAGTGCTAAAATGAGTGAGGGCATCGACATCCTGACGCCACGCAGGCAGTTCGTATTGGGCCTGGTTGTGCGCAGCTACATCGAGTCGGCGGCGCCGGTCAGTTCCAAGGCGGTCAGCTTGCACCCCGAGCTGGACGTCAGCGCAGCGACAGTACGCAACGAGATGGCGTACCTTGAGGAACACGGGTACCTGACGCACCCGCATACCTCGGCAGGGCGCTTACCGACGGAAAAGGGCTACCGCTATTTTGTCGAGCAGCTGATGGAGGACGTCCGCTTGCCGGTAGAGGAACGGCGCATGATCGTGCACCAGTTCCACCAGGCCGAGCTGGACCTCAACCAGTGGATGCGTCTTGCCGCGACGGTGCTGGCGCATTCAGCTCGGGGTGCGGCCGTGGTCGCACCGCCACACGTGCATCGCTGCCGGTTCAAGCACCTGGAGCTGATCTCGACACACGGACCGCTCGTGCTGCTGGTCATCGTCCTGCAGGAGGGGCTGATCAAGCAGCAAATGCTGACGCTGGCGAATCCCCTCGGCCAGGAGGATCTGAGCCGCATCTCACGCTGGTTGAATGACGTCTTTGCGGGGCTGGAAGGCGACGAGATACGACAGCAACTGATCTCCTTGCCCGAGTTCGAGCAAGAGATCGGCCTGCTCGTGTCCAAGATGATGGGTGAAGTGGATGGATCCAGCGGCCCCGTCTACCGCGATGGGCTGGTGCACGTCCTCGCTCAACCCGAGTTCGCCGAGAGCGGGCAGCACGTGGCAGAAGTGCTGTCGGATGGAGGGCCGCTCGACCTGATGCTGCGTGATATGCTGTCGGTCGCTGCCGAACGAGGGAGCGTACAGATCGTCATCGGCGGCGAGGGGCAGCGCAACGAACTCTCCGATTTCAGCCTGGTGCTGTCTCGATACGGCATCAACGGCTACGCCACGGGTGCGCTGGGGGTATTGGGGCCGCTGCGCATGCACTATGCGCGCACCGTATCCGTGGTGCGGTTTGTCTCTCAACTGTTGAGCAATCTCGTGCTCGATATGTACGGGGGCGAGCTGCAGAATCCAGAGTAACTGACGTTCCGGGAGCTGTACCTTTCCCGGGATGATCTGTGTCTAGTGATCTTGATGTCAAGGGAAGGCTGCAGAGAAGATGAACGTAGAAGACCAGAACCGTGCGGTGGGCCAAGAGGATGCTGCTAAGGCGGGCGCTGAGGTTGTTGCAGACGAGGGGCAGGAGGCGGAGCTGACCATCGAGGCCGAGGACGAACTGGAGACGCTGAAAGCGGCGCTGGAGGAAGCAGAGGCACGTGCGGCCGAGTACTTGGACGGGTGGCAGCGTGCGCGTGCCGAGTTTGCCAACTATCGCCGGCGCCAGGAGCAGCAGCGGCAGCAGATGCAGGCTTTAGCAAAGGCAAACCTGTTGCTTCAGTTGCTGCCAGTGATGGACGATTTGAGACGCGCTCTGGAGACCGTGCCTGAGGAGAGCAAAGAGGAGCCGTGGGTGAGCGGCGTCGAGCAGGTCCAACGCAAGTGGCAGGCGACATTGGAGAGCCTGGGGCTCTCGATCATGCCCGTCGAGGCAGGGGAGGCCTTTGATCCTGCCTACCACGAAGCATTGACGCACGAGCCGAACGAGGAGGTGGATGCGGGCCACATCATCCAGATCGTACAGCCCGGTTACCAGGTCGATGACACCGTCCTGCGTCCTGCGCTAGTTCGCGTTTCGAGCGGCAAGCCGGAATTGAACCAAGAAGTAGACGAATAGCAAGCAATCCTAGTCTTTGCCGGGCCAAGGCAGGCGATCGTAGCGCTGACCGTTCTGGCATAATAGGGAGATCATTGAAGGAGACGAACGATGGCCAAGATCATCGGTATTGATTTGGGGACCACTAACTCGGTCTGCGGGATTATGGAGGGCGGCGAGCCCACCGTTGTTCCGAGCTCGGAAGGGGGACGGCTGTTTCCCTCGGTCGTGGCCGTCAACCCCAAGACCGGCGAACGTATGATCGGGCAGGTTGCCCGGCGACAGGCAGTCACGAACCCAGAGAACACGATCTTCTCGATCAAGCGCTTTATGGGACGCAAGTTTGACGACCCGGAGGTCAAGCGCGCGATCGAGCTCGTGCCCTACAAGGTCACCGCGGCACCTAACGGTGACGTCCGCGTGTGGATGGGTGGCAAAGAGTACTCGCCGCCCGAGGTCTCGGCGATGATCCTGCAAAAGATCAAGACCGACGCAGAAGCCTTCCTGGGCGAAGAGATCACGGAAGCCGTGATCACGGTCCCGGCCTATTTCAACGACTCGCAGCGACAGGCGACCAAGGACGCCGGCAGGATCGCGGGCCTCAACGTGCTGCGCATCGTTAACGAGCCGACGGCCTCTTCGCTGGCGTACGGCATGGATCGAAAGGCCGACGAGACGATCGCCGTCTATGACCTGGGCGGCGGCACGTTCGATATCTCGATCCTCGACGTCGGCGATGGCGTGTTCGAGGTCAAATCGACCAACGGGGATACCTTCCTCGGCGGCGATGACTTTGACCAGCGGGTGATCGACTGGATCTGCGACGAGTTCAAGCGCGACCAGGGGATCGACCTGCGGCGAGATCGTATGGCCCTGCAGCGGCTCAAGGAGTCTGCCGAAAAGGCCAAGATCGAGCTGTCGACGGTGCTCGAAACTGAGATCAACTTGCCCTTTATTACGGCTGACGCCAGCGGGCCCAAGCACTTGCAGATGACGCTGACCCGGGCCAAGCTGGAGCAATTGACACAGGACCTAATCGAGCGCTCGATCGAGCCCTGTCGCAAGGCACTGGCCGACGCCAGTCTCACTATATCCGAGATCGACGAGGTGATCCTGGTCGGCGGCATGACGCGTATGCCGGCGGTCCGCGAGACGGTACGCGAGCTGTTTGGCAAGGAGCCGCACCTGGGCGTCAACCCGGACGAGGTCGTCGGCCTCGGCGCAGCAGTGCAAGCCGGCGTACTCAAGGGTGACGTGAAGGACGTGCTCCTTCTGGACGTGACGCCGCTGACGCTGAGCATCGAGACGCTGGGCGGCGTGGCCACGGCGCTGATCGAGCGCAATACGACCATTCCGACCAAAAAGAGCCAGATCTTTTCCACGGCAGCGGACATGCAGTCGCAGGTCGAGATCCACGTCGTGCAGGGCGAGCGGCCAATGGCGCGCGACAACAAGAGCCTGGGCCGCTTTATCCTCGATGGCATCCCGCCCGCGCCGCGCGGCGTTCCGCAGATCGAGGTCACCTTTGACATCGACGCCAACGGCATCTTGAACGTGAGCGCGGTGGACAAGGCGACAGGCCGGGACGCGCATATCACGATCACCGCTTCCAGCGGCCTGTCTGAATCGGAGATCCAGCAGATGGTGCACGACGCCGAGCAGCACGCTGATGAGGACCGCCAGCACAAGGAAGAGGTCGAGGTGCGCAATACGGCAGACCAGGCGGTCTATTCGGCGGAAAAGACGCTGCGTGACATGGGCGACAAAGTCCCCGACGACGTCAAGAAGGATGTCGAGGCCAAGGCCGAGGCGCTCAAGGCGATCAAGGACTCGGGAGACCTCGCCCAGATCCGCCAGAAAACGCAAGAGCTGGGCCAGGCACTGCAAAAGGTGGGCGCTGCGGCCTATGAGCAGGCTGGTGGCCCCGGCACGCCGCCTCCAGGAGGCGCGGACGGCGGGCCGTCTGCCCCACCCGACGAGGACGTCGTCGACGGCGAATTCAGCGAAGCCTAGCTCGGGTTCACGTTGAATGGAAGGGAAGGGCGAGGAACGCTTGCCCTTCCCTTTCTTGTGGTGTATACTCGTGCGTTAGTGTTATCAGTGATGGGGCTACTGTCGCGCCCCTGGATCTGGAGATGAAAGCAAGCAAGTTGGTTCTAGATGAGTAGCAGAAGAGACTATTACGAGGTGTTGGGCGTCTCGCGCAACGCGAGCGCGGACGAACTCAAGCGTGCCTACC
This sequence comes from uncultured Anaerolineae bacterium, assembly GCA_964560475.1. GTDB lineage: Bacteria > Chloroflexota > Anaerolineae > JAFGEY01 > JAFGEY01 > BS750m-G44. Next base: position 14,025 of record CAZLMZ010000005.1, read on the forward strand.
GCCGCCTGGCACGCCAGTACCATCCTGACGTGAACAAAGACGATGGGGCGGAAGAGCAGTTCAAAGAAGTCAACGAGGCCTACGAAGTCCTGAGCGACCAGGAAAAGCGCGCGCGCTACGATCGGTTTGGACATGCCGGAGTACAGGGCGCAGGTTCTGCGGGTCCCTCTGGTTTTGAGGGATTTGGTTTTGGCATCGACGACATCTTTGAGAGCTTTTTCGGGGGCACGCGCCCCGGCGCGTCGACGCGGAACCGGCCCCAGCGCGGGGCGGACCTGCGCTACGATCTGCGCATCTCTTTCGAGGAAGCCGTATTCGGCTGCGAAGAGGAGATCGAAGCCTCACGCCACGAGACCTGTCCCACCTGTAGCGGCTCTGGCGCAAAACCAGGTACCACGCCGGTGCGCTGTCCCGAATGCAATGGCACCGGCGAAGTACGGCACGTACAGCGCTCGCTCTTTGGTTCGTTCGTCAACGTCACGACCTGCCCGCGCTGTCACGGCAGCGGTGAGGAGATCACTTCCCCCTGTCCCGAGTGTCACGGGCAAAAGCGCGTGCCCAAAACGCGCACGCTCTCGGTCAAGATCCCGCCTGGGGTCGACGATGGAACGCGTATCCGCTTGACAGGCGAGGGCGAGCTGGGGACGCTGGGCGGGCCGCCCGGCGATCTGTACGTCTTTATCTCGGTCAAGCCGCACGAGTACTTTGTGCGGCGAGACAATGACATCATTCTGGAGCTGTCGCTTAACGTCGCCCAGGCCGCACTGGGCGATCTGATTGCTGTTCCCACGCTCGATGGCGAGGAGGAACTCCCGATTCCCCCAGGAACCCAGACGGGCGAGGTGTTTCGCCTCAAGGCGCACGGTGTACCCTATCTGCGGCGCCCGGGCAGAGGCGATGAGCTGGTCGTCGTCACCGTCGCGGTTCCGAGACACCTCGATGCGCGGCAGCGCGAATTGTTCGAGGAATTGGGAGAGACGCTCGGCAAAGAGATCATCGCCCAGCACGAGCGGGGGTTCCTAGATCGGGTCAAGGAGGCCCTGGGATTATAGCGCCCCGGGGATCACGGCAGGTCTATCGATCGGGTATGCACGAACTTCCAGAGCCACGATGGCTTTGGAAGTTTGGTTTTGGGTGAGCAGGGGACAGACATGGCGGAAGGAATGCAGGCAACAGGCAGAGAGTGGCTCGAGGTCAGCGTGCGCGTCGACGGCGAGGCCGCAGAAGCGGTGAGCGAACTGCTCAACAGCTACGGCCGTGGCGGGGCCGTCATCGAGCACCGGGTAGCCGGCGGGCTGGGGGCGCACGACGACGTGGACGAGATGCGGGTCAAGGCTTATATTCCGGCCGAAGATGGCGCGCTCAAGCAACGAATCGAAGAAGCGCTGTGGCACCTGGGGCAGCTCTATCCGATCCCCGACCCCGAGTTTACCGTGCTGGGCGAAGCCGACTGGGCTGAGGCGTGGAAGGCCCACTATGGTGTGCTGCACGTCGGGCAGCACACAGCCATCGTACCGGCGTGGCAGTCCTACGAGCCTGCCCCAGGCGAGGTGGCGATCGTGCTCGACCCGGGCATGGCCTTTGGTACCGGGACGCATCCCACGACGCGCCTGTGCCTCGCGGCACTCGAAGAGCTGGTCGTGCCCGGCGTGCGCGTGTTGGACCTGGGCACAGGCTCGGGCATCCTCTCTATCGCCGCGGCCAAGCGCGGCGCAGCCTCCGTACGTGCGGTGGATATCGACCCGATTGCCGTGGCCTCGGCACGAGAGAATGTAGCTGCTAACGGCGTAGCCGGCATCGTCCACGTCGAGAGCGGCTCCCTGGAGCAAGCGCGAGCGACCTACGATCTGATATTGGTCAACATCCTCTACAGCGTGATCCTGGATTTGCTCGATCGAGGACTGGCGGACGCGCTGCGCCCGAACGGGACCGTGGTTGCTTCGGGCATTATCGATGACCAGGAAGCGGACATCGTGGACGCGTTCGTGACGCGTGGGATCGAGGTGACCGGGCGGCGCGGGGAGCGCGACTGGGTGGCGCTGATCGGCAGGCGGGCGACCTGAGATGGCGCAGCGCTTCTTTGTCCCTTCGAGGTCGATCGCCGATGACGTGGTGACCTTTGGCCCTGATGCTACGCACCAGTTGCGCAACGTCCTGCGGCTGCATCCCGGCGCGCAGGTGATCGTGCTCGACGGTTCGGGAATGGAATACGACGTGACGCTCGATCGAGTGGGACTGGATGTGGCGACGGGCCACATCGTGTCGCGGCACGCGGCGGAGACAGAGCCACGAGTAAAGGTGACCCTCTACCAGAGCCTGCTGAAGGGTGACCGCTTTGAGTGGGTCCTGCAAAAGGGGACAGAGCTGGGTGTGTCGCGGTTCGTGCCTGTCTTTGCAGAACGCACGGTGGTGCGAGGGGCAGCGTGGGCAGAAAAGCGGCGCGATCGCCTGGAGCGCATCATCCGTGAGGCGGCCGAGCAAAGCTGCCGCGGGCGCTTGCCGGACCTTGGCTCGGCGCTGTCCTTCGAGGAAGCGTGTGTAGACAGCGCAGCGGCGCACGATCTCTCGATCCTTCCCGCCGTAGCTGTCGGCGGCGAGGAACTCGCTACAGCGTTGCAGGCCGGTTCAGCGATCGAGCGTGTCGCGCTGCTGGTGGGGCCGGAGGGTGGCTTTGCACCGGAAGAGGTAGCGCTTGCCGAGGGGCACGGCCTGCACGTGGTGACGCTAGGACCGCGCATCCTGCGCGCCGAGACAGCGGGGGTTGTCGCCCCTGCGCTCGTGCTCTATGCGCTGGGTGACATGCGGTAGCTACGGCCCTGTGATTTCGGGGGTCATAGAAGGAAGCGGCGTCGAGGTCTGCGTTGGTGTCGCGGTCGGGGTAGGCGTAGGTGTGCGCGTGGGCGTTGCGGTAGCGGTGGCGCTGGGAGTGGCGATGGGTACCCCCGTTGGCGATGGCGCCACAGTCGCGGTCGCCGGCGTCGCCGCGACGACGGTCTCTGTAAAGGTGGGGGCTACGGCGGGGAGCGGGGTGGCAGTCGACGGAGAGAACCACTCCTCCAGGATCTCCGGCCTCCACACCGCGATGGATATCCCGCCCAGCGACAAGACGAGTAGGACCAGCCCGAGGCGTACGCCCCACTTGCGTACCGGGGAAATGGACCTAGGAGGGAGCACACTCTCCCGTAGCACTGTGCCTGGTACGGCCGCCTCTACCGGCGTAGCGACCGCGGGGGAAGATGGCTGACCGGACGACTCCTCACGCCCGGCCTCTTTCGGGCTCGCCTGTGCGACGAGGGTGACCTCGTTGTAGACGTCGCGCGGCAGCTTGAGCATGACGGCGGTGATATTGTCAGGGCCACCATAGCGATTGGCAAGCTCGACCAGCTCTATCACGGCCTCGTAGGGCGTCTCTTCCGCGATCACGCGACCTAGCTCATCTTCAGATACCTGGTTGCTCAAACCGTCGGAACAGAGGAGAACAGCGTCGCCCGGCTCCAGGACGTGCTCGAAGGTGTCGACCTCGATCTGCGGGTTGTGGCCCAGGCAGCGCGTCACGACGTTGCGATACATGTGGTTCTGTGCCTGCTGCTCGGTGAGCAACCCAGCCGTGACCTGCTCGGCGACCCAGGAGTGATCGTGCGTTAGCTGCTGTACAGCCCCATCGCGGATCAAGTAAGCGCGACTGTCGCCCACGTTGGCGATGGTGACCCACTCGCCGTGCGCTACGGCGGCGACGATGGTGGTGCCCATGCCAGCCTGCGACGCCGTGATGCCGGCTTGTTCATAGATCTGGGCATTGGCCCGCAAGATGGCCTGTTCGAGGCGCATGGCTGGCGACATCAGCGCATCGTCGCCGCCATAGTATTCGGCAAAGAGCGTCTCGATCGCCAGTTGGCTGGCCACTTCCCCTGCCGCATGGCCACCCATCCCGTCTGCCACAGCAAAGAGCCGTCCTCGCTCCTCGATCAGGCTGCCCAACTCTGATTCGTCAGCGATGCGCCAGGCATCCTCGTTCAGCCCTCTGCGCTGTCCAGGATCGGTCCGTCCTGCGACGATCAACTGTAGGGAGGGGTCCGCGAGACCCAAGCCGGCTCTCCTCGCTCAACAGGATGCTCGCCGGTCGCGCATAATGATTCTTGGCGACCGGGTTCACGGAAGCAAGCGGGCGGTATTGTAACACGGAACAAGGGGGTGGGCAAATGGTTTGCCGAAATGCTAGGCGCGGTCACAGATCGGGATCGCCTTCTTCTTGCGTGGAGGGCCGGTATAGAAACAGCAGGTAGAGCAAGGCCAGGTAAGCGCCAATCAAGAGCGCGTAGAACCAGCCAGCGCTGAAAAAGGCGGGCTTGTCCGTGCCCAGCCTGTCCAGGAGGGCACCGGCCTGGGCCCAGGGGCCGAGGTCGTACCCGAGGTGAAATTCCAAGTCCTCGATCTTGCCCTTCCCCCACATGCCGGGCGTCAAGACGGCACGTCCATCTGGATAGGTGTCGCGCACGGTGCCGATGACGGTGATGGCCTGGGCGAGATCCGCTTCTGGCGCGGCCAGGCAGAAGGTATAGTCCTTGCCCGCCGAGTCCTCGATCGGCGGGAAGCGCAAGGCATAGTAGGTATTGCTGTTTACTTCGTAGGCGTCTCGGGTGAGGGTGACGATGGCTCGCTCATCGTCCGGGGAACGCTGCAAGGTAAAGATGAACGTGCTCCGGTTGCGCCGGCCGAGGTCATCGAGCAGCACTTTGACCTGGTTCAGGCCGTCGTGCGCGGCGACAAAGGTCTGGCAGGCGCGATAGTCGGCGACCAGCTCACCCGCGCCTTCGCGCTCCCCCACGGGTGGCCCGGCATCTGGGTCGTGCAACGTCTTGTACGCCCCGATCGCACCAACGAGGACCACCATGCCGACAACGGCGAAGGCACGAAGGTGGGATCTCCACGCCAGGTGTGGGGTCATGGCTCTCGACTCAGTGCCTATCGAGCACGGTCTGCTGGTACCACGCCCAGAAGCGCGCCACGCCCTCCTCCACCGAGATGTGTGGATCGTAGCTCAACAGCCTGCGCGCCTTGTCGATATTCGCATAGGTGTAGGGAATGTCCGCGTCAGGCATGGGGCTCGGGACGAGGGTTGCCTTCTTTCCAGCCAGATCCTCGATCAGCCCGACAAAGTCGCTGAGCAGCACCGGCTCACCGCGTCCCAGGTTGATTGCCTCGTATCCCAATGGGCGATCCAGGGCAGCGATGATACCGGCAGCGATATCCTCCACGTAGGTCCAGTCGCGGTACATCTGCCCGGCGTTGTACAGCGGGACCTCGCGATCGAAAAAGATATTATCCAGCACCTTGTAGGCCATCATATCCGGCCTACCCCGCGGCCCGTAGACGGTGAAGAAACGAAGGGCCGTGAAATGCTGCTCGTAGAGGTGGTGATAAGAAAAGCCGAGCATCTCGGCTGCCCGCTTGCTGGCCGGATAGGGCGCCAGCGGATGATCGCACGGATCGCTCTCCACGAACGGGATCTGCTGGGTATCACCATAGACGGAGGAGGTCGAGGCCAAGACGAAATTCCCGATCTCGTGGTCGCGCGCTGCGTCGAGCAGGTTGAGCGTGCCGATCAGATTGACGTCATAGTAGAGGTGTGGGTCCTCTGTAGAAGCACGCACGCCGGCCATGGCCGCCAGGTGAGCGATGGCATCGAAGGCATGCTCTGTGCAGAGCTGAGCGATCAGCGCCTGATCCCGGATATCCCCCTCGACAAAGCGAAAGCGCGATGCGTCGCCGACGCCACCCCGCACTTCGTCCAGGTTGGCCTGCTTTCGGGCAGGGCTGTAATAGTCGTTGAGATTATCGAGGCCAACCACCGCGTCCCCGCGTGCCAGCAGTGCGGCGGCAACGTGGCTTCCAATGAACCCGGCAGCACCTGTAACGAGGACTGTTTTGTTCAACTGCATCCTCCCTGAACATCAGAATAGAGCGAGGACAAGCCCCTCTCTACATACGAGCAGAATAGAGCACGAATGGCAACGTCGAGCAATCTAGTCGAACATCAACTCGCAGATGTCGGTCCGTGCCACAGAGCCCACGATCCGGTTGCCGCGGACCACCGGGATGTGCGAGGAGGCTTTGAGCAAAAAGAGCGAGATCACGCGCATGAGCGGTGCATTCTCGTCCACGCTCACCGCGCCACGGACCATGATACCCCTCACCGAGTCATCCTGTACCTCGGTGGCGCGATCTTCGAGGTACTCGAAATCCATCATATAGTGCAGATCGTCCTGGAGCTCCGCATAAGAGGGCAGCATCGCGCGCAGCAGGTCCGCTTCATTGACCACGCCAACCAACTCGCCTTCACCGCTGATGACCGGGAGCGTGGTTACGCCAAAGCGCCGAAAGGCACGGCTCAGTTCTCGCAACGTCGTCGATTCGGAGACACTATGCACTTCGGAGCGCATGATGTCCTTGGCTCTCATCCTCGATGCTCCTTCCCCTCGCTCTCCCGCCAATGAGCCGGGGTACGATTGTAGGAGTGCCTCCGGGCCGGCCTAGTGGGCTGTACCGGAGACGATCTCTAGCATCTCTTGGGTGATTTTCTCCTGGCGTGCGATGTTATAGGTGCGTTGGAGCTCGGCAGTGCGATCGTCGATGTTGGTCTTGGCTGCGTCCATGGCCTGCAGACGCGCGCCCTGTTCACTCACCATGGATTCTACCAGACCCAGGTACAGTTGTAAAGCCAAGTGCTCTACCAGCAGCAGGCGCTGCAGTTCAGTGGCATCGCTGCCTAGGATCGGCATATTCTCTGGCTCGAGGTCCAGTGGCGTCAGCTCGGGCGGCAGCAGGCGGACCAGACGCTGTCTATAGCTGCCAAAGGAGATGAAATAGTTATAGATCAGGTACAGCTCGTCGATGTTGGCTTGTGTGTACAGCGTCTCGATACGCTCCCAGATCTCCCGCGTCTCTAGAAAAGAGACGGCGTGGGTGAGCGGAAAACGGTGCGCCCATAACAGCGCGCACATTGCCTGCTTGTCACAATAGTAGCGTCGCGTATATTCGCCGAGCGCGATCACCTCTACCTCGCGTCCCTCGCTGCGCCAGCGGTTGATGTGGACGTCTGCCGTGTGGAACAAGACCGCGTTAAAGGGACCACACAGGCCGTGATCGCTGCCGATGATCGTCAGCGCGGTGCGGCGCGAAGGTGAGGCCTCCCCGCTCTGACCGCGCACCAGGGGAGTAGGATAGTTGGCGACGAGAGAGAGCTGCCGCTGCACGCGCTCTGCATAGCGCTGCGCCGCATAGAGCCGGTTCTTGGCCTTGCGCCAGCGGATCGCCGACATGGCGCGCATCGAGCGGATCAGGTGCTCGATCGTGCTCAGGTTCTCCAGTCGCTCGCGGATCGTGCCGAGGTCTGGCATGACGCCTACTCCTCAGTCTCCCTGTTCAGGAAGGCCTGCTTGCCTGCGGCGACGGCTTCGGGCAGCTGCTCGCGTACCTGGCGCGACCAGTCGCCGCGCTCGAGGAAATCCATCAACGCCGCGTGACGGGCGTCTATATACGCGATCAGGTAGGCCTCAAAGTCGAGCACTTGGTCCACGGGCAGGTCGTCCAGGTGCCCTTCCCCGGCAGCGTATAGGAGCAGCACCTGGTGTGAGACAGGCATGGGCTGGTACTGCTTCTGGCGTAGGGCTTCGCGCACGTGCCGGCCGCGCGTGAGCTGACGCTGCGTCTCCGCATCGAGCTCGGTGCCAAAACGGGCAAAGATCTGCAGTTCGAGGTACTGCGAGATATCGAGCTTGAGGTGGCGCGACACAGCGCGCATGGCCCTGTTCTGAGCTGCGCCCCCGACGCGAGATACCGAGAGCCCGACGTCGATCGCGGGCTTGATGTTCTGTTGAAACAGGGTGAGCGACAGATAGATCTGCCCATCAGTGATCGAGATCAGGTTAGTGGGGATATAGGCTGCCAGGTTGCCGTCCTGGGTCTCTACAATCGGCAGTGCGGTCATCGATCCGCCTCCCAGCGCATCGTTGAGCTTGGCGGCGCGCTCCAGCAGCCTCGAGTGCAGGTAAAAGACGTCGCCCGGGTACGCCTCACGGCCCGGCGGGCGGCGGAGCAGCAGCGACAGCTCGCGGTACGCCATCGCTTGCTTGCTCAGGTCGTCATAGATCACCAGGGTGTGCCCGCCGCGATACATGACGTCTTCGGCCATGGCGCATCCGGCATAGGGAGCCAGGTACTGCATCACTGCCGGTTCGTCGGGCCGGGCGACGATCACCGTCGTATACTCCATCGCCCCATATTGCTCGAACGTCTCGACGATGCGTGCCACGGCGCTCATCTTTTGCCCCACGCAGACATAGAAGCAGCGCACACCGGTCCGCCTCTGGTTGAGGACGGCGTCGACGGCGATCGCCGTCTTGCCGATCTGACGGTCGCCAATGATCAACTCGCGCTGCCCACGCCCCAGCGGGATGACCGCGTCAATGGTCTTGATCCCCGTCTGCAGCGGCTCCTGTACGGGGACGCGGTCGAGTACGTTGGGTGCCTCTGCCTCGACGGGATGATGCCGCTCACTCTCGACCGGTCCCTTGTCGTCGATCGGCTCCCCAAGGGCATTGACCACGCGCCCGGCAAGCGCGTCGCCAACCGGCACCTCGACCACGCGCCCGGTGCGCTCGACCAGGTCACCAGCATCGATCCCCCGCTCCGGACCCAGCAGCACGCAGCCGATCTCGTGTTCGTCGAGGCTGAGCGCCAATCCGTGCACGCCTGTTGGGAAGAGCAGCAGCTCGTCGAGCATCACCTCTGGCAAGCCGGAGACGATGACGATGCCATCCCCCACTTCCTGCACGACGCCTACGTGGCGCACGCGGAGGGCATAGCGCTCGCTGTCGATCAGCTTGTTCAGCTGTTCCAGGCTCTCGGCGGTCCTGAGACCGTTCGCGCCATCTGTGCCAGAGGGGTGTGGTGCGCCCCGCTTGGCCAGGGCCCGGAGGTCAGCCAACAACTGTTCGCGGTCCAGGGGGTTGCGTTCGCTCATACCTCAGCTTGCTCCAGCTCGGCCATATAGCGCTCTCGCAGACGCTCCAACTGTCCAGCCAGGCTGCCGTCGATCACGAGGTCACCAAAGCGCAGCGTGGCCCCGGCGACCAGGGAGGGGTCGACCCGGTACGCGATCTCGATCGGTTGCCCGGCGAGTTCTTTCACCTGGGCCTCGATCCGGGCTCGGCGCCCGGGCTCCATCTCGTGCGCGCTAACCAGTTCCACGCGCACCTCGTCCTCTGTGCCTAGTTGTTTGGCCTGGCGATACTCCTCTTCCGGGAGCGCAGCCAGCCGCTTGATGAATTGCTCGAGGGCGCCTTCCTGAAAGCCGTCGGACGTCGCCTCGCGGATCATCCGTGCACTCAGGCTCGTGATCAGCTGCCCCAGCGCCTGGCGATGCTGGAACACGGCTTGCTGGCGCGCCTCGCGGATCTCGTTGTCTGCATTGCCGCGCATCGCCGTGAGCTCTTGCCGCGTCTCATCGAGCACCTCGCGCCTTGCACGTGCCAGTTCCTCCTGCCCCTGCTGTTGCATGGCGACCACCTGTTCCTCTGCCTCCGCCAGCTTGCTTTCATACTCGGTACGCATCGCCTCAGCCGCTTGCTGCTTTTGCTCTGCGTCGGTCAGCGCGCTGGTCACCCGGGCAGAACGTTGGTCGAGGATCCGCACCACAGGCTTGAACAGGAAACGCCAGAGGACAAAGGCCATGATCACAAAGTCGAGGATCTGCAGGAGCACGGTGCTCCAGTTCAGCTGTAGCATACCTCACCTCGTCCCTGTCGAGGGAAACGTGTACCTCACACGCACGGGATCATCCACCCAAGATGAACTGCCGGAGCGGGTTGGCGAACAGCAGGATCAAGATGACGGCGAGGATATAGATCGCCAGCGATTCGAGCATCGCCAGACACAAGATCAGCGCGCGGTTTACAGCGTCGCTGGCCTCGGGTTGGCGGGCAATCGCGTTCATGGCGCTCCGGGCTACGACCATCTGCCCGATAGCGGGCACGATCACGCCGACCACAATGCCGGCTCCCGAGAGCAGCACGGTGATGATGATGAACAGATCGCTTGCGGGAAGATCTCCCATGTGTGCCTCCTCAACTGGTTTGTGCGTGCAAGGGCTGTTCGTCCTGGAGAGAGCCACAGGCGATCCGTCCTTGCGCGTTCCTGGATCACTCGTAAGCGCGTACTGCGCCCGAGATATAGACGACGGTGAGCATACCAAAGACGTAAGCCTGGATCACCGATGTAAAGATGCTAAAGAGCATCATGGGCACCGGTACGAAATAGGGCAAGATCAAAAAGAGCACGGCGATCACAATCTCTTCGCCCAGGATGTTGCCGAACAGACGGAAAGTGAGTGAAAGCGTGCGTGCCAACTCGCTCGCCAGCTCGATCGGCAGCAGGATAAAGATCGGCTCGACATAGTGCTTGAGATGCCCGAGCAGTCCCTTTTCGTGGATCCCGTAATAGTGCACCGAGAAAAAGACGACGATCGCCATGGCCAAGGGCGTATTGATGTCTGAAGTAGGCGAACTGAGGCCTGGGATGAGCCCACCCAGGTTTGCCGCGGTGATGAACACCATCAGGGTACCGACGATGGGCAGGAACAGGCGCGGATTCTCCGGGATCATGTCCCGGATCACCCCGTCGATCGCCTCCACGACCCACTCCAAGGCGTTCTGCCAACGCGCCGGCTTGATTTGCAGGCGTTTCCCCAGCACGATCACAGCCACCGAGACGATGGCCATGATGATCCAGGTGTCGACTATCGTGCTGGTGACCTGCAGTGGTCCGATATGGAAGAGCACGACTGGAATGAACTCTTGCTCTAGTTCCATGGCTTCCTTGCCTCAACCTACTTGTCCGACTGTCTGAACAGGATATAGTACAGGTTGTAGAAGGCCAATGCGACTCCAAGAAAGAGCAGGCCAACGGTCCATTTTACGCCCTGGTCGGTGATCTGATCCAGATAGTGTCCTAGCAACGCCCCGCCGACGATCGGCAGGACCAGGCTCCAGCCCAGCGAAGCCATCGTCATCGCCAGCTGCCAGAACTTGGACCGTTCCTTCCTGTCGTCTCGCTCTGGTTTGCTCACCGGATCGCCCCTGACGCCGCAGGCAGGTCGGTCAAAGCCCTGATCAGAGCCGCGCGTGCTTTTGTGAATTCGATGTGTGCTTCCATCGCCACGGCCTCGGCCTCAGCGTGGCGCGCCTCGATCGCCTGGGCCAGCACCGCTGGGTCTTCGCCGTGCCTGGCCGCTGCGGTCAGCACGACGATCATGTTGTCCTGCACTTCCAGCGTACCACCATACAAGGCCAGGTAATGTGGCTTATCCTCATCTGGGAAGCGATACATCATGACCCCGTTCACCAGCTGGGTGATATAGGGCGCGTGATGGGCCAGGATGCCCCGCCAACCATCCGGTTCCTGGAGCCGGATCGAGACGACCTGTTGATCGATGACCACGTCATCTGGCGTGACGACCAGAAGCCGGATCTTGGGCTGCTCGGACACGATTCCCTCGCTATGCCATCTCCCGCGCTTTGCGGATCACGTCCTCGATAGTGCCAGCCATATAAAACGCGCTCTCTGGCAGGTCGTCGTGCTTGCCGTCGATGATCTCGGCAAAGCCGTGCACCGTTTCCTCCAGCGGCACGAACTTGCCGGGAATGCCTGTGAACTCTTCACCGACAAAGAACGGCTGCGTCAAGAAGCGCTGCAGCTTGCGCGCCCGCTCGACCAAGAGCCGGTCCTCCTCGGCGAGCTCCTCTATGCCGAGGATGGCGATCACGTCGCGCAGCTCGCGATAGCGGGCCAGGATCTCCTTGACCCGCATCGCCACGCGGTAATGCTCCTCCCCGACAATGCTCGCGTCGAGGATCCGCGACATCGACTCGAGCGGCTCGACCGCCGGGTAAAATCCCTGGCTCGACAGCGTACGGGAAAGGACGATGGTCGCGTCCAGGTGCGTAAAGGTTGCCGCTGGAGCGGGGTCGGTGAGGTCGTCGGCTGGCACATAGATCGCTTGCACCGAGGTAATCGCACCCCTGTGGGTCGAGACGATCCGCTCCTCCAGGGTCCCCATCTCACTGCTCAGCGTGGGCTGGTAACCGACCGCGCTCGGTAGGCGGCCCAACAGGGCCGAGACCTCGGCGCCGGCCTGCACGTAGCGGAACACATTGTCGATGAAGAGCAGGACGTCCTGTCCCTCCACATCGCGAAAGTATTCTGCCTGGGTCAATGCGGAAAGCCCTACCCGGAAGCGTGCCCCTGGAGGCTCGTTCATCTGCCCAAAGACCAGCACCGCGTCGTCGAGCACCCCGGCGCGCTTCATGTCGAGATACAGCTCGTTTCCCTCTCGTGTACGTTCGCCAACGCCGGCGAACACAGAGATCCCCTGATGCTCGGTCGACGTATGCCGGATCAGTTCCATGATCAGAAAGGTCTTGCCGACGCCAGCACCGCCCAAGAGGCCTATCTTGCCGCCCCGCACATAGGGCGCAAGCAGATCGATGACCTTCAGTCCCGTGACAAAGATCTTGATCGAGGGGTCTTGCTCGGTGAAAGAAGGAGGCTCGCGGTGGATCGGCATCATCGTCACATCCGTGACCTCGCCCTTTCCGTCGATCGGGTGTCCTAGCACATCGAACATGCGGCCCCGCGTGCCATGCCCGACAGGAACCATGATCTGCTCCCCTGTATTCACCACCGTCGTTCCTCGCGTCAAGCCCGATGTCGAGCTCATGGCGATCCCGCGGATGGTCGTCTGATCGAGGTGTCCGTGGACCTCCATGACCCGGTCCCCCTGAGGGGCCTTGATCAGGAGCGACTCAAAGACCGGCGGCAGGTGCCCGGGTGCGAACCGGACATCGATCACCGGTCCGATAATGCGCGAGATCTTGCCTTCGTTCATCCAACGCTGTCCTAAACAATAGAAGCAGCCCACTGGTCGCAAGCTGCTTCTCTCAAGGGACGCTCAAGCTGTTTGGTTGACCCTAGTACGCTAGCGCATGGCAAGAACGCCACAGGTCGACCACGTGGGAGCGTTGCTAGATGGGCCTATCAATCCCCACTCTTGTAGATCGTATACGTATAGACAAAGACATCCGGGAGGTCGTCTCTCGACTCGGCCGAACGACGGCGCTTCTCCCGGCCTTCCTTCGCGCTGGGCGACCGTGCCTCCTGCTGTGCATTGTCTCTGCGTGGACGGCGCGATCGTCGTCTTCCCCGGCGGCTCGATCGGCGCGATGTCTCTTCAGGCATTGCCATCTCTCACCAAAAAGAACTCGGGCTCACGAGGTGCCCATCCTAGGTGTCGCGCTAGGCGCGGGCACGCTTGTAGCGATACGTGATGCGCCCCCGCTCGAGATCGTAGGGCGTCAGTTCGAGCCGGACCCGATCGCCCAACAAGATGCGGATATAGTACCTGCGCATTTTGCCGGACGGATAGGCGAGCACCACGTGTCCATTGTCCAGCTCGACCTTGAACATGGTGCCGGGCAGAGCTTCGGTCACCGTGCCTTCGACCTCGATCTTGTCCTCGCGCGTCTTTTCCTTGGCCATTCAGATCCCTTCTCAATATGCCAGGCCGTCTGCCGGTGAAAGAACACAGGCTACTTCAGACAAACAAAAACCCGGTCACCACAGAATGATAACCGAGGCACCAAAAAGCTACATGTTGCCTGGCTGCACATCTATTATAGACGAACCGACATGCTTTGTCAAACCTATTTGCCGTGCGGCGCACCGAAGCAACTGGGTGCATTTTCACAAAACATGCAAGGTATGCTATAATGGAGTGAAATAGAGGGAAAAGCGCCTGAGGAGCATGTGTATGGACGCGGCAATCACCATCAAGGGCACCCGTGATGGATTGCTGATTACGCTCGAGTCGGGAGAACTGCCCGAGCTCCTGTCTGAAATCCGTTCGCTGGTAGAGGGCCGCAACACATTCTTCCGTGGAGGTAAGGTCGCGGTCGAGGTCCAGGACCGCAAACTCACTATCGCGGAAGCGGGCCAACTGCGACGCATTCTAGAGTCGAACGGCGTCCAAGTGTGGGCGATCTTGGGCACGGACCCCGATACGCGCGATGTCGTGGAAAAGCTCGGTATGGAGACCATACTGCCTGCCCGCCCCACTCCACACGCCGAAGCAGTTACCACAGACGAATCGTTCATCGCAGGGACCGGCGTCCTGATCCGCCGCACGCTGCGTTCGGGACAGTCGGTCTATCATGCGGGGCACGTCGTGATCCTCGGCGACGTCAACCCCGGATCCGAGGTTATTGCTGGGGGGGACGTCATCGTGTGGGGCAGGCTGAGGGGCACAGTACACGCCGGTGCGGGCGGGGATGAGGAGCGATGCGTTTGTGCCCTGGACCTCTCGCCGACCCAACTGCGGATCGGAAACTATATCGCGCGTCCTCCTGAAGACAGACGCCGCCGGCGAGCCGCTCAACCAGAGCGCGCCTTTGTGAGCGGCGGTCAACTAGTGGCAGAAAAATGGAAGTAACGGTAGAAGGTTTCGGAGAGGGAGGGGTTAAGTATGGGTGCTCGAATCATCACCATTACTTCTGGTAAGGGAGGGGTCGGCAAGACGACGGCGACAGCCAACATCAGCGTCGCCCTTGCCATGCGTGGTCAACGGGTGATCGCGCTGGATGCGGATATCGGGCTGCGCAACCTCGACGTCGTGATGGGGCTCGAGAATCGGATCGTCTATGACCTCGTCGATGCCGTAGAAGGACGCTGCCGGGTCCGGCAGGCTATGGTGCGTGACAAGCGACTGCCGGAGCTCTACCTCCTCCCCGCAGCGCAGACCCGAGACAAGACCGCCGTGACGCCGGAACAGATGGTCGAGGTGTGTGAGGATCTACGTTCCGAGTTTGACTTTATCCTGATCGACTCGCCGGCGGGTATCGAGCAGGGATTCCGCAACGCGATCACGCCCGCCGATGAAGCGATTGTCGTCACCACGCCCGAAGTGTCTGCAGTGCGCGATGCCGATCGGATCATCGGCCTGATCGAGGCGGCTGAGAAAGAGCAGGCGCGCCTGCTCATCAACCGGCTTCGTCCCGAGATGGTCGAGCGCGAGGATATGCTCAACATCGATGACGTACTCGACATCCTGGCTATCGACCTGCTGGGCGTGGTTCCCGAAGATGAACAGATCATCATCGCTACCAACCGGGGGCGCCCGCTGGCGCTCGAGAATCATGCCCAGGCGGGAGAGGCGTTTAGCAATATCGCCCGCCGCCTCCTGGGAGAAGACGTGCCCCTCATGACGATCGAAAAGCCTTCGTTCTTTAGCCGCGTTAAGCGTCTCTTTGCGGCATCCTGAGCATAGAGTCTGGACAAAGGAGACAAAGATGGGATTTCTCCAGTTCTTGCGCAGAGACAAGTCACCGTCCAGCCGCGAGGTCGCGAAGGAACGCCTGCAGCTGGTCCTCGTTCACGATCGTACGCAGATCTCGCCGATGTTGATGCAGACCTTGAAGGACGAGATCATTGCCGTGATCTCGAAACACGTGCCGATCGACCGCGAAGCAGTCGACATCACCTTTACCCAGAACCGACGTGAGAGCCGGCTGCAGGCCGATATTCCTCTCCAGTCGAGATCGCGACAGAGGGCGGCGCACTAGAAGCCATGCCGACCCATGGATAAGCGTATCTGGCGGAATTATGATTTCGTGCTGCTGGGGGCAACGTTCCTGGCTCTGATTCTGGGCGTTGCCATGGTTTACAGCGCCTCTCACAACATCGAACTCATCCAGAATTCGGCCATCCGGCAAGCGGTCTTTGCTGCGATTGGGCTAGCGGTCGGATGGGTGATCGCAGCCGTGGATTACCGCCTCCTGGATACGTTCAGTATCCCCCTCTACGTGCTCATCGTCCTCCTGCTGGTTGCGGTGATCGTGATCGGGCAGATCACGTTCAATGCGCAGCGTTCCTTTGACCTGGGCATCATCGATCTGCAGCCCTCCGAGTTGGCCAAGCCCTTGCTGATCATCGTGCTCGCGGCTTTTCTGGCCAAGCGAGAGGACAAGCAGAACCAACTGGTCACGTTGCTGTTCTCAGCACTGCTGGTGGCAGCCCCGGTGTTTCTCATCTACAAGGAACCTGACCTGGGAACTTCGTTAGTCTTGATCTTTGTCTGGGGAACGATGGTCTTTGCCTCCGGGATGAACCTGCTCATCCTAGGGGTGACCCTTGGAGGTGGGCTGGCCGCTGCCCCGCTGCTCTGGCTGACCATGGAAGACTATATGCGGCAGCGGATCATCACCTTTGTCAACCCGGCCGCCGACCCGCAGTCCTATTACAATATCCGCCAGGCCCTGTACGCGATCGGCTCGGGAGGATGGCTTGGCCGTGGGTACATGCAAGGAATGCAGAGCCAGTTGCACTTTTTGCTGGTCAAGCATACCGACTTTGTCTTTTCGGTGTTGTGCGAAGAGCTGGGCTTTCTCGGCGCGCTTGTGCTGATCGCCCTCCTGGTGGTAATCCTCCTGCGCATGCTTCGTGCAGCCAAGCTGGCCCGTGACAGCTTTGGGCGGCTGATCTGTATCGGCATCGCCGCGTGGGTTTTTTTCCAGGCGGCTGTCAATATCGGCATGAACATCAACCTGCTGCCTGTGACGGGCCTGCCGCTGCCTTTCATCAGCTACGGTGGTAGTGCGCTGATGACCATCCTGGCCGCGATGGGCCTCGTCCAGAGCGTGATCCTACGGCATCGCAAGATCGAATTCTAGCAAGGAGGTATGTACACATGCTTTCCTCTATCGATCCTCGTATCCGGCTGCTCCTGTCGATGCTGCTCTTTATGCTGGTCACCGTGTTTGGCTTTGTCTGCCTGCTGCTGTCGGGCAAGGTCTTGCCATAGGGAGCAGAGGAATGCGGCGTTGACGACGATCGGCAGTGTGGTGCGAGCCCGCTATCTGTCGGGGCGCGCAGAAGTGTGGGTTGGCGATCGGCTGCTGCAGGTCGAGCGCCGCGATGAGGAGGATCGCACCTACGGCTGCCCGATCGAGCTCGTGACGGCTGCCTTGAGCAGTTGAATCGTGCTTACCATCGCTGCAGTTGCAGCGCACAAGGCGATCGCGCCGCAGCGCATAGAGGTACAGGTCCACCGCCGCACGGTGGAGGCGGCGCCCTGGCAGACCACGTTCTCGGTCGAGATCGACCTGGGATCAGGGCTGAGCCGGCGCGAGCAGGTATTATTGTACAACTCGGCCCGGCGCTGTGAGGTGCACAAGCTGCTCGAGGGCGACTTGAGCTTCGACTATCAGCTCGCCGGGTCGCTCTGACGCCCGCTGGACAGGAAGAAAAAAGAAGCGAGCGGGGCCTGTTGCCACGCTCGCTCATCCAGCGAGAGCAGGAACGGACGGCGCTCGCTATCTTTCCGAGCGCTCTGCGCGCCACTGCCGTTTACGTTCCCGGCGGATGGCCTTGCGACGCGCCAACCGTCGCTCTTCGCTCTTGGAGACGTGGTAACGCTTTTTCTTGACGTCGCTCAAAATCCCATCCTGAGTGACCATTTTCCGGAAGCGCCTCAACAAGCTCTCCGGAGATTCCCCTTCGCGGCTAACGACTCGAGTCACTTGACCATCACCTCCTTCCCTCGCGAATTGTCTTGTCGTATCCTCGACAAGCGAACCTGGCCCGCTGCAAGAAGGGCCAGGTTGGGACAATTCTAGCATGATCTGTGCAAAAAGGCAACTTTTCCTGGAGCATAGAACCATCTGCGCCCTATTGCGGCGGCTGCGCGGTGTTACGACCCAGCACTGCCAACGAGATGCGCCGGTTATACCGTCACCGGATCGGGCTGTGTCTGCAGTGCGTAGACCGCGCCGCGGTGCAAGGCGCACTTGTTGGGCTCGATGAACCGCCGCTTGGCGCCCTCGAGATGCTCTTCGAGGACGACCTCGACAGCATCGAGCGACACGATCGGCCTATAGGCGAGCATCGCCCCCAGCAGCACGACGTTGGCCATCTTGACGTTTCCCAGCTCGGCCGCCAGATCGTTCGCGGGCACCGCGACGGACGCAATATCCTCCCGCTCGGCCTGCCGACGCACCAGCGTCGAGTTGATGACCAGCAATCCGCCCGGCCTGATCAGCGATTCGTACTTGACCATCGAGGCAGGGTTGAGTACAACGGCGATCGTCGGGTTGCGGATGATCGGCGACCCGATCGGCTTGTCAGAGAGGATCACGGTACAATGTGCCGTCCCGCCGCGCATCTCTGGCCCATAGGATGGGATCCACGTCACCTGCCAGCCAGCCTCCATCCCGGCATAGGCGATCAGTTGCCCGGCAAACAGTGCGCCTTGGCCACCAAAGCCAGAAAAGATGATTTCCTCGTGCATCGTATACTCTCTTCCACTGTCGATCGTGCCAGCCGCCACGCCTCGTGTCAGGCTTGCAGGAGCTGTTCCACTTCGGGCCTGACCTTGTAGTCACCTGGCGGGTAGTAAGGGAGCATCTTCTCTTCTACGAACTTGAGCGAGTCGACAGGAGACAGGCCCCAGTTGGTTGGGCAGTTCGCGACGACCTCGATCAGCGAATAGCCCAGTCCGGCCATTTGTACACGGAACCCGTTGCGGATCGCTGCCTTGAGCCGTCGCACCTCGCGCGGGTTGGTCGCGGTGCGACGGACCACGTATGCCGCGCCGTCGATCGCCGATACCAGCTCGCAGACACGTATCGGATAGCCGGCGGACTTGACATCACGCCCGTGTGGCGAGGAAGTGGTCACCATCCCGGGCAGCGTCGTGGGAGCCATCTGCCCCCCGGTCATTCCGTACACCGCGTTGTTGATGAAAACCGTGGTGATGTTCTCCCCGCGGGCGGCGGCGTGCACCAGTTCGGCCATGCCGATCGAGGCCAGGTCGCCGTCGCCCTGGTAGGTAAAGATGAGCCGGTCGGGCAGAACGCGTTTCATCCCGGTCGCCATAGCGGGCGCACGCCCGTGTGCAGCCTCGGCAAAGTCGCAGTTGATATAGTCGTATGCCAGCACCGAGCATCCCACCGGAGCGATACCGATCGACTGTTCGCGAAGGCCCATCTCATCCAGTACTTCGGCAATCACACGGTGCGCGATGCCGTGAATGCATCCCGGGCAATAGTGCGTCACCGTATCATACAGCGACTCGGGCCGCTGGAAGACGATTTCTTCCATGCTGCGCCTCCTAGGGAAACAAAAACGCCCCACGACCAGGCGATCCGCAGCCAGAAGCGGATCTGAAACGCAAAGGAAGGGGACACAAATACCGCATGAATCCTCGCTGATTCATCCGAAATAGATTGGATACAACACTGCTATTTAACCACATATTCAGCCCAGGCGCAAATGTGCGTCCTCTACCTTCCATAACCCCGTATCCTGGTCAGGGTTTCGGTACAGACGCCAGGGTTGGCAAAAGGAGAGAGCGATGCTAGACTATGCCGAGCGGTGATGCTCGCACGACGCGCCGTTCACCGCCATGGCCTGTAGTCGGCCCTACGTGGGGCGATCCACCTTTTCTCAGCAGGGGTGCGATGCGTGTCCTGATGATATCGAAAGCGTGTGTGCAGGGCATCTACCAGCGCAAGCTGGAAGAGATCGCCCGGCGAGATGTCGAGCTCACCGTCGTCGTCCCTCCCGGCTGGCGCGACGAACGAGGCTGGCTGGCGCTGGAGCGGAGCTACACCGATGGCTACCGGCTGCTCGTGACGCCGATCGCGCTCAATGGAAGCTTTCACCTGCACTACTATCCACGCCTGGCAGGTCTGCTCGCCGAGGTGGAGCCGGATCTGGTGCACATCGACGAGGAGCCCTATAACCTGGCGACGTGGCAGGCTATGCGCCTAGCACAGCGAGGGGGTGCCCAGGCGCTCTTTTTTGCCTGGCAGAACCGCGAGCGGCGCTACCCGCCTCCCTTTCGATGGTTCGAGCAGTACGCCTATCGCCACGCCAGTTATGCCATTGCCGGCAACCGCGATGCGCTTTGCGTGTTACGTGCCAAGGGCTATAGCGGGCGGGCGAGCGTGATCACACAGTTTGGGGTCGACCCGTCGCTCTATGGCAGGGCACGGCCCCCTTCCGGGAGGTGTGTCATCGGCTATGTAGGGCGCCTGGTACAGGAAAAGGGGATCGCTGACCTGCTGCGCGCAGTCGCAGCGCTACCGGGGGAACCGCTCCTGCGCCTGCTGGGCAGCGGGCCGGACCGCGAGCGGCTGCAAGCGCTCGCCGGCGAACTAGGAATTGCAGAACGGACCGTGTTCGATCAGCAAATCCCTTCCT
>CAZLMZ010000005.1:34434-37352 GCA_964560475.1 uncultured Anaerolineae bacterium
GCCGGCGAACTAGGAATTGCAGAACGGACCGTGTTCGATCAGCAAATCCCTTCCTCCGACGTGCCGCGCTACCTGGCCCGGCTGCACGTGCTCGTCCTCCCCTCGCGCACACAGCCCAACTGGCAGGAGCAGTTTGGGCGCGTGCTGCCCGAGGCGATGGTCAGCGGCGTGCCGGTGGTGGGCTCTGACTCGGGTGAGATCCCGAACGTGATCGGCGATGCGGGGATGGTCTATCCGGAAGGCGACGTCGAGACCCTGCGCGCGCGGCTGCAGTCGCTCGTGGAGGACCAGGCGCTGTGGCGGGAGCTGGCGGAGCGTGGGCGCAAGCGGGCCCTCGAGCGCTATACGCAGGCGCAGGTCGCTGCCCAGACCGTCGCCGTGTATCGATCCTTGCTAGATGACGGTGATCTGTGATCCCTGCGGTGTCTTTTCTACCTCGATCCGGACGTTAAAGGCCTCTCTCAGCTCCCGGATGTGTGTGATGGCCAGAATGCAGGCGAAATCGTCGCGGATCGCATTCAGCGCGTCGATCAGGCCGTCGCGCCCCTCGGCATCCTGCGTACCAAAACCCTCGTCGATCACGAGCATCTGTAACTGCGCGCCTGCACGGTGGGCGAGCAGCTTGCTGAGAGCAATGCGGATCGCAAAGTTGATCCGGTACCGCTCGCCGCCGGAATAGGTCTCGTAGCTGCGCGTGCCGAGCTGGTCGGTAATGTGGATGTCCAGTGTCTCGATCGTGTTTCCCTGCTTGGTGTCGCGCTGGGTCTCAAAGCGTACCTGCATGCGCCCCTCAGTCATGCGTGCCAGAAGCCGGTTGGCTTCTTCTTCGATCTCGGGGATCGCGCTCTCGATCAGCATGGCCTGTACGCCGTTGCGGCTAAAGGCAGCTTGCAGGTCCTGGTAGATGGCCTGCTCTTCACGATGCTGCCTCTCCTCCTGCACTCGCACGGCCCGCTGGCGCTTGAGGTCAGCACAATACTCGACCTTGTTGCGGGCCGCGCCCAGGCGGAGGTTGGCTTCTTGCTCGCGGTCGTGCGCCGTCTCTAGCACGCGGCGTGCCTCGAACGCTTGCCGTTGCAGATCGGGGACCTGGCCCACCACCTCGGCCAGGTCCTCGGCCGCAGCGCGATCGGTCTCGAGGCGTCTGTCGACCTCCGCCTGACTGCCCTGGAGCTGCGAAATGGCCAAGCGAACGGTGTCGAGGCTGGAGCGTGCATCGCGTAGGGTCTGCATCCGCGCCTCGAAGGGACGCAGCCGTCCCAGCTCGGCCTGGACACGGCGATGAGTCGCCGCATCATACCCCAGCTCGCCGAGCTGTCGTTCTGTCTCAACCAGGGCGGCACGCAGCTCAGGTGCATCGTCGTCGTTAGCGAGCCTGCGCTCGATCGCCTGGAGCTGCTCGCGCGCGGCGGGCAGCTCCTGTGCGGCCTGTCGCGCTGCCTGCAGCGTATGGGCCAGTGCCGCCTCCTTGCGCTGCCAGTCCGAGCGCTGCGCAAGCGTGCGCTCGATGCCGGCGATGACCTCCTGCAACTCGTTGCTGCGCCGGCGCTTTTCGTTGATCTGCACGTTCCGCTCCCGGTAGGCCTCGCGTTCCGCCGCCAACTGTGCCTGGAAGGTTGCCAGCAGATCCTGGCAATCACTGTCGCCAAGCGGCTGCCCACAGAGCGGACAGCGCGCAGCTTCCGAGGTCACCTCGTCCTCGCCCGACAGGAGGGCAATCTTTTCCTTGATCTGCGTGGCATCCACCTCGGCGCGCTTGTTGTCTGCCAACAGCGCCGCGGCCTCGGTCGATAGGGTCCCGATCTCGGCGAGAGCCTCCTCCTTGCGAGATGCAGCCTCGTCCATGCGGGTGAGGGTCGCCTGGACCTCTTCCCATTCCGTCTCCCGGTCGAGCGTCTCTGCTGCGGCCTCTAGCTGGCGCACATGCTCTGCCGCTGCATACTGCATCTTGTCCAGCTCGTGGCGGGCAGCGGCAATGCGCTGCTCCAGGTCGCTGCGCTTTTCCTTCAGCGATGCCGATTCGGCCAGCCTGGCGTTCATGGCTTCGTTCTCGACGATGGCCCGCCGGTAGGCTTCAAAGCCCTGCTCGATCTCGACCTCTTCCGAAAGAGCGGCCTCCAGCGCATGCAAGCGCGCGCCGTGCGAAGCAAGCTCACGTTCCAGGCGCGCACGCTCGGCCTCTGCCCCCTCGATCCGGCGACGGAGGTCGGCGAGGCGTCGCTGTGCCGACTCGGCCTCCTGCAACTCGGCCCGCATCCGGTCGTACTCGGCCTCTGTCCGTTCACGCTGCTCCTGCAGCCTGGCTAACTCGGCTTCTGCAGCGGCCAGTTCCGTCTGGTATTCTGTTTCGCGCGCGAGCTCGCGATCGATCTGCTCGATCGTCGCACGTACCTGGTCGGCGTGCAACTCGCGTTCCTTGGCCTTTTCCTTGGCCATGCCTTCATAGCGCTCATAGATCTGCAGGCCCAGGATATCTCCCAACACGCGCTTGCGCTCGGCAGGACGCTTGATCGTGAACTCGTCGGCGCGGCCTTGCAGCAGAAAAGCCGAGTTGATAAAGGTATCATAGTCCATGCGCAGCAGGTCGTTGATCTGCTCCTGCGTGGCGGCAATCGTAGGCTCGCTGAGCGCGTGGAATTTGCCGGCCTCGGGATCCCAGCCCTGCAGCTCCAGGCTGCTCTGTCCTCGCCTGCGCTTGCTACGCTTGCGGAGGACACGATAGCGGATCCCGACCTGCGTGCCGCCGTCTCGGCGATCCGTGCCCTGGCGCAACTCGAACTCGAACTCGACCTCCATCTCGGTCTCCCCAAGGTGGATCAGCTCGTCGTCGCGGCGGGCCCCCAGGCGCGAGTAGCCCCACAGGCTCCAGGTCATCGCGTCGAGGATGGCGGACTTGCCGTGGCCGTTGTCGCCGGTCA
>CAZLMZ010000005.1:37452-40730 GCA_964560475.1 uncultured Anaerolineae bacterium
TGCACCGTCTCCCGGCGCTTGATGCGGTAGAACTTTTCAAAGAGACGGTGCTGGTGCTCGGGGGCAATGCCGATCCCCGTATCGTGCACTTGCACGACGAGCGAGTCGCCGTGGTTGTGCAGAGAGATATCTACGGTGCCGGGTCCGGGCGTGTATTTGATCGCATTGTCGATCAGGTTCTTGACCGCTTGCCGGATCAGCGTCCGATCGGCCATCGTCGGAGGCGTATCGGCAGGGAGCGAGGCCGTCAGCTCGACCCTTTGCTGTATCGCGCGCATCCCGAGGTCGTCGACGACCGCCTGGACTAGGCCAGGAAGCCAGCAGCGCTCGATCTCGATGCCAACGCCGGCCTCGATCTTGCCGATATCTAGCAGATCGTCGATCAGTTGGGTCATCTGCTCGATGCCCGTCAGGATTTTTTCTACGTATCCCTGCTGTTTCTCGTTCAGCTCGCCGCCCATGGGGATCATGGTGGTATACCCGCGAATATAAGTTAAGGGAGAACGCAAGTCGTGGGAGACCGTATTGACGAAATCTGACTTCATCTGGTCCAGTTCCTTGAGGTAGGTGATGTCACGCAGTGTCACCACCCGGCCCCCGCCGGAAAGGGAGGACACGGAAGCCGAAAAGGTCCGATCGTCGGGCGCGATGATCTCGTCGGTGAGCGCCGTGCCCTTTTCCATCGGACGCGTCAGCAGATCGCGCAGCGGGGCATCGGTGATCACTTCGTAGAAGGGCAGACCGATGGCTTCCTCGGGGATAATGCCATAGGTGCGCATGGCTGCCGGGTTCGAGAGCAGGATATAGCCCTGCTCATCGATGACCACCACCACGTCGTTGGTGCTGCTCAGGATCGCCTTGAGCCGTCCTCTCTCCTCCTGGACATCCTCGAACAGCTCGGCGTTGGCAGCCACGACCGCGGCTTGCCCGGCCAGCGTATTTAGGAAGCGTCGCTCTGTCTCGTCGAATACACGGGCCTGCGGGTAGGCAACCCACAGTACGCCAGTCACCCGGTCTTGGAGCCGCAGGGGAATGCCGAGCGCAGCCCGTACGCCAGCAGCCAGTAGCTCTGCGGGCGGGGTCTGCCTACCGCGGGTCAGGTCCTCGATCTGCAATTCCTGGTTGCGCTTGACGATCACGTCGATCGCCGGATCGAGGTATGCCATCGCCGCCTGCATCTCGGGATTGCCGTCACTGATCGCCTTCTTGGGCTTGCCGCGTTCGTTGACGAGGACGATGCGCGCCGCGCTGGCCTCCGTCGCCTGCATGGCGCCGCGCAGGATCGGCTTCAAGCTGGGCTCCAGCTCGATGCTGGCCGAAACTCTGCGGCTGATCTGCAGCAAGAGCGACAGCTCGTTCATACGCTCCTGCAGGCGCTGCCGCATCTGTTCGAAAGAACGCCCCAGTTGGCCCACCTCGTCCGCGCCCGTGACCTGGACGGGAACGTTGAGCTGGTTGTCGGCAATCTGGCTTGCAGCATCGGACAGCGCCTTGAGCGGGCGTGTGAGGTGATTGGCAAAGATGGGCACAGCGATCGAGATGATCAGGCCGGTCACCAGGAACATGACCAGGAGCGGGGAGGAGATCTCGGTAGCCTGTGAAAGAATGTTCTCGTAAGGCCGGATGACCACGATACGCCACGGAACGCCCTCGGTCTCCAAGACATAGACCAACTGCCGTGTATGCTCCGAGCCGCGCAGGTCCTCGTAGACCGTAGCGAGTGGAGAAGGTGCGTCGTGCACGATGCTCGGATCGGGCTCGGGTGCCCATTCATCCAGGATGCGCGTTGGATCGGGGTGGGCGACGATGAGGTTCTGCTCGTTGATCAGGAACCCTACGCCCCGGTTGCTCCCCGGGTCGCCGGGGGGCTGAAGATTGCTGATCATGCTGCGCAACTGATAGTTGGCCGTGACATAGACGCGCCCGATCAGGGCGCCCTCTAGTTCCTGCGGAGCGAGCGAATTGCGGACCGGCACCAGGAAGGAGATGATCGGCCTGCCACTGCTATCCCGGTGTACCTGGCTGACCTGCGGCGCTCCGTCGCGCAGGGTCAGTTCGAGCAGCACCTGCTCCTCTTCAGTAAGCTGGTGCTGACTCTCGGGCGGCGGAAAGATGTTACGTGGAATGCGTTCCAGGTCATCCTTGTCGATCAGGGCGATCTCGTTGAAAAACGGCAGCGTCTGCATGCCGCGCTGCAGGCTAGCCTGCCGCTTCTCGTAGCTCGTGCTCTGCAGATCATCGTCCAGGGCCAAGCCGCTGAGGAAGGGCTGACCTGTCCATTGGAAGAAGGGCAGTTCGAGCGACACGTTGTTGGCAACGTGTGCGATCTGGTCGATCGACTGGTTCAGCGCGACGCGCAGCGCCTGGGCCATCACCGCACCGAGCACGATCAGCAACGCGATCGCCGTGGCCGGAACAAAGAAAAAAAGAACGCGCAAGCGGATGCTGCGCTCGTACGGCGCGATACGCTGCGGATCTTGCACCGGCCGTACGCGGGGCCAGATCCCATAGATGGCCTGCAAGATGCCGCCGGCAATGACCGATTGGATCAGGAATACCGGCAGGTTAGCGAGGGCTGTATTAAGTGTCGCGCTTACTGTCGATAGCGTGGAGAGGCCAGGCGTGCTGTAGGCATAGATCGCGAGATAGGTGAGCACCCAGGTCGCGGCTCCTGCCCAGGGCACGGCGACCAGGGGCTGCCGCCAGAACCAACCGATGCGTCCCTTGTACTCCTGGTAGAGCAGCAGGGTGACGATCAGGCCAAAGGTGCCGATCTCAAAGACCTGGAGCAGCCGCCCGCTTCCATAGGCCGCACTGACCCAGCCAACGACCAGGCCGACCAGCACTGCGCCACCAGAACCGATCTGGAGCGCCGCCATGACAACGGGCACGTAGGCCAGGAAGGCAATCGGCTCGCGGTTCTGGTGTATGCCGGCGGGCAGGTTAGCAGCAGGCCAGTCGAGTTCGAGCGCATTGGCACAAACGACCCCAAGGACGCTCCAGACCGCGAGCCACAGGATGCGCCTGCTCCAGGTCCCGGCAAATTCCTGGCGACGTCGGTAGTATTGGCGGGCAAGGCGGACTGCGAGGGCAATGAACAGCACGACATACAGCGCCAGCATAACGAACCCTATCTGGCGCTGCGGCCACTCCAGGTATGGCATTCCCCAATCGCCAAGCCAATGGAATTGCATCGCTCGCTCTAGTGAGCAATGTTAGGCGTTCAACATAACAGCATCCGATTACAGTATACACGCGATCCTGAGGAGCGTCAAGGT
>CAZLMZ010000005.1:40830-43732 GCA_964560475.1 uncultured Anaerolineae bacterium
GGCAGAACGTCCTGCTGTGCGTAACCGGTGCTTTCCTCCAGTGTTCTTACAAGTGAGGTGTGTCTCGTGAGCCAGACGTTATCCGAGTCCGACCTCGTAATCCGGGCCAAGGAAGACCCGGAGGCATTTGGTCAGCTCTACACCAGATACGTCGAAAAGATCTACAACTATGTATATTACCGCACAGGGAACCGGCAGGATGCCGAGGACCTGACCGCCAAGACCTTTTACCAGGCGCTCAGGCACGTTCATCGTTACGTCGATCGTGGCTTGCCCTTTTCGGCGTGGCTGTACCGGATCGCACACAACCTGGTTGCCAACTGGCATCGCGATCGGAGTCGACGCCAGGTCATCTCGCTGGACACGCTGGCCCTCGTCTCTGAACGGCCACATCCTGAGACCAAGCTGCAGCTAGAGGACGATCAGCGCCGGTTGTTGCGCATTATCCGCTACATGCCTGAAGATCGACAGCAACTGCTGATCCTCAAGTTCGTAGAGCAGATGACCAACCGCGAGATCGCCCAGATCATGGGACGCACCGAAGGCGCGATCAAGTCCCTGTATCACCGTACGCTGCTTTCCCTCCGTGGTATCTGGGACGGGGAGGAGGAAGGGGAAGCAAGTGAGGAGAGCTAATGCGGGAGGAAAGCATGGAAGGAGCGGCTATGGAGGCAGCCCGCCTCCTCGGGCCACGCGCGGAGCCAGATGCCGATTTCGTGCAGTCGCTCGGGCAGAGCATTCAGCGCGCGGCGTACCAGCACTTTGGCCGACCGAGGCCCTCGTTTGACCTGATGGTGATCGAGCTGCGCAAGCTAGTTCGCTTGCTGCGCAGGACGCTCGTTCCGGTTCATCCTCGTTCGGCCTTTGTACGTGCCCTGGAACACGACCTACAAGAGACGGCGCACGACTTGATGGTGATGCGGCAGGAACGGGTATGGTGGTTGCTCCTCGGCGGGGTGCTGGGTACGGTACTTTCGCTGCTAGGCGTATTGGCGGCGCTGCTCCTGCGGCGCAAGAATGGACGCCTGCAGACCAAGAAACCGCTGGGCGTGAGATAGCACGCAGCACGCCTGCCTACGCACTTGAGTCGCGGCATCTGTCCCGGATCTCCAGGGCAGGTGCCGCGATTGTGTTTTCGTGCGGTCCTCTAGACGACCTGGATCGGCGCCGGGCAGCTCTCTGGATCGTAGAGCGGACTGATCTCACGCAGCTTTTGCACGATATTGGGCAAGTGTTCGACTACATAGTCGATGTCCTGCTCGGTATTCGATTTGCCCAGCGAGAGCCGCAGACTGCCGTGAGCAACCTCTACCGGCAACCCCATGGCCAACAGTACGTTCGAAGGTTCGAGCGAAGCCGAAGTGCACGCCGAACCGCTGCTCGCGCATATGCCCAGCATGTCTAGATTGAGCAATATCCCCTCGCCCTCGATATACCTGAACACGAAACTGGCGCTGTTCGACAGGCGCTGTGTCGGGTGTCCGGTGAGTGCTGAGCCCGTAATCCGCTCGAGGACGCCCTTGATCAGGCGGTCGCGCAGTACAGTCAGGCGCGCGTTCTCGGCCGAGGCCCCTGCTTGCGCCCTCTCGAGCGCCTTGGCCATGCCGACGATGTAGGGAACATTCTCCGTGCCAGCGCGGCGCCGGTTCTCGTGCGCACCGCCGGTCTGCATGGTCATCAGCGGCGTGCGGCGCCGGACATAGAGAACGCCCACGCCCTTGGGCCCATAGAACTTGTGGGCTGAAAGCGAGAGCAGGTCTACGCCGAGACGATCGACGTCCAGGTCGAGCGTGCCTCCAGCCTGGACTGCATCGGTGTGAAAGGGAACGCCGCGATCGCGCGTCACCTTGCCGATCTCGGAGATCGGCTCGATGGTGCCGACCTCGTTGTTGGCGTACATGATGCTGACCAGCGCGGTATCATCGCGGATGGCACGCTCGACCTCGTCGGGGTCGACCAACCCGTACTGGTCGACGGGCAGGAACGTGGCCTCGAAACCAAACTTGTCCACCAACTGTTCGACGGTATGGCTCACGGCGTGATGCTCGATCGAAGAGGTAATCAGGTGCTTTTTGCCGCGCTCTGCCTGGGCGAATGCCACGCCGCGCAGCGCCAGGTTATCGCTCTCTGTGCCACACCCGGTAAAGATGACTTCTCGATCCTTGCAGCCCAGTGCATCGGCGACCGTCTTCCGGGCCGCGTCCAGTGCATCCGAAGCCTCGCGCCCCTTGTGATGCAGGCTCGAGGCGTTGCCGTAGAACTCGGTAAAGTAGGGGAGCATCGTTTCTACGACTACCGGGTCGACAGGAGTCGTCGCGGCGTGATCCATGTAAATCGTGCGAGGCTTCTCGCTCATCTTTCTCTCCATATCGTGTCAATGGTTGCGGCACAGGCTATCTGCCCGTACACCTGTGCCCAGCTCGTCCTCTTGTCCATCTCTCCGGCATCGCACCGGGAGCATCCTATAGATCGGCCAGCCGCATGCCTTCGAGCGTGTCGAGGAGCTGGTCGTGGATCGTCTGCCATACCGTGCGTGCGCTGCACTCGTTCGTCCGGTCGCAAGGGTCGGCACAATCGTCGTCCACGCAGCGGACGGGCAGGATCTCGCCGAGTGCACGCAGCACCTCGCCTACCGTGATCTCGCCTGGCGCGCGCGCCAGCTCGTACCCCCCCTTCGGACCGCGCGTGCTGTTGAGCAGGCCTGCGTCCCGCAGGGCGGGGATCACCTGTTCCAGGTAATCGACGGACAGCCCTTGTGCCTGTGCGATCTCGTTCAGGGGAATGGGCCCCGCGCCATACTGCCGGGTCAGTTCGGCCATCGCGCGCAGGCCGTATTGTTCCTTGGCTGAGACTTTCATCGTCATCCCGTGCTAATCCCGAGTAAATACTCGGGATTATTATA
>CAZLMZ010000006.1:0-36692 GCA_964560475.1 uncultured Anaerolineae bacterium
CCACCGCTGCCGCTGCCCCGGCCTGGGCCAGGAGCGCGAGCCGGTCTGCGTGGGGAAGGGGGTGGGTAAAGGGCTCGTGGGCCAGGGTCACCACGGCGACGGCGCCGGGCAGGGCGGTCCGGGCGGCGTCGATCTCGCGGGGGGTGCCGTAGCCCACGTCGACGAGGGGGGCCTGCAGGTCACACGGTGGGCAGAAATTGAACGGGAGCAGGTCGATGGGGCGCGCGTCTTCCACGACGGTGGCCTCGGCGCGGCGCCAGGACCAGGTGTCGAGTGGGTATTCCTCGGCGGCGACGTGCTGCAGGCCGGCGGCCTGCATCTGGTCGCGGAGGTAGCCGATGGCG
The DNA here is from genome assembly GCA_964560475.1 of uncultured Anaerolineae bacterium. GTDB lineage: Bacteria > Chloroflexota > Anaerolineae > JAFGEY01 > JAFGEY01 > BS750m-G44. Next base: position 345 of record CAZLMZ010000006.1, read on the forward strand.
GCCCATTCGGCGTCGGTGGAGGACCAACGCGGCCCGATGCGGTCGCAGAGCTCGGCGAGGTGGGCGTCGATGCGCGAGCCGGTCCAGGCTTCGCCGATCATCCAGCGGTCGAGCGTTCGCCAATCCAGGGTCATTGTGTGGTTCTCCTCGTCGGCGGTAGAGACGCGCCTCGCAGTTGGGGCTGTCTGCGCCTGACCGGCGCCCGGGTCGCTCCGAGAAGCGTGCTTGCATCTGTGAGCATACCACGGACTGTGAAGGACGTCAATGATTGCGGGTGAAGGATCTCTTGGGAAGGGAGTTGGTCCCAGGACGTAGTAAAGATTCCTTCGGCAAGCTCAGGACAGGCTCTTTGCTTCGCTCAGGATGACAAGATCCGAGGGGCGGGGTGGTTCCGCGGTGTGGTCAGATGACGAGGCTTGAGGGGCGGGGTGGTTCCCTAATGTGCCTTGGAGATTGCTTCGCTTCGCTCGCAATGACAGAATGGAGGTAGGCCTCGGAGATTGCGCGGATGAGGCACCCGGCGGATGAAGCATCCGGCGGACGACGCGTCCGACGCTGCGCTCGCGATGACAGGGCGGGCACGCGACGCTTCGCTTGCGCTCGAGCGCAAGATTCTGATTCGCCAGGCCCGCCCCTACGGCTTGGGCGCGATGCGGGCCGGCAGAGGGCAGGGATGGAGCCAGGCCGCCCCCGGACGGAGCCAGGCTGCCCCCTCCAGGGATCTACGAGAGCCTGGCGTTCCCCTGCGGCAGCAAGCTACGAGAGCCTGGCGTTCCGAAACACCTGCGCCTCAATCGAGGTCGCGTACCTTGGAGCGCGACAGCCACAGCAGGCCAAAGATCGCGGCCATCAGCCCCCCTTGCAGGGTCAGCGTCAGCGGGACGCCCCACGCGTCGGCCATGGCCCCGGCGGGCAGCGTGCCCAACGGCATGAGGCCGATGGTCATCATGTACATGGCCATGATCCGCCCCCGGTAGGCGTCCTCGCAGTTGGCCTGGATCAGCGTCTGGTTGGTGATGGCCAGCCCGCGGCGCGCGGCGCCGACAAACAGCAAGAAGGTAAAGGCCAGCAGCACGTGGCGCGCGTTGGAAAAGCCGATCAGAGAGAGGCCCATCACGCACCCGCCGATCAGCAGGACCTTGCCCTTCCCCCGTAGGTCGCCCAAGGAGGCCAGTCCCAGTGAACCGGCAAAGGCGCCGATGTTGGGTGCCGCCGCGAGGAGGCCCAGGCCGCGCGCTCCAAGGTGCAGCACTTGCTCGGCATACACGGGCATCAGGGTGCGATAGCTCCATCCCAACAGCACGCGCACGACGGCGATGCCCAGCATGGGCGTGATGGCGGGATGGCTCTTCAGGTAGCGTACGCCTTCGCGCAGGTCTCTCCCGACGGAGGTGGCCCCACCGGCGATGACTTGGCCGGGTGGGAGCCGGCCCAGGGCCAGGAGCGCACCGGCATAGAGCGTGGCAATGGTGAAATAGACGGCCTCTGCGCCCACCCACTCGATGACAAAGCCCGACAGCGATGCCCCAAAGATGCCCATCAGCCCCATGCTGGCAAAGGTCAGCGACACGGCGTTGAGCAGCGACTTGCGGCCCACGAGCTGGGCGAGGTAGGCCTTCTGGGCGGGCATCATCAGCGCGCTGATCACGCCAGAGAAGAAGGAATAGGCGACCAGGTGCCACACCTGGACGGCCCCGGTGAAGATGAGGATGGCGATGGCCAAGACGTTGGCGAGCATCGCGGCGCGGGCCCAGATCAGGACCTGGCGCCTCCGCAGGCGGTCGGCCAGGGCGCCACCGTAGAGGGAGAGGAGGAGCCGGGCGACGCTGCGGGCCGAAGAGACCCAGCCGAGGGCCAGGGCCGACCCGGTCAGTTGGTAGACCAGCCACCCCTGGGCCACGCTGCCCATCTCCATCGACGCCGAGGAGGCCAGGCGGGCCAGCCAGAACCAGCGAAAGTCGCGGTTGCGAAGCGAGTCAAAGACGGTCAGGCGTTGAACGGATTGCAGCAAAGTCATGGATGGAACGACTCCCTCCAGCGGCCCGTCACGCTACCATTCGCCTTCATCCCAGTCAGGATATTGCTCGGGCGCGTCGCCGCGGCTGTCGAGCACGGCCGGCATCTCTGGGGCTTTTCCCGGCGGTTCGATCTGCTCCAGCGTCACCTCGAACTCCCACTGGTCGCCAAAGTCGAACAGGTAGGTCATGGACTGGCCCACCGGAAGGGGCACGTCGCCCACGCGCATCTCCGACGTCCACGGTCCCTCGTCCATGAAGGGGTGGTGTACGCTCTCCTCGATGCCAAGCGGGCTGCGGTAGGCAAACTCGTAGAGGTGGTCGTGGTCGAACGTGTAGGCGTTGAGGATGGCACTGGCCAGGACGTCCAGGGGCTCTTGTGCATCGATCGCGATCCGCCGCCACAGGCTACGTGTCAACGAGACCCGAAAGATGTACCGGCCGGGGCGGAAGGTCCACGAGGGGAGCGCCAGAACATGCTGCCACTGCGGCACGTACGGGGCAAAGGCAGGCTGCAGCGTGCCTGACGGCGGCGTCGGAGCCACCGGGCCCAGTATCTCGCGCATATCACCGAACAGGGCGTCGTACAACAGGGCAAACACGGCGCCCCCCAGCGGCGTGCGGTAGATGCGGTCGACGACCCACCCTTCGCCCTCCTCTGGTGGGCTCACGTCCATGGTCGCCAGGCCAAACAGCTCGAGCAGGGCAATGCCCATCCGGCCCGGCGTATAGAGCCAGTAGCCGTCGCCATAGCCGTCTGGGTCAAAGACGTACCCTTCCTTTCCGGCATGGTACATGAGGCTGGCGGTGGAGACGAACTGGTCCAGGGGAAAATGAAACGACGTTCTCTCGCCGACGATCCCGGGATCTGCGCGCAGCAGCCAGGTCTCTAACAAGGTAAAGTACTGCTCCGCCGGGTTGAGCGCCGACCAGGCGTCGTACAGAGCCTGGTCCACGAGCAGTACGGGCTTGGTGCGGGTTCCGCCGACCTGGCCCAGGCCGGTCGCACGCAGGAGCAGGTAGAGCCCTTCCACGTTCGGGTAGGATTTGAGCTGGGGGCGCTTGAGCCGTACCTCGATCGGCCTGGTCAAGAGGGCATTGATCTGGGGCAGGAGGGTGCGGGATGGCACCTGGTTGACCTTGCTGACCGATAGGTCGTGCCCGCGGACAAAGGAGAGGAGGGCCTCGAAATCGTGCAGGATCGTGCCGGGCTCGTTACCATCGACGCGCAAGGCGCGTAGGGTGTGCACGTCTTGCTCGGTGAGCGGAAGGGGTTCTAGGTTCCACATGGTGTGTCATCCTCCTATGGATTGTATAGGATGTACATGTTGTACGACCTTTTGGGGAGATCGTCAAGCCGGGTCCAGGACGAGGCAGGGCTGCTGCAAAGTGACTGGGTGTGCGACACGAGCGGATGCGCCGCATTGTGCGAGCAAGCAATTGCATCGTCCAGTGGGCCCGGCCGGCCTTTCCAGTGCTACCATCCGGCGTCACGTAGGATACGTGATCTACAACAACTCAAGATCGGTGCTCCTGGGGCTCGGGCGGCGCGGGTCTGGTTATGGGCCTAGATACTGCACGTTCCGCTAGAGGTGACCCGGTGCGTAGGGGCGAGGCATTCCGGGGATTGCCCTATGGCTTGCGGCATCCGTCCATCAGCAGGAGAGCTAGCAATGAGGGGCAATGGCCGGGAATGCCTCGCCCTCCGGGAGAAGAGCCCTACCCCAGAGGGAGGGCGACGCATTCCTCGTGCGTATGCGCATGCGGGATGTCGCGCTGCTGATGGAAGATGGTTCGCACAGAACGTGCACCCTCGGAATGCGTCGCCCCTACGTGCAGACGGTCCCGGGATGGTGCGCGTTTCATGTCTGGCACCCTTTGGGCATGCTCTGCTCCGAAGGATGTGCCCCAGGAAGCAAATGCGCCCCCCGTTGCCCGTTGCACCCGTAGATACGGTGGAGTATAATATGCTTCGTCGAGTGCTAACGTGCAGCGCTTGTAGCGATGGCAGGGTGACCACATCTGGCTCCCCGAAGGTAGGTGGCACATCCTCGAAGATGCCACCGGCCGGCATAGCACCCTGGCGGGTGTCTGCGAGGATGCCGCCCTACACTCACAGAAGTGTGCAGCGCACTCGCTCTGCCAGTGCAGGTCGAACTCACCGCCAAACGTGGTCGCCCCAAGCGATGGGGTGATACGACGGGCGAGCGCTGAGCTTGAGAGGGACGGAGATGCTACAACTAGAGGTCAAGATCGCTGCGGCCAAAGTGGCCAAGTATGCCACCGGTGAGAGCGGCGATACGCTGGAGGTGATCGAGCGGCCACGGGGAGGCCTTTCCCTGGTCCTGGCAGATGGGCAGCGCAGTGGACGGGCGGCAAAGGCGATCAGCAATATCGTCGCCCGCAAGGCGGTCGCGCTGCTGGCGGAGGGCGTGCGCGATGGGGCCGTCGCGCGCGCGGCACACGACTATCTCCGGGCCATCCGCGGCGGCAAGGTCTCGGCCACGTTGAGCATCCTGTCCCTCGATCTGGTGACAGAGACGATCGTGATCTCGCGCAACAGCCACTGCCCGGCGATCGTCGTGCAGGGCGATACGCTGCTGATGCTCGACGAGCCCTCGCAGCCGGTGGGGATCCACACCTGGACCAAGCCGCTGATCACCGAGCTGCCGCTCGTTCCAGAGACGTACGTGGTGCTCTATACGGACGGCCTGATGCACGCAGGGCGCCGCTACGGAGCGCAGCTCGACGTCCCTGCGCTGGTCCGGACCTTGCTGCACGAGGAGGGTGGCGCAGCGCAGGGAGTGGCGGACGGGCTGCTGGCGCGGGCTGTGGCTTGCGACCAGGGCAGGCCGGACGATGACATCAGCGTGGTGGCAGTGACGGCGTCGCTGGCCCCAGCCGATGCAGACGTCGTGCGGCGCCTGAGCATCGACTTTCCTGTGCGTGTGAAGCGAGGGTGCTGATGGAAGAGGATCCGGATTCTAGGCCGCGCATCGTCGTCGTGGGGCCGTGCGCCGCAGGCAAGAACACGCTGGTCGGCAACCTGCGACCGAGGGGATACGACATTCGCTCCTGTGCGCAAGAGCATTCCTACGTGCCCGACCTGTGGCAGCGGTTCGACAAGGCCGACGTGCTGATCTACCTGGACGCACAACTGCCGACCATAGCCCGGCGGCAGCAGCGCAGTGATTGGACGCAGGATCGGCTCGACACACAGCGAGGGCGGCTAGCACATGCGCGGGCACATTGCGACTTTTACCTGGCGACGGACAGCCTCGCGAGGGAGGAGGTTGCCGCACAGGTACAGCGCTTTCTAGAGGGTAGAGGGATCCCCGCGGAAGCAGAGAAATAGATCAGCGCGTGGTTACAGTTGGCCTGGAGCCGCCTGATTGCGCCTGAGGGAACTCAGGCGCAATCAGGTCGTCCAGACGCGCTCCAGCACGCTGCGCAGCTCGACGAGCTGGAACGGCTTGAGCAGGTGCGTGGTGCACTCTTCTTCCAGGAAAGTGATGGTGTCTGTGCTGAGAATGTCGCCGGTCAAGACGATCGTGCGCTCTGCCAGATGGGGCAGGTTCTTTTTGATCCAGTCATAGATCGCCTGCCCGGGCAGATCCGGGATCTTGAGGTCCAGGAAGACGATATCGTAGGCATACTGCTGCATCTTGGCCAGTGCCTGGCGACCATCGAGGGCGACGTCAACGTGGTGGCCTGTCTTGGTCAATACCTTGGTCAGCAGGTTGCCGATGCTCCGCTCGTCGTCGATGACCAGGATCCGCGCCGCCGACGTTGCTGCCGGCGCGTACGAGACGGGAGCGGGGCACGTCTCTTTCTCCTCCACCGGATTGCAGGTTGGCAAGTCGATGGAGAAGGTGGTTCCTTCAGACGGTCCGCTGTGGAACGATATCTGGCCCCTGTGCTGGGTGACGATCTGCTGAGATACGGCCAATCCCAGGCCAGACCCCTCACCGACGGGTTTCGTGGTGAAGAAGGGCTCAAAGATGCGCGATTGGACCTCGCTCGGAATGCCAGGCCCGTCGTCGTGAACGGTGATCCGTGCCTGGTCTGTGCCCAGTGGCTCGGTGCGGATCGAGAGACGGCAGTCCTGGTCGATGGAATGGCACGCATGCTCGGCGTTGTCGATCAGATTGAGGAGCACCTGCTGAAGTCGCTGGGCATCGCCCAATATACAAAGCGATGGCTCTGCCAGGTCGAGGTGAATCTCGGTACGCTCCCTGTTCTCGGTCAACTCGCAGAAGCGTGCAAGCTGGCGCACCATGGCGTTGACGTCAACCGGTTCGACCTTGTGTTCCGCAAGATGGACATAGTCCAGGAGCGTGCGCGTGACGTCGATGCTGCGTTCGGCTTGCTTGACGATCGTACGAAGATCCTTGGCCAGCTCGGCAGGCAGTTCTTGCCCTCCCAGCAGTAGCTCGGCAAAGCCGATCACCGCGGTCAGCGGGTTGTTGAGCTCGTGCGCGACGCCAGATGCGATCCGGCTCAGGTTGGAGAGATGCTGCAGGTGAAAGAGCTGCCGCTCCAACTGCTTCTGCTCGCTGAGGTCCGCAAAGATACCGATGTAGCCGCTGGGGTAGCGGATCCCAAGTGTAGCCAGATCGACGAATACTGCTCTCGTGGGGCAGAGCGACCGATCCTGTCGAGTCAAGCTCAGCTCCTGGGTGGCGGGCTCGCCGTCTTGAGCGATAGGCGGGTTTTGCACCAAAGAGCGGTGTATGCGGAACAAGTTGCGCTCTATTTCAGCGACAGTGTAGCCGGTCATGCTGCAGAATGCGGGATTGCCCCACACGCGACGCCGGTCGTCGGTCACAAAGAGCACTCCCAGTGGGAGCGTAACGGATAGGGCCTGTGCAGCGTTCAGCTCGGGCAACTGCCATTCGCCAGCTCGAGAGCGCGTCATCATCAGACGGGCGTTGTCCACGATCATCGCGGAATGGGTGGCGAGGAGTTCTGCCATCTCGAGATCGCGCTGCGTGAATGCGTCTTTCTGCTCTGCGTTCTCGAGGGCGACGATCCCGACCGTACGCTCACCGACTGTCAAGGGCGCAACCAGGACAGCCTTGGCCGGTGGTACGCCGGTCCGGAGTATCGGCTGAGTGCCCAGAGACTCTCGCTCGTTCTCGGAGAGCAAGATGGGGCACTTGATCTGGTCCGCGGCGTCGATGTAGCTTCCCTTTGCATTGGTCATTGTGCCAATCACGCTGGGCTGTCCGGGAAAAGTGGCACCGAACATGAATACGTGAGGCACAGGGATGCTGAGATAGATCACGCCTCTCTGCGCGCCAGCAATCGCTTGCATGAACGCGTGCAGCAGAACGCCAAGCCTCTGCTCTGGGCTGCGGAACCGGTTTACGTTCTCGACGACCGCGTGGATGTGCTCGAACACACGCAGTTGCGAGACCAGGTAACTCTGGTCCGTGCGCGGCAGGGCAGGGACGGCCAGGCGTTCCTCGACCGCCAGCTCTCGCTCTGGTTCTAGTTCCGGTAGGTGCGTTCGTTCAAGGTAAGACATACGCGCTGCTCATCATCTCCACTATGGACGAGCGCTCTGCGGTTTGGGAAGCGCTGTCCTGGGGCGTGTCTCTCGTGCCCGGTGCGCGAGGCGAGCGGCAGCCGCCCAAGCACGGGGCCCGCCGCTGTCGTTCGTTCGGCTGGCCGTACCGTGACCGCGTCTCTTTCACTGCCTGTCATCCACGCGTCGAGCCGCATCGCCAGATCCTCGGTGGAACGTGCAAAGGGCGCGATGCTCAAGACAGCCTGCGTCTCCTCTTCGGTGAGGTCGAACTCGGCAATGGCTCGATAGGGATCGTCGCGCAACTGCCGAAAGAAGCGCGAGTCGGTGAGTGCCCATCCGAACAGTCGATCGAGTTCGAAGCGTACCATTTTCCTGTATTCCCCCCCGTGGTTGGCTTGATTTCGGTTTCTCATCATTCTGTCTGCCTTTTCGCGTATCGTCTCATAGCCCGCGCGACGAACAAAAGCGCCAACTGCGAGGAACATAGCCATCTATGCTCGTCGCAGTTGGCTTGAATGGTTCTGGTTTACCAGAACATTGCTGAGCATCCCGAGGAGTGCCCGCTGGATTGGAAACGCTCTAGCCCCTGCGCCTAGTAGGGTGCGGCCTGGGTGCACCTGGTAGGACGCGCCATCGCAAACACCGATGATGGAGTTGAGTGTGATTCCAGCAAGTACGCTTCTCATTCCTGGCAACCTCTGGTCAAGCCAAACTGCGCACCATAGGACGACATACGAGACGATCATCGCATAGGGCCTTGGGTGCCACCAGGGAAGCCGGGTATCCGAGTATGGCACGCGGATCAGCATCGATTGTTACTATGACGGCGGTCGAACTCACCTACCGGAAGGTGGATCTCTCGTCGCCCAGTTCATCGAGCCCCCTTCCCCGGACCTGAACCACGGTCGTGGCTAAGCCGAGGGAAGCCAGGAGGAGCCAGCTCGTGCTAACGAATCAGTTAGTTCGGCCCTCCGGGGCTGATCGGTGCTACCTTTCTCATCCTCCGTACTCCTTTCTCTCTCTCTGTGTACTTCACTGCCGGTGAAGTCCAACGACAACATAGTACCATGGGCCTTGCACCCAACCATACACCCAAACCGGCCGGAAATGCGCTATCTTGGCCGAGATTCATCGCCAGACGGCTGTCCGGGCCGCGGCGATGGGTTTCTGTCCTTACTGGCAGGGGCGAGGTCGTGTTGTGGAGGCACGGCCTACTCTACTGGCAGAGCTCCTCCCAGCTTTGTTCAGGTTCGAGGTCAAACTCGTTGAGCATCCTGGTATACGATTCGTAGATCTGCTTGGCACGGGGCCGTTGGCCGGAACTGACGTACGATCGGACCAGGACCTGGTAAGCAACCTCGTGATGAGGGTCAACAGACAAGAGCTGCCGGGCGTGCGAGATGGCCTGAGGGTAGTTGTGATTTTCGAGACTGAAGCTAGCAAGGTAGGTCAGCGCCTGCAGGAACTGCGCCTGCAGCGCTTCTCTGAAGTGCTGAACCCAGTCTGCGTACAGGTCGGCCAGGAAGAGGCCCTGGTAGGCCGCGACGGCACGCCGATAGTGATGCGCTTTCTGTACCGGGTTGTCGGCCATGCGTGCCTGGCCGAAAGCGTCCTCGAACTCGTGTAAGTCGTACTCGTACTCTATTTCCGGGTTCAAGCTGTATCTTTCCCCATCGTAGACGATCGCTTCGGAAAAGAGCGCCTTGCGCACGCGAAACAGAGAGCTGCGAAAGATGCTCGCCAGGCGTGCCGGCGAATGGTCGGGCCAGATCACTGCCCCGATCTGTTCCTTGGTCTGCCCGTTGGGGTGTGTCAGAAAATAGAAAAAGAGTTCCTTTGCCTGGCTCGTGCGCCAGCTCACGACCTCGCCATCCATCAATACCTGGCTGGCTCCGAAGACGTTGATCTGCAGTTTCGGCAAGTCGGGGCCGTCTGCTTGCGCATCATCGAGGCCCGCCAGCTCCTGGCGCGTCCTGGCCAGCTCTTGAGCAGCTTCGATCCACCTTGCCAGGTCCTGGCTGTCAGTTCCGCGCTGCACCACGAATTCGAGCACGGGGAGATGGTTGAGTGACTCGACACACAGCGACTGCACGAGGCCCGATTCCTGAGCAAGCTCGATCGCCGTCCGGAGGTGTCTCTCTGACTCCAGAGGCTGATCCTCGGCCATGGCGACCTGGGCCAGTTGCATGTGCCCGCGGAACGCGATCTCGTTCTGCAGGCCTGGTAGCACGAGGACACTTTCCAACTCCCGGCGCGCGCGCTCACTGTAATGCTGGTTGAGCAGCGTGGCCGCGAGCAGGATGCGCTGCTGTGCTTCCTGGGCCTTTGGCAGCTCTTCCTGGGAGAGCGTCTGCTCGATCTCGGCTTGCGCGCGCTCGATCTGGCCGGCCAGGTAGAGGGTCTCGGCACGCGCGCTGGTAATGTAGGACTGGAGGAACGCGCCTGCGATGACCAGGTTTCTGGCATGTGCCTGATCATAGTAGCTGAGGGCCTGGCTGAACTGCCCCAAGTCGCGATGCAGGTCTCCCAGGCTGGCCAGGCAGTACGCTTCTACGCGGATCGATCCGGCGGTCTTGGTTCTTGCCAGGGCCTGTTCCATGGCCTCCAATGCCGTGCGGTACTCGCCGAGGCGGTGATGCGCGACACCGATCCCGTTTAGCGCATCGGCGACGCCGGCCTCGTTGCCCAGGCTTTCCCACATGGAGAGGGCTTTGCGCGAATCATCGAGTGCAGCGCGAAAGTCAGCCTGCATCTCGTGGGCCATGGCCATCGTCTGCGCCAGTCGAGCCAGGTGTTCCGGCGAGTCCCCAGACTGGGTCCAGGATCGGTGCGCCAGATTGAGGTACTGGAGAGCCGTCGCCGGATCCCCGGTTTCTGCGTAATAGATGCCCAGATAACGGTAGGCACGTCCCCGCAGTGATTCCGTGCCATTCTGATTCGAGACCAAGATGAGAGCGGACTGGCAGTCCTCGATCGCTTCGACGTAGCTACCTGTCCTGGACAGCGCATAACTGCGTTCGATCAAGGCCAGCGCCAGGTCCATTGTGTTATCGTGGGACTGGTAGTGGACGATCGCGTTGGTGTACATGCGCAGCGCCGTATCGAGCTGGCCCAGTTGGTTCGCCAGCTCTGCGCGGCGGAGCTGCAGATCGGGAGACATGTACTCGGTTGGAAGCAGGTCGATCCACTGCGCCAGAGACTCGCAGTGGCCTGCCTTGTCGAGGTCGTCAAAGTGGGAGAGGATAATGTCCTTGACTTCGAGAAATTGTTCTGCTTCGAGGTGGTGCGTCAGCGCCGCACGCCAGTTGCGCCGTTCCGCAAAGAGCTCTCCTGCCTTTGCGTTGAGCTTGCGGTAGAGCGCCATGTCCTGGCGCCGCAACCGGCTGATCAGGAACTCCCGAAAGAGCGGCGGGTACCTGTACGTCGTCTCGAGTCCCTCTTGTTCGACGCGCGAGATGAACAGGTTGTGCTTTTCCAGGCCGCGCAGCGTCATGCGGCTTTCCTGGCCAAGCAGCGCGTTGCACAGCGTGACGGTCATGTCGCTCAGCACAGCCGTGCGCAGCAGGAAATCCTGCACTTCCTCGGGCTGGTGGCCAAAGACCTCGTTCATCAAGTAGTCATAGATCCCGGTCTCGGTCAGATCCATGGCCGGCGATCGCTGGTCTGGGGCGAGGGTATCCCACCCTGTGTTGGCGCTAAGCAGGACCGCCGTGATCCAGCCGTCGGTGTGCTGGGCCAGGAGCCGGACCTGCTCTGGAGGCAGTGCGACATCGAGGCCGTGCGTCAGTAGCTCGCGAATCTCGTGCTCTGTGAAGCGCAGCTCGTCGACGCCAATGGCTGCCATCTGTTGCCGTGCAACGAGACGGATGAGTGGGAGAGGAGGCACGGTCCGGGAAGAGAGGATCATGTGGCATTGTTCCGGCATAAAGTCGATCAGCAGCCGGATGAACTCGTGCACGTTCGAGCTCTCATCCAGGTGGTGGTAGTCGTCCAGGATCAGGAAAAAGTATTCGGGGATCGTGTTGAGCACCTCATCGACCAGCGTCGCGACAAACACGCGCAACTGGACGTGCACCTCGCCTCCCATATCTTGGAGGGCGCGTGCCGAACGTCTGCCAAAGGAGGGAAAGCGACGCGCCATGGTGGCGATGAGGTGGGTCAGGAACACGCCAAGGTCGGAGCTCTGCGGTTCGAGCGCGTACCAGCAGACTGCCAGGTCGGTCTCGTGGGCCAGGTCGACGAGGAGCGAGGTCTTGCCGTAGCCGGCTGGCGCTCGAACCAAGGTTAGCTTGCGATCGATGGTGCTATGAAGGGTATCGATCAGCCGTTGGCGCTTTACGTGAATGGCGCCCTGCTGAGGAATCGTCAACCGAGTCCAGACGACAGGGATCTGGACGTCGTGGTCTCGTAGTTGATCGTATTCGGTGGTCACTTGATCTTGGCCCCCCTTGACACTTCCGAGTGCCCTGGTGAGACACTGTAGCTGGGTCGTCGTATGGTGAAGGTTGACCTGTCAGAATAGGTATGTTATACTGGCGCACGTGAGTCGCAGCGCCAACTTGTATGATAGGGTTTCGACGAGATGAATCTGCCAGTCCTGGTGCTCAACGTAGACTATGAGCCACTGAACGTGTGCAATACTGCGCGAGCGATGGGTTTGATCGTCCTCGGCAAGGCCGAGATCGTGCAAAATGGCCGGGGTGTGATTCACTCTGCGAGACGCGCGTTCGAGCGCCCTTCGGTGATCCGGCTTGAGTACATGGTCCATCGCCCGTACCCCCGTGTCCGCCTCAACAAGCGAGAAATCTTTCGTCGGGATCAATACTGCTGCCAGTACTGCGGCCGGATCTCTGCGCATCTCACCCTCGATCACGTACTGCCCAAGACGCGCGGCGGCACGTATGCGTGGGAGAACCTGGTCAGCGCATGCCCACAATGCAATCGTCGCAAAGGTGGCCGCACGCCTCAAGAAGCTGGCATGACGCTCCTGACGACCCCCCGTGAGCCGCCAGCTACGGCACTGTATCTCTATGGTCGCTACCTGAATGCAAATCAGGACTGGACCACGTACCTCGAAGGCTGGTAAGGGACCTATCCGGCGTGTATCCTGGCCCGCTGCTCGCCGCGCCCGGTGTGCGCGGCCCCGTATGCGCGCTCGACATCCGCCGCACGTTGCTGCCAGGAAAATGTGCTCTCGACGCGTCTCTGTGCCTCCGCGCCCAGTCTTCTGGCCAGGTCGCGATCGGTTAACACGGCCTCTAGCCCCTCTGCGAACTCGTCCACGCTGCCTGGCTCGGCAAGGATCCCCGATCGGCCGTTCTCGAGATACTCGACGTTCTGCCCTACGCGGTGCGTAACGATGGCTTTGCCCATCGCCATATACTCCAGGATCTTGATCGAACACTTGGCTCGGTTGACGAGCGAGTCTCGATAGGGATAGAGCGCCACGTCTGCGGCGGCCAGGTACGCTGGTACTTTTCGGTGGTCGATCCAGCCGGCAAAGACAACCGACTCGGAGAGCCTTCGTTCTTTCACCAGTTGCGTAAGCCGCTCGAGGCCCTCGCCTGTGCCGACGATCACCAATCGTGCCGACGGCAGCTTATCCCCGAGCCGGGCAAAGGCGTCAATGGCCAGGTCGAGGTCGTCGCCTCGCGTGATATGCCCGACATAGACTGCCATCGGCGCATCGCCGATGCCCAACTCCTTTCGTACCTGAAGACGGTCGTCCTCTCGAACGCGTGACCTGCCCAGCAGAAAACTGGGTGAAGGGCAGTTTGGTACATAGAACACCCGGTTCGGCGAGACGCCCATACCCCACATCTGTGTCTCAAGCGTCCGGCTGGCGACCGTCACGGCCTGAGAGTGGCGAGGGAGCCAACGCTCCTGAAAGTCAAAGAACCATCGCCAGTGCCAGGGATAGGGGTTGATGCGGTTCCATCCTCCGCCTCCCTCCCAGTCGTCAGAGTCGGTGACGAGCGGGACGCGCGTGGAGAGGGAGAGCAACATCCCCGCCAGCGCCGCGTAGCCAACGGGCTTGAAGACGTGCACGACGTCAGCATGTTGTCTTCGAGCCAGGTGGGCCAACCGCCGAGCGGCCAAGAGCGGGGTGAGGGCGTGCACCCGCTTCAGCGCAAGGTTTCTGACGTGCACACCGTCCCGCTCGAAGGTCCGGCCTGCCTCAGCCAGGTTGTCGTATGGTGGCACCAGGATCGTCACTTGGTGGCCCCGGGCCACCAAGGCTTGCGCCATTGGAAAGGTGCGAGCGTTCACCGTTGCCTTGGGTTGGAAGGCAAACGGGGCAATCATCGTGATCTTCATCCGTGCTCCTGCGCCCACGCAAGGGATCCACCTGTAGGCGGCCTCCTGGCGCCTTATGTCGAGATCTGCCGAAGGAGGCCAGCGCCAACATTATATCCATGTCGGCGAAAGGCGGCAAAGCTCCCTTCCTTCCCAGAGTGGACGCAGGGACAGGCCCAAGGCGCTCTTGTGCGTCCGGCCTGCTTTCACTCCGGACGATACGTTCGCAGAGCGTATTCTCAGATCTGTCCCTGCACGTGCCACTGGCACACGGTCTGCGAGCGACTAGGGGATCACGAGCCGCTGTCCTGCATAGATCACATTCGGGTTCACAAGGTTGTTCGCCATCGCGATAGCCCAGTACGTCGTCCCATAGCGTCGGGCTATCGAGGACAACGTCTCCCCCGACCGGACGACATGTATGCGCGTCGTAGGCGGCGCGGGTTGCTCGACTTGGCCAGAGATGCAGAGCCGCTGCCCAACATAGATCAGCGACGGATTCGCTATGTTGTTGAGCAGCGCGATCGCCTGCACGGTGGTGCCGTACCGGCGCGCGATCGACCATAGTGTGTCGCCCCGCTGCACGACGTAGGTCGTTGTACTCGGCGGCTGTGTCGTCGGCACAGGAGTGACGCTCCCCTCACGCGGGATGAGCAACTGCTGGCCGGCGTAGATCCGGCTGGGATTGCTGATGTTGTTGAGCTGGGCAATCGCCTGGACGGTCGTACCATACCTGCGCGCGATCGAGTAGAGCGTGTCGCCCGAGCGCACGACGTAGATCACTGTCTGCCCCGGCTCAAGCGTAGCGGTCGGTGTCGGTGTCGGCGTCGCAGTTGGTGGCGTGCCGGTCGGCGTCGGCGTCGCTGTCGCGGGCGTACCCGTTGGTGTAGGCGTCGGCGTCGCCGTCGACGTCGGCGTGGCGGTCGGTCCACCGGTACCTACTGTGATCTCGGCGGTTTCGGTGACTGCTACGATCTCTGTCCCGTCTGACTTGGCGAGTTTGAGGTCGGTGTACGTGATCGTGCTCTGGCCATTCGCTTTGCCCTCGAAAGTGATGACCATTAGATCGCCGCTCCCTGTGACGGGATTTGTCGGCGCCAACTGGGAGACGACACAGGTGATCTGTCCTGTGCTGTTGTCCGCATTGTTCTGCTGCACGAAATCAGGCGAGATAAAGCTTCCCAAGGCGACCTGTACGCCCGTCTTGGCCGAGTCTTGGTCCACCACCTGTAGTACAGCAGGGTCAAAGGCGAGCTGGACCTGGTATCCGTAGAGCGACGTGACATTGTTCGCGCGCAGTGTCACCGTCGTGGACTCGCCGACAGCGATGGTCTGCGAGACCGGGATCAGCACGACGCTGCTCGTTTGAGCCAGGACCTGGGCGCCCGGTAGCACACTCGCCAAGGCGACGAGGCAGAGCAAAGCAGTAGCGATTTTCGTTCGTGTCGACATTGTAGATTCTCACTTTCTCTTGATAGCGAATCCGATGCCGCCCCCCGCAAGGAGCAGGACTGCGGCTCCTGCCACACCGATCATGATCCAGGTCGAGCGGTTCATCACCCTGACCTGTGCATGCTGCGGAAGGGCCTCGATGGCCTTCCCCTCGACATCTGCCAGCATGAACTGTTCCAGCAAGATTTGAGTGCTGGCTGCCTTCTTTCCCCGAAAGGTGACGCGCGCGAGCAGTCCATCGCCACTGCGGGGCTCGCTGGGTTTGAGCTGCGTGAGGGCATAGTCGATCGTTCCTGCCTGGTTGTCGGCTATGTTCTGCACAACAAAGTCAGGCGTAGGAAGGGTACCCGGCTCGACCTGGATGCCTTCTTCGGAAGTATCGGCGTCGACGACCTCTAGCACGGCAGGGTCGAAGGTCAGGTGAACCTGGGCGCCAAAGAGATCCGAAACCTGCTCGACTGTGAGATCGACGGTCGCTACTTCCCCCACGCGAATCTTGAGCGTCTGCGGGACGATTCTGAGCACGGTCTGCGACTGGGCAGCGACCCAGGTGAAACCGCTGAGCATCAGCAGGGACAGACCTAGCAGGCACAGAACGGCCGGTAAAGTAAGGCATCTCCTCATGTGGTCTCCTCTTCGGCCCAATAGACTTGTACCGGGCTATACCCCCATTCTACCACTACGTGAGACATCGTGCGATTACGATTCAGTTACAGAAACGTTACACCCACCTTCTAGTGCGGCTCCTTTGGCGGGCGGTTCGTGGATCGCGCAAAGGTCACGAGCTCTCGCCCGCTTTGGTCCGTGACCCAGAAGGTAACGATGTTATCGGTAATCGAGCCAAGCGGGCCTGACCCGGTTGGCTCTGCCCAGCAGCGGATGCTCCATGTCGTGTTCTGCTCGCCAGGGATCCGATCATAGCTGCTGTTGCGCTCGACTCCATTTCCAGACACTTCACCGTCCTCTCCCACGAGTGTCCGGTGAGGGGTCTGCAATGAGATCCCTGCCGCTCCAGACCCGTAAGCATCATTGTCATAGTCGAAATTGTGCTGGACGAGTGTCGTTACCCTTACGTCCACCCACGGGAACACGCGTGGCGGCACCTGCCACTCTGTTTCTGGAATCAGGAACGTCCACGAATAGGCAAAGATGCGGCTTCCGGGGACCGACGTCGTCCCCGACTCATCTGGCGCCACCATCACGTTATAGAGGTTGGTATCGGCCTCCAGGGCGTCCTCGCCAAATGGTGGTTCTGGACCCGCAACCACGCCAAGTTTGAAGACACGCGTGCCTGCTCTCGGTTCGCCATCCGAAACCGCAAATGGTCCAAAGCTGTACCACGTCGCGTCTGTTGCCAGGCTCACGGTGAACGTCTGTGTGGCAAGCGGCGTGGGTGACTCTCCGGTGACTGTGAAGGTAAACGGTGTATTCCAGTGCGAGCCGGCCTGCCTGTCGAGCGTACCGCCACAATCTGGGTCAAAGACGCGGATGTAGATCGGCTCCGGAGTGCTGTCAGGGACTTCGACAAAGAGCTCCTGAAGCGAGTCGTTGTCGCCTTGGTGGGCGGTAAAGACTAGCTCGCGACCGATCGTCGCCAGGAAGCCGCTCTCCAGGGTAGTGGCAGCAGAGGTGCAGTCCATCACGGCAAACGCGTTCGCCATTGTAGCGGCGGCGCCGCCTGGATTGCTTACAGCGAGATCATAGGTGCCAATCGGGATCCCTTGTGGCACCGTCCCCTCGAGATGACCCTGGTCGACATAGACCGCAGCGAGGTTCCAGGCACCCAAGTGAGCTATGCTTCCGGGCACAAAGTTGGTTCCGTTGACGCGCACCGGCAGATCGATGCTAAAGCATCCCGTCACAGGCAGCATCGGACCGAGGACAGGTGCCAGCAGAGTCACCTGTGCGGTTGGTCCCACGCTAGCCGGGTCAAAGTTGGTGCCCTCGATGCGCGCTGTATTCAGGTACGTGCCAGCGGGTGCGAGGGCGGATACCTGGAAGGTCGTCACCACTGATTGGCCTGCGGCAAGGTCGTAGGGCGAAGGTGCTGTCCACACCAGTTGTTGCCCATTGATCGTAGGATCAAAGCCAAACGCTGGCGATGCGGTCGATCCCGGTACGTGGGCAAAGCCGGTGGGAAGTGTGTCCACGAGTCGCTGCAACGATGCTGGTGATCCGCCGGCGGTCACATTGGTGACGCGTACTTCATAGCTGACTGTGCTGCCCCCCGGCGCAGAGGACGGACTTGCACTCGTGAATATCTGAACGAGCGGGCGGAAACGCACATCCACCGTCTGCTGGACCGATCCGGCAGTTGCGGTGACAGTGGCCTGTCCCGCCGACGTGGACACGAGCGTGACGCTGGCGATGCCATTGCTCGTTCCAACTTGTGTGGCGCTCAATGTGCCGAGGGTGGCCCCAAACTCGACAGTGGTGCCGTCTCTGGCAGGGTTGCCGCGGCCATCGGTGAGCGTGGCCTGAACGGTGACCACAGTGAGTCCGTCGGCAGGCACGTTGGTCGGATTCGCGATAAGCGCGATCTGAGCTGGCGGTCCGGCGACAAAGGCGACCTGGACCGTTCTCGTCACCGAGGCGACAATGCCTGTAACGGTGGCTGTCCCGAGGGAAGGTGAGGTGAGATGCGCCGTCGCGACTCCGTCGTGCGTCACTGCTACGATGCTGACCCCACCCTCGAATGTGCCCAGGCTGGTCGTGAGCTCTACCTGTGTACCATCCGGCACGTCTCCCCCACCAGCATAACGCACCAGGGCGGTAATCGTGGCTACAGAGCTTCCATCACCTACGACTTGGCCAGGGGTGGCACTCAACTCGAGCGTGTACGCGGCTGGTGTATTCGTCGGCGTCGCACTGGGCGGCAACGTGGGTGTAGGGGTGTGAGTCGCTGTTGCTGTCGGAAGGGCAGTAGGCGTGCCGGTCGACGTCAGCGTAGGTGCAGGCGTCGACGTCGGGATCCCGGTGGGCGTAGCTGTTCCTGTCGGTGTAGAAGAGCTGGTTGGCCCAGGCGTAGGCGTCGTGACCACCTCTGATGTGCTGGTTGGGCTGGGCAGGGGTTGTTCGGTCGGCGTGTCCGTCGGGGCGGGCGTCGGTGAGGGCGTTGCAGTAGGCTGTGTGGCCACAGAGGTGCTCGTCGTTGTAGCAAGGGCGATGCTCTCTACGTGTGGCGTGGCGGTGATATAGGCCACCTGGACCTGGCGCGTCTGGACGATCTGAATCTGCTCCAGAAGCTGCGTGACATAGAGGCGTGCGTGCCGGATTCGTACGCGAGTCTCGCTGTTTCGGACGGATAGCAGGAGGATCACGATCAACAGTGCATTGAAGGACGCAAGAAGCAGTGCAAAGCGCTTCTTGCCGTCCAATTGAAGCGATCGTTTCAGACCCGGTACCAGATCCCCCAGGCGAGGGAGCGGCAACCCCAACGTGAACCTCCTGCTTGCTCGTGTGTGGCACCTAGACTGCGGGAAGCTTTTCCAGTTCGCCTCTCGCACCGAGATCTGTAAAGATCTCGCGCGCTGCCAGGATGTGTTCTTTGGCTACGATACCGTCCTGTTCGTCCTGCCGCTGCAGACGCATGCCGGCCAGTTCGGCGTTCGCTCGCCCGACATTGTACTTGTCGCCCAGTTCCTCGAAGAGATGTTTGGCTTGCTCCAGGTGTTCCGATGCGCTGTCCCAGGCCTGGTTGCGAACGGCAATCATACCCTTGACCATGGTCGCATATGCCAGTTCCTGGCGAACGCTCGCTTCGTCTGCCAGCTCGATCGCCTGCTCGACGTTTTGTGTGGCTTCCTCCATCGAGCCCGTGAGCAGCGCCAGTTCGGCCATGGCTGCTTTCACTGCAGCCATGCGACTGGTATAGCCAACACCACGGCTGGCAATGTCCCAGCACTTGTCGAGATGTTCCTTGGCCTTGGCAAATCGCCTGCGTTCCATGTTGATCATACCCAGGCTGAGATGCACTACGAACAACGTCTGTGGCGTGCCTGTCGCGGTAATCGCTGCCAGCGCGCGCTGGTAGCATTCGTCCGCTTCGGTCCATCGCCCCTGCTTGCGATAGATATCGCCAAGGAAGCTATAGACACGAGAGCTCGTCTTGCGCTCGCCAGCCTGCTCTGCAAATCGGAGACTTGCCTGGAATTCGGCAATCGCTTGGTCCCACTGCCCCAGAGCATAGTACGTCTCGCCAATCGTGGCGTCGATCCACGACAGAGATTGGATGTCCTCACTCTGTTGTGCGAGCCGCCTGCCCTGCTCAAGGCGCTCTAGCGCAAGGGTATAGTCTCCGACGACCTTGCTGTGCCATCCCAGGTTCTGGTAAAGGTGGGCCTGCATGATTGCGTCGCCAGTTTCTTGGCTGATCTCCAGGCTGCGTAGCCAATGCTCCTCGGCGCGACGATTGTCTCCCTGCTGAAAGTAGCGCTTTCCGGCCCACAACAGCAAGCGAGCGAGCTCATCCGGATCGAGGAGGCGCTCTGCAAGGTCGAATGCCTTGTCTGTCCACTCTTGGGCCTCCTCAAGCTTGCCCTGGCTCCAGTAGACGCGGCCGATCTCGTTGTAGATGCGTGCTACTTCTTTGTGCTCGATTCCCTCCAGATACTGGAGCCCCAGCCGAAACTGATGCATCGCTTGCTCATAGTCGCCACGCTCCACCAGGATCTGGCCGATCCGGCGTGAGAGTTCAGCAATCCTCGTGTGTTCTTGCGTGATCTGCTCAAATTCCATAGCGTCTCCTTGCCTCTCAAGGCGGGAGCGGGCGTCCCCAAGCTCGGGCTAGGGCATAGAACCGTATGGCACGACCTGAGTGATGACACTTGTGACGGTAACGACTTGGTCGTGGTAGAGCACCTCGTACACAGCTCTCGTTTCCTCGATCGTCTGCTCTTGTTCTACCAGCTCCGCGCTCTGGAAAGAGAGCAGCGTAGCAGCAATGAGCAGCGCATCAAAGAGGAATAACAGGGCCAAGAGGCGCTTTCTACCTCGACGTACAACGTTCTGTGTGGGGACGTGGCCGGTCACCCCCAAGACCCGCTCCAGCCACTCCCTCGCACGATCCCAGTAGTACACCTAGGTCACTCCTCTGCCCTCGAAGTAGCTACGGATGTAGGCTCTCTCTGTGTTATCTCGAGGATCTCTTTGCGGTCCTCGTAGAGACAGACCCTGTCTTTACCGGTCTTTTTTGCCAAATATGCCGCGCGATCTGCCTGTTTGTGCAACGAGGCAAAGTCCCCAGCGTCGCGCGGAAAGATGGCCACGCCGATACTGATCGTGGCCTGCAGCTCTGTGCCGTCGTCCGAGCAGAAGGTATGTCCCCGTACACGATGGCAGATCTCTTCGGCGACCGCCAGGGCGCCTTGCTCACCTGTACCGGGGAGCATAATCACGAATTCCTCTCCGCCCCAGCGACCGACGATGTCGTCGCTGCCGATGGCATCGCGCATTAACTCGGCAACGCTGGACAGCACCTGGTCCCCAACCTGATGTCCATAGGTGTTGTTCACAATTCGAAAGTCGTCGATGTCGCCGAGCAAGACGGCGACCTTTTCGTCTGACAACTGTGCTTGGTTCATGATCTGCTGTGAGCGCTGGATAAAGGCTGCCTGGTTCAGGATGCCAAGCTGTCGATCCACATCTGCCAGTTGTCGTGACTGTTCGAACAGCTGAGCATTGTGCAGGGTCCCTCCGGCCTGATTCGCGACGATGCTCACCAGGCGGAACTCTTCTGCAGCAAAAGCTGCTCCCTTGCGGATCAGTACGAGGAGACCTACATTTTGCTGCTCAGCATACATCGGATGCGCCAGGACTGCCGTCTTGGGCGGCCACTCGCGTTCCTCAACGGTCAGCCCATTCTCTCGTGATGCGTCGCGCACCAGTATCCCCGCTGCGCTGAGGACAGCCCGCCCCAGCAGACCCTGCCCCGGAAGCACGATCTTGGGGGCAGGTATCGTGTCGTGGGGATTGGTGAGTACGTATTCGTTGGCTTCTGTATTCCTGGAGTAGACGAGACAAACGTCCACGTGGGCGATCAGTTCGGCCACAGCGTGCGCGATATTCTCGCTCATCCGATGAATGGTCTGCTCCTGGCTCATCGCAGTGACGAATCCACGCGAGATGCGGTAGAGCTGATTGATCTCCCCGTAGGTAGTGTCGATATTTACATAGAGCGTAAACGTGGCCAGGACACCTAGCAGCGGAAGGGCAAGTACCAGGAGCGAGGCGACATCGAGCTGCCGGGTGTCGAAGAAGTAGAACACGGTGAGCGCGATAGGTGCAAGAAAGAGGGAATAGAGCGGATCCGTCTTGGGCAGCTTTTCTTCGTGGAGGACGCGCTTGTTGATGGGGTTGATCAGCAGTGTAGAGACAATGGACAGCACCAGGACATAAGTGACGACCGCGGGAACGTGAAAGCTATCGAGCAGCCACCGTGGGAGCTCACTGCTCGCGAGCACAAATGCGACGCCAGCGACAGCCGCGGCGATCACGTGATGGCCGACATAGAATCCGAGACGTAGAGGCGAAGGGCGATGCGTCAGACCGTATCCGACGACCGCACCTATGGCCATCACCTGCATGGCCCCGATGGCCTGGCGGGCCGGGGTCGTGGGTTCACCAAAGCTGAGAACGAGCGCCAACAAAGCAAAGATGATGCTCAGCGTCAGGCTGTCGCCCTGGGGTAGGTGGATGACTCGCCACTCAGACAGGATGCATCCTAAAGAGAGGAACGTCAGCGCCACGGTCCAATAGATATGACCGGCGACGGTCAAGGCGACGAGGATAGCGATGGCCAAGAGGATCACGGCCCAAGAATACGCTGCTATGAGCTTCTCACCATTGTCCACGCGTATGCCTCTCCGGCGTTCAACCACATGGCAGGTAGGACCTGAAAGGAAGGGGCACTGTACATCAACAGACCTACGTGCCCATAAGTTCATTCTACCGGATAGGACGGAAGCTGTCAAGGTGAAGCAGAGTGCAGCATCACGTAGAGGCAGCGCGCGGCATATGCAAGCTAGCATGCTAGCTGCTCGCCGCGTGCGCTGCGTGCTTGTCACTGAGCCAAGCGAAGCGGAGGGGCGTCAGTGCCCTGCTAGCGGCGAAAGATCATCGCGGCACCTCTCTCTGCACAGGGTCAGAACAGGCTGAGCTGCTCTGCATCCTCAGGTCGGTTCGATTCCTCGATCTGCTCGATCTGTTCCAGCAGTTCCGGAATCTTTTTCATATCGTCGACCACGTCCTGATGCAGGGACGGTTGGTGCAAGGCCGCAGCGGGATGATACATCGGATAGTACAACACGCCGTCGATCTTTTTCGGAGTACCGTGGATCGAAGAGATCCTGGCGCCAGGAAAGTATCGCTCCATCGAGAATCGCCCCAGGGTGATGACGATCCGGGGCTGGATCAGCTCGATCTGTTGATCGAGGTATGGCCGGCAGGTCTCGATCTCTGTAGGGGTTGGCGACCGGTTACCAGGGGGACGGCACTTGATGACATTGGCGATATAGACATCTTCGCGCCGCAAGCCAATGTCACTGAGCAAGTCCTCGAGGAAACGGCCGGCAGCACCTACAAAAGGACGGCCACTCTTGTCTTCGTGAAAGCCCGGTGCCTCTCCGATGAACATCACGTCGGCCGTCTCGGGCCCCTCGCCAGGCACGGCCCGCGTGCGCCCCTGGGCAAGCACGCAGCGAGTGCACGTGCGGATCTCGTCGTATAGCTCTGTCAACTTGCTCATACAGATCTGTCTCCTGAACGGGATATCAGGCCAGCAGTAAGCCGATTATAGCCAAGTCCACACAACGGCGCAAGGGCGGAGGTCGCCTTTGCTCGCACGTCTCGCGGACTCGACCCACTCGGCGGCTCAAACAACCAGCGAGGTGAGCTGGCGGAAAGCCTCCCGGAGGCTGCTATAGAGCCCCGCGTAGACGTCGTAGAATGCCTCGTACCGCTCGACTCGTTCTGGACCAGGCTCCACTCGCTCTAGGACACGAATGGTGTCGTCGCACGCAGCCTCGACAGTGGCCCACGTGCCCACGCCGACGCCCGCCAGTAACGCAGCCCCATATGCTGCACCCTCGGTCGTATTGACCGTGACCAGCTCGGTATCGAGCACGTCTGCCAGGATCTGTCGCCAGAGGGCGCTCTGGGCCCCGCCACCCGAGACGCGAACCTGCTCGATCTGCCCGAGCCCCGCGTCTTTGATTAGCTCCATGCTGTCGCGTAGTCCAAAGGCCACGCCTTCCAGGACGGAGCGGGTCATGTGCGGGATGGTGTGGCGGACGGTGAGGCCAACGAACGCGCCTCTCGCGTTCGGGTCTGGGTAGGGGGCGCGCTCGCCAGTGAGGTAGGGCAGGAACACCAATCCTTCGCTGCCAATGGGTTCATCGGCGGCTGGAAGCAGCAGGTCGTCGTAGCTGGTGCCCGGTGCGATGGTATCCCGATACCAGCGCAGGCTGCCTGCTGCAGAGAGCATGACGCCCATGAGGTGCCAGCGTCCAGGAACGGCATGGCAGTGTGCCTGCAGCCTGCCGTGCTCCTCGATGAGGGGACTATCGGTCGGGGCAAAAACCACGCCCGATGTGCCGAGTACGAGGCCTACGACCCCTGCCCGCACGGCGCCTACGCCTACAGCACCTGCGGCCTGATCGCCGCCACCGCCGACGACAGGCGTGCCAGTGGCAAGGCCTGTAGCCGCGGCGGCTTCTGGGCTAACCGTGCCTGTGATCTCGGGGCCCTCGTGCGTGGGGGGAAGCCACTCTCGCGGGATGTCGAGGGCGTCGAGCATCTCTCTCGACCAGTCTCGTTTCTCAAGGTTGAGCAGCGACATGCCGGACGCGCCCGCCATATCAGTGGCATACTCGCCGGTGAGCTTGAGACGGACATAGTCCTTGGGCAGCAGGATGTGTGCTGCCCTGGCATAGATCTGCGGCTCGTTCTCGCGGACCCAAAGGACCTTGGGGGCGGTAAAGCCGGTCAGGGCCGGGCTTCCCGTCCACGCGAGCAGATTGTCCATGCCTACCTTCTCGGTGATCCAGGTGCACTGAGGGCCGGTTCGCTGATCGTTCCACAAGATCGCCGGCCGCAGCACGTCGCCTCGTTCGTCGAGCAGGACGAGCCCGTGCATCTGCCCGGTCAGGCCGATAGCGGCTACCTGTTTGCCGCTCACACCGGTCTTTGCGAGCACCTGGCGGATCGCGTCTTGAACACCATCCCACCAGTCGTGGGGGTCTTGTTCTGACCACAGCGGCCTCGGCGTGGAGATGGGATTCTCTGTGACGGCCACGCCGACCACCTGTCCTGCCTGTGCCGGATCCGTAGACACGAGCAAGGCCTTGTTTCCAGTAGTGCTGACGTCGATGCCCAGCAGGTAAGCCATGTGACGCTCCTACAGCTTGTAGCCGATCGTGCGGAGGAGATCCTTGCGTGCCTGTACGTCCTCGTCGGTTTCGACGCCTTTGCTCTTGATCCCGTCGATCACGCCAAGGACGCCGCGCCCTTGCTCAGTCTCGGCTACGATGACCTCGAGCGGGTTGGCGGTAGCGCAAAAGATGCGGCACACCTCCGAGATCAGCTTGATCTGGTTGAGGAAATTGACCGGGTACAATCCCTCGCCGAGTATGATGAGAAAGACGTGCCCGGCAGAAAGGGCAAGCGCGTTCTTTTTGGCCAGCGCGACCAGGCGATGGTCGGTCCCAGAGGCGCGCACCAAAGCGGGCCCTGAAGACTCGCAGAAGGCCAGGCCAAACTTGCAGCCCGGTACCGCGGTGACCATCGCTTCATGCAAGTCTTCGACGGTCTTGATGAAATGGCTCTGCCCAAGGATTAGGTTTCGCTCATCGGGGTTTTCGATCTTGACGATTTGGAGTTCCATAGCCGTTCTCTCCTTGCCATAGTCCACTCGACCGGCGTAATGGGCGATCCTGGCGTCAGCCAGGATGTGTTGCTTGTATTTGCTCAACGGCGGGGGATCGCGGCTAGTATACCGGCAAAGGATGCCCTTGTCAATCGCGTTGGGTCGCTTCGATCGACCCGCTGCAACCTTGTGCTACCTAACCAGTGATGCCTATATCGCGTGCCAGGACAGCCGCGCTACACGAGGTCAACGATGCTGTTGCGGACGGGGTACCTCTTCCCACAAGAGGAGCAGACGTACGCTTGTGGGGTCTCCTCGAGCGGTGTGGCACCGCATCGTGGGCAACGGAGAATACTGCCCAGTTCCCTGATTCCTGTGCCAAGCAGGGAGCGCTGGCCTTCCTTGCGCGCCCAGATCAGGTCATAGTACACTTGCCAAGGGCGAATCTCGATCTGAACTAGGCCAACAGCCTGCAACATGGCACGTATCTCGTCGTCGGTGAAGGCTTTGCCTGGCATCAGCTTGCTTTCCCAGTTAATACGGTTTGTCACCACAAGAACGCCGCCTGGGCGCAGCACGCGCGCCATCTCCGAGAGGACGCGCTTGGGTCTGGGCATGAACTCGAGCGCCTCCAGGCTACTCACAGCATCGAAGGTATCGTCGGGAAAAGGGAGTTGCTGGGCCTCGTGGTGGAGCAAGGCATAGCGTCCAGCATGAGCGTGAAGCTTGGCATTTGCTTGTTCGAGCATCCGAGCAGATAGGTCGAGCCCAACGACGTGGCCGCGAAAGCTTCCTTGCGCAAACAGAGCAACTGGCATCCTGCCGGTCCCGGTCGCGACATCGAGAACGAGGGGAGCATTGACTCCCTTGAGGGCGACCACCATTGGGCTCGACAAGAGCCATACGTCGTCTGCCAGCCGAAAGCGTTTGATCGCGTCGTACTTGGCGGCAGTGAGATCATAGGTCCAGGCCACGACACGTGACCCCAGGTAGGCCCCCTCGGTGATGACAAAGGCCCAATAGAGGGAACCAGCCAGGAGCAAGATCCCGAGGCCCAGCCCGATCCCGATGCCAATGCTCATCAGGATGCCCACGCTGCAATGGGCATGGCCAACATCAGGAAGGGGGCTACACGCCGGGCATAGGCGTGGCCGTGCGGTGACGTACCTGCCAGCAGCAGCAACTGGGGTGCGATCAGGAAACCCAGCGTAGCTGTACCGATCAGGGGGGCTCGCTTCCCAGACAAGAGCACAATCAGCCCTGCTGCTACTTGCCCGCTGAGAAGTAGTGCCAGCGAGGGGACGCGCGCGGGTCGGTCCGGTGGTCGCTGGACAGACAAAACGCCCTGGTATGCCATGGCATAGCAGCATGCAAGAACGAGTGACACGGGCGTCAAGGGGGCCATAACCAGGTGTCCGGCCAGCCAGCTAAGCCCAACCTCCAGGCCGGCGCGAAGCGCATCGTGGCCGTGTTCCCTTTCCGCAGCACGCCATTCCAGGATCACGATGGAGAGCGCCGCTGCAGATAGGATCAGCATCTGCATACTGACCAGGGCCGACAGGAGGAGGATGAGGGGAGGCAGCACTACTGTCGCAATGAGCATGCCGCGGCGCTCATCCGGCAGCTCTTCTCGCATCCAGAGGCGGATCCGGCCTACTTGCATGAGGAGACGACCTATCGGCGAACCAGGCTTGGCGTAGGGAGGAAGTGGCATGGGGTCACCCTGAGCCGGTAGGGGGTGCAGACGCCGAAACTGTCTCCAGTTGGCATCAACCAACTGGGCGCGCCAAGAGCTCCACAGGACCTCGCTAACAAAGGCGGCGATGATCAGTGAGAGCAACACGCTGCCTTCCCAGCGCCAATGCCCAGCGGCGACCATGCCACTCAGCACCGCCCATGCTGGACCGAGTGGAACGGCAACTGCGGAAGGAACCAGAATCAAGGTGGCAACCCGGCCCACAGCTTGCTGAAGGCGCGGCGTGGGTGATGGGCTATCTTGCTGCCGGGAAAGCTCACTGTGCTCATTCACGTCTGCTATTATAGCACGAACGCGTGTAGCGTGAAACCCGCCTCTCGTATTGTGAGAGGCGGGTTTCGGGCAATGCTGCGGGTGAGCGGATCGATTACGATCGCTCTTGCTTTGTGCTGGACAGGATCTTGGGAGGGGGCTCGTTGTACGCCCGCGTCCCGAAGAACGAGTAGGCAACCGCTCCCATGCTCCAGGTCAATACCACTGCAGAGAGCAACAGCCCAACGCACGGGACGAAGGCAAGCAAGGACAGGATCAGCACGCCCAGGGCAACCGCAGGCACAGGGTTCGGCTCCTTGTCCGTCACTGCGCGAAGGATCCGCACCCCAAGTAGCAGCCCGGCCGCGATCCAGCCGAACAACAGTGCCACTGCGGCAACGAGCAGCCACAGCGCAGCCACCGGACTCAGGCAGATCGTGATGATCAGCACAGCGGCCACGACCGGCACGACGATCCATGCCGCCAATCCCGTCAGAAAGCTCTGCAGGGGCGCCTTGGCAATCGTCTCGGCCACGGTATCCGTGTGCCGTGGGATGAACACCACGACCAGGATGCCAAGGACCGTCAACACGATCACGCCGAAGGCACTGCGGAATATGGCACCGACATGCTGCCACCACCGGCTGCCCCAGTCTTGATAGCGGCTCACGATCGGCGGCCGGGGCGGGATCGGTGGCGTTGGCGGGTTGGGGACGCGGAACGGCAGGCCCTGCCATTCCTGGCCACGGATATCTGCACCTGTCTCGCTGGACACTGTTCCGCCTACCGAGACGACCTGACCACGGATGACGGCACCCGAGCGGGCGGTGATATCGCCGCCCCATACGGTGACGTCGCCACCAATCTCGCCTGCAGCATCGAGGTCGCCGCCAAAGAGCGTGACATTGCGCTCGACCTTGCTGCCTGCTTCCAGGACGACGTTGCCGGCATAGACCAGCAGGTCGCCCTGAACCGTCTGCCCCGATCGCAGCGTATAGTCGTCGCCCCAGATCACCACATCACCACTGGGGCCGTCCGCCAGGACAGGGACCGCCGCCAGGAGAGACACGAACACGAGCAAAAACAGCCATTTTACCTTTTTCACGTCATCACCTCACTTTTGATCGACTTGTTTGACCTGAAGTTCGCCGAGGCCCAGATCCAGGTTGACGTCCAAGTGGATGCCGGCCTCGCTATACCGTTCATTAGTGTAGCAGCCGCCGCTTGCCTGCAGCCCGCCATAGTCTGCACTGCGCAGGTCTCCCGGACAGACCCGTACGCCGATGTCGCGCGGGACGCGAAGCTCCACCTGGCTGGCGCCAGCCAGGATATCAGCCGTCATCGGCCGCTGCCATGCACCTTGAAAGTCAAAGACGTAAGTGCCTAGACCCCCATCAAAGCGGAGCGTCTCGGTGCCAGCATTGCCGAGGCCGAGCAGCTTCAGGCGGGCCGCTCCGCTGCGGACCACGAGAGACAGCATCCGCTCGGGATTGGCTGCGCTGAACTGCACGGTCAGGTCGGCAGCACCGGAATCTAGCTCGAACTGGGTAAGCCGGAGGCCACCGAGCTCGATCGTACCCTGGCTCGCACCAACAGCGAATGTCATCTCGAGGGGCACCCGGTCGGCGAACTCCAGCCGCCACTCATTGCGGATCTGCGCAGCCGGCTGCCAGGCTGTGCGAGCAGGGTCCTGGCGAATTGCGAGCTCTCCTCGTCCTTCCTGCACTTGATACGATACTGTCGGCTCAAACGCAGCGAGGTTATATATGAACTCGGCATCCAGCAGCGCAGCGCTGTTTCCTGGAAGGACCTCGATCTCTCCGGCGCCAAACTGCATATCGACCTGAACTTCTTCTGCCCCTTCCAGGTCCACCTGGTATGACTGGTGTTGAGCTGGCCCCGTGCCGATCCGGTTGAGTAGCCGTTGAGATGCTTCTCCTTCGGTCGGGGATATGTAGCAGCAGCCCGTAAGGGCGAGCGCAGCAACCACGGTCAGGAAGGCAGTCAGTCTCTTGGTCAT
This sequence comes from uncultured Anaerolineae bacterium, assembly GCA_964560475.1. Classification (GTDB taxonomy): domain Bacteria; phylum Chloroflexota; class Anaerolineae; order JAFGEY01; family JAFGEY01; genus BS750m-G44. The sequence goes on from CAZLMZ010000006.1 coordinate 29,532, forward strand.
TCTTGCTCCACCGGCACTCGGCAAGTCTCTCTGAAAACGCATCATCGAGCGCGCTGGCCGGCCAGCCTGCCGATCACCAGCCGGGTCCACAGGACGATCAAGGCCGCAGGCACGGCAGCCAGGAGTACACAGGCTCCTGTATTTGCACCGCTACACACCGAACGAGCCAACGTCCCCACCGCCTCGAGGAGGGCGGACGTAAGAAGGTAGAGCCAATCCAGTACCGCCGTCGCGTAGGCAGTGACCCGGTAGGGAAGGACCACGTGACCTGTCAAGCGCAGCACGTCAAAGACCGAAGGCAGCGCGAGCAAGGCAAGGACCATGGCACCGAGGCCGAGCAACATCCAGATCATCGTCCGGCGCCGCTGCTCGGCCTGATAGGCCAGTCGTGCCTCAAAACGCTCGACAAAGCCGACCTCAGGCGCTACAAGGGGCGCGGCGCGAAGCATGCTGGAGGCCTGCTGCATCGCTTGCCACGTGCTTGCGCACAGAGGGCACGACGCAATGTGGCTGTGGAGCAGGTGTGTTTCTGTTGCGTTGAGCATCCCGTCTAGTGCCAGGGACATCCACTCGGTATAAGATTCACAATGCTGTTTGTTCATAAGATGGACCTTCTGATGAATCACTCTTGCGCTGCATACACTCGGCGAGCTTGATTCGAGCGCGATGCAAGCGCGTCTTGATTGTGCTTTCGGTCACCTCCATCGTTTCCGCGATTTCGCGGTACGACATGTCGTACCAGTAGCGGAGGATGACCGGTATACGGTAATGGTCCGGCAGTGTACAGAGCAACTGCTGTACCTGGTCAGCGACCTGGCCCCTCGACACCACATGTTCGGGGTGCGCAGATCTCGGCATCGACAGATCGGTCATCGGAGGCAGCTCTTCGATCGATAGCAGGTTCACTCGTCGCCGCCGTATCACGTCGATGCAGTAGTGGGAGGCGATGGACAGCATCCACGAAGAGAACTTGCGCGATGGGTCATATGTATCGAGGCGCGTATACGCCCGGATGAATGCCTCTTGCGCTGCATCTTCTGCTTCCGCCGCATTGCCTAGCATCCGGTAGGCTAGGTTGTATACGGGCCTCTGATATGCCTCGACCAGGCTGGAAAACGCGGCCGTGTCTCCTGCCAAGGCTTGCTCGACCCAGGTCTGTTCCTGCTCTTCCATGCTCTCCCTTGCCTGTTCCCGCTATACACTACGCAGCAGAGCGCGATTGGTTTCAGCCGGGGCTCGTCTCCCGACTCGGATGGGTAGGCGGTCTTGAAGAAGGCGAGCGAAAAGGCAATGTGGGCAAACGATCCGGTCACATAGTACTAGCGGTCAAAACAGACGATGGCATCACGCCGGATGGTCATCTTTATCGTCTCGCCTATATCTGGCAGCGCGATGTGCGCTGGCAGCTCAAAGGCCAACAGCACTCCAGGCGCGCACCGTACTTGGATGTGTGACAGAGCACCGCGAAAGGAGCGACGAACCAGGGTGCACTCTAGCTGGCTGCCTGGTGCGCCATCGTCGAGCGTGGCCGCTTCGGGACGGATGAGGACAGTCAGCGGGCCGTCGCCACATGCCTCGACTTTTAGCTCTCCAATCGCCGTGTGCACGACGCCCGGCCGTACTTGTGTGCCTTCCAGCAGGTTCCGCATGCCAAGAAAGCGGGCAACCCACACGTCCGCAGGACGACGATAGACGACCTCGGGAGGATCGGACTGCACGACCTGCCCCTCGCGCATCAGGATCACGCGATCTGCAACCGCAAAGGCCTCGGTCTGATCGTGCGTCACATAGAGGACGGTCACGTCGACCTGCTTCAAGATAGAGCGCAGCTCCTCAAGCAGTCGGTCGCGCAGAGTGCGGTCGAGGGCACCGATCGGCTCATCGAGCATCAACAGCCGTGGCTGGGGAGCAAGGGCCCGAGCGAGGGCAACGCGCTGCTGCTCGCCGCCTGAGAGCTGGTTCACGTCCCGATGCGCTAGCTGCTCCAGGTTCACCAGGGCGAGCATCTCATCCACCCGGCGGCGGATGGTCTGTGGGGGGTGCCCTTGCATGCGCAAGCCAAAGGCGACATTGGCAGCGACGTCCTTGTGCGGAAACAGGGCATAGTCCTGGAACATCAGTCCGAAGCCACGCTCGTGCACGGGGATGGGGGAGACATCCTGCCCCTCAAAGTAAATAGTGCCGCGGTCCGGTTCTTCCAGTCCGGCGATGATGCGGAGCAGCGTGGTCTTGCCGCACCCAGATGGGCCGAGGAGGGAGGCGATCTCCCCTTCGTCGACGTCGAGGTCGATCCCTTGCAGGACATCGGGTCCTCGGCCAAAACGCTTGTGAAGGTCACGGATGCGGAGGATGGAGCTCATCGACCCATTCTTTCCAGATCGTGCAGGAAGGGCACGGTCAGAACCCTCCAACCTCACCGACCCGCAACCTTGCTATCGCCACGAAGGCGATGGCACAGATTGCCATCAGGATCGTGCTCATCGCCAGTGCTTGCCCGACGTTGGACAGCCCCGGCTGAGCGAGGTAGCGGTAGAGCACAACCGGGATCGTGGCGTATTCGCTGCGTGCGATGAGCAGCGTTGCCCCGAACTCGCCGATCGAGATGGTAAAGGCAAACACAGCGCCTACAGCTATCGAAGGGGCGAGCAGGGGCAAGTCGATGGCGCGCCAGGTGCGGCTCGCTGGCGATCCCAGTACGGTTGCTGCTTCCCGGAGGGCAGGGCGGATGCCGCGCAGGGCAGGGAGCACGCTGCGCAGGACAAAGGGAAAGGCAATGAGGGTGTGGGCGACCGGCACGAGAGCCGGAGAGGCGACCCAGTTCAGGGGGGAGCGCCCAAAGGAGACGATGTAGCCAAAGCCTAATGTCACGGCAGATGCGCCGAGCGGCAATACGAGGATCGGATCGAGCCAGCGCAGGAGGCGGCTGGTCCTGTCTGTGCGGCCGGCCAGCAGATAAGCAGCGAGTATGCCGAGGAGGAGGGAGAACACGACTGCCAGGCCGGCGAAAAGAAGCGAGTTGCGAATCGCTTCGGGGGGTGCAGTATAGAACACGGAGCGGCCTGGATTCTGGAACAAGGCACGATAGTAGCGCAGCGTCAGAGACCCGCCCAGGGTGAAGGAACGCCACAACAAGGCGAGGAGGGGGAGGACGAGCAGACCGACCATGAGCAGCACGTTGCCAGATACCCACAGCCGGGACCGCCGCGTGACAGGGCGGCGCTGTGTGGTCTGCTGTGAGCGGTAATCGAGGGGACGTGCGATCTGGCGCTGCAGCCTGGTATAGGCGTGCATCACGACAAACGTGATGAACAACTGGATGACAGATAGGAGGGCCGCACGCGACAGGTTGAGCTGCTGCACAGCTTGGCGGTAGATCTCGACCTCGAGCGTGGCAAAGCGCGGCCCACCCAGCACCATGATGACCCCAAAGCTGGTAAAGCAGAACAGAAAGGTCAGCAGGGCGGCTGCGGCAACGGAGGGAAGGAGAAGCGGCAGCGTCACTTCCTTCCAGGCTTGCCAGCGGCCGGCACCAAGCGCACGGGCGGCTTCCTCCAGGCTGGGATCGAGGCTGGCCCAGAACGTGGCGACGATGCGCACGACAACGCTATAGTTATAAAAGACATGGGCGAGCAGCACGATCCAGATGGTGTGCTGCAGGTTGATTGCCGGCCTACTGAGCCCTAGCACGGTGTCCAGCGCCGTATTGACGATGCCATTCGGGCCGATCAGCGCAAGGAATGCCGTCGCGACAATCAGCGTCGGTAGGACAAATGGGATCGTCGTCAGTGCTTCCAGCAGCGACTTACATGGGAAGCGGTAACGAGCAAAGACGTGTGCGCCGGGGAGGCCTAGTGCCAGGGTTAGCAGCGTGGACACAGCCGCCTGCCAGAACGTGAACCACAACAGGCGACCGAGATAACCAAGGCTGGGCAGTGCAGGCAGCCCATGGAGCTGGATGCTGCGTGCCAGGACCCCGGCCAACGGGTAGAAGAAAAAAAGAAGCAGAAACGCCAATGGGATCGAGAGTGCACCCAGGCGCAGGATCTGCCACAGACGATTCGCCTTAGCTTTCACGAAACGGTGCCCTTTTGGTCGACGTACGGCTTGCAGAACGTCGAGCGATGGTGGCGGGGATGGCGGGCCATGCCTTCAAGGCGTCTACGGAGCCTCTGCGCTAGCTCTGAAGGCCGATGCGCTCCAGGCGTCCCTGGGATACCGAGTATACGGCGGCCAGTTTGAGCACATCGGGTGTCAGCGCATCCAGATCGGTGGTCGTGACGAGCGACTGCTCTGCTTGGGCGATCTGCTGAGAGAGGTACTGCCGGCGGCTGGCGTCCAGCTCGGACATGACCTCATCGAGCAGCAAGATGGGCTGTTCTCCCGTGACGTGGGCCATGAGCCCCACTTCGGCCAACTTGATCGCCAGTACGGCTGTGCGCTGTTGCCCGCGCGATCCATAGGTACGCAGGTCGATTTGGCCGTTGAGGAACAACATGTCATCGCGGTGCGGCCCGCTTAGCGTCATACCACGCGCGATTTCCTCGTCCTGCGTTGACTGCAGTCGCACGCGAAAGGCCTCTTGAACCGTCTCTGGGTCTTGGGGCATCGAGATCGGTGGGGGTAGATCCAACCCCAGGCGCAGTTGCTGGTCGTCCTCCTGCGGATGTTGAGGGTCAAAGCTGGGACTGTAGCGCAGTCGCAGCCGCTCCTGCCCTCCGCTCAAGTCACGGTGGATGGTCTGGGCGAGTGCCTCCAGGTCGAGGATCACCTGTTGGCGGCGAGCAATGATCTGCGCTCCATGCTCGACGAGCCGGTCGTCCCAGAAGCGCAGTTGCTCTGGCGATCCTCCGCGGTCACGAAGCTGGCGCAGCAGACCATTCCGCTGTTCCAGGACGCGGCCATATTGAGCCAGCGCGCGACAGTAACGTGGATCGATCTGACACAGCGTTGCGTCGAGATAATGCCGGCGACCGGAGGGGGAGCCATCGACGAGCGAGATGTCCTGGGGCATAAAGAGCACGATATTGGCCACGCCGATCAGGTCCATCACGCGCTTGTCCACACCGTTGATCCGGATGTGCTTGCGGTAGCGCTCGTGGTTGCGTTCGTCGCGGGTGAGGGTGATCTCGATGCGGGTGAGCGTGTTGCTGCGAATCAGCTCGGCCTCCACGCGCGCATGGGGCAGATCATCCTGATCGGCGAGCCAGTTGACAAGCTGGGTATCGCTTCCCGCATAGGGCGATTTGGCAGCGGTCAGGTAATAGATCGCCTCGAGGACGTTCGTCTTGCCTTGGGCGTTTGCGCCCTGCAGCACCATGATGCGGCGCGGCATATCGAGCGACAGCCGGGCATAGTTGCGAAAGTTGGTTAGCGCAAGCCGTGACAGATACATGGCACAGAGTGTATCATAGATTGTTCTGCGTAGCAAGCTTTCGCACGTGCAGAGGATGTGAGCGGCGTTGACACGCTTGATCAAAAGCATCAACGATGGTAAACTAGGGTACCGAGTTGGAGGGACAAATGGCTTCTCAAGCGCTCTACCTGAAATGGCGGCCACAGCGGTTCGAGGATGTTGTGGGGCAGGAGCACGTGACCACGACCCTCAGGAATGCACTGCGTGCCGGTCGTATCTCGCACGCGTACCTCTTTTCGGGCCCGCGTGGCACGGGCAAGACGACGATGGCACGCTTGTTGGCCAAGGCCGTCAACTGCCTGGAGCCCGATCTCGCCCAGCGGCCCTGCAACAAGTGTACGATCTGCCAGGCGGTCAACGAGGGCCGCCTACTCGACCTGATCGAGATGGACGCAGCTTCACACACGGGCGTGGACAATGTCCGTGAAGCGATCCGTGACCGGGTGGCATTTCGTCCCAACGAGGCACGTTACAAGGTCTATGTGATCGACGAAGTGCACATGCTCTCCACTTCGGCGTTCAATGCTCTGCTCAAGACGCTCGAGGAGCCGCCCGAGCACGTGATCTTTTGCCTGGCGACAACCGAACCACATAAGGTCTTGCCCACTATTCTCTCGCGCTGCCAGCATTTCGAGTTCCATCGCATATCCCTCGCGGCCCTGGTGGAGCGGCTGGGATATATTGCAGCAGAAGAGGGGCTGCAGGTAGAAAGCGATGCGCTGCAGTTCATCGCGCGCATGTCTGCTGGCTGTGCGCGCGACGCGATCAGCCTGTTGGACCAGCTCACGGCATACGGCGCATCGGAGGTGACGCTCGAAAGGGTGCGCTCGGTGCTTGGCTTGAGCGGGGACGAGGTGATCGATGCTTTGCTCGCTCACCTGGCGTCACACGATGTGGGCGCTGGCCTCGACGTGATCAACGAGGTCGTCGTGTCTGGGGCAGATATCCGGCAATTCACTGCGCAAGTTGTAGAACAGCTTCGCTGGCTGCTCTTGCTTCGCGTCGGCGGCGAGGCTGCGCTGACGGACATCGATGCTCCGACGCGCCTGCGCCTGGAGCGGGTGATCGACCTTTTCTCGACACGCGAGCTGCTGCGCGCGATCAAGCTGTTCAATCAGGCGCAGTTGGACCTGCGGGCGAGCGATCAGAATCAGTTGGCCCTCGAGCTGACCTTTGTCGAGGCAGCTCTGAGGGAGGCAGATTCCGTCGCGCCGGTCGCCAGCGAAGGTGCTGCTATGCCGGCGCCTGTCCCATCGGAGCGGAAGCGTGAGGTCGCTGGCACGCCTGCGGTCGAGCGGCCTCCGGCAGCCCCGCCTCGTGTTGTCGCCGAGGGCCCCATCGCTGCCGCCAAAGAGGCGGATGGTTCACAACAGGTCGATAAGGCCGGAGCGGACACAGTTGCCCTGGAGGAAGTCGAACAGGCGTGGATCGAGATCCGGCATGCCATACGGGCGGAGAGCCGCCAGGTCGAGGCATTGGTCAACTCTGCAGCTCTGCGGAAGGTGGAGCACGGGAACCGGGTCGTGCTCGAGTTCGCAAGTACGTTTCTCTCCGAAAAGCTCGAGAAAGAGGAGAACCGCCGCATTGTCGAGCATACGCTGACAGCAGTGTTGGGCAAGCGGTGTCGCGTCCGTGGTGCGGTGAGAGGAGACTCGTCGGAAGATGCAGCGGCTGTGGCGCAGGAAGCTGTGGCGCAGGAAGCTCCGACGCGTACAGCTCAGATGAGTCCCTCCGCATCTTCTGAAGAT